>CAJQNK010000220.1 GCA_905479655.1 uncultured bacterium | reverse complement strand
GTGGCGACGCGGCCCTGCGACCAGTGGAACTCCAGCAGCGCGTCGACGTCGATCGAGGAGACGGCGTCGCCGTAGGTGAAGAGGAAGGTGTCCGCCTTCACGTAGTCGCGCACGCGCCACAGCCGGGCGCCGGTCGCCGTCTCCTCGCCGGTCTCGGCGCACAGGATCTTCCAGCTCTCCTCGCCGGCCCGGTTGTGGAACCGCGGCGGCGCGCTGCCGTCCATGGAGATGGTGAAGTCGCGCATCATCTCGTGAAAGCGCAGGAAGTACTGCTTGATGACCCAGGCCTTGTAGCCCAGGCAGAGCACGAAGTCGTTCAGCCCGTGGTGGCCGTAGATCTTCATGATGTGCCACAGGATCGGTTTGCCGCCGATCTCCACCATGGGCTTCGGCACCGTGTCGGTGTGCTCCCGGAGGCGGGTCCCCTGGCCGCCGCAGAGGATGACGACGGGCATCTCGGACTTGGGCGTTCTCGCCGCGCTCATGGGGCGGGAGGGTAGCACAGCGCGAACGGCCATCGGCCGCGGCTCGTGGTATGGTTCCGGGCTTCCGGCGGTCCGTCGGCCAGCCGCCGCCTCCGCCGTCGACCGAGGCCCCCGGCCCCTTCCGACGGCTCTCCCCGCGGGTGCTCCGGACCCGGAGGCCCGAGCTCGAAACCGATCCCGAAATCCGGCCAGGACCCACGACCCATGATCGACGACCCCAGACCCGTTCCCCGCGACGCCCGACCCCGGAAAACGGCTCCGGTCACGCTGTTGGCCGGTCTGCTTCTCGCGAGCCTGTCGCTCGCCGTGGCCTGCGCGCCGCGCGAGGCCACCTCGCCCTGGCCCGAGCGGCCCAACATCCTGCTGGTGACCATCGACACCCTGCGGGCCGACCACCTCTCCGCCTACGGCTACGAGCGCGAGACCTCCCCGACGCTGGACCGGCTGGCCGCGGAGGGCGTCCGCTTCGAGAACACGGCGGTGCAGTGGCCCAAGACCGGCCCCTCGTTCTCGTCGATCTTCACCTCCACCTACCCGAAGGACAACCGGATCGTCCGCCAGGTGGGGATTCCGCTCCCGTTCGAGTTCCGCATGCTGGCGGAGGAGCTGCACGATCGCGGCTACCAGACGTTGGGAGTCGTGGCGAACGGAGCGGTGGCCAGCGACTTCCACTTCGACCAGGGCTTCGACACCTACCTCGAGAGCTGGAAGCTGGTGGAGAAGGGCCGGGGTGTCGACCCGGCGGGCGCGGAGGCGATCAACGAGCTGGCCATGGCGGCGTTCGAGACCATCGCCCCGGAGCGGCCCTGGTTCGCCTGGATCCACTACCTGGACCCCCATGCCCCGTACACCCCGCCCGAGGCGTTTCGCGGGCGCTTCGTCGGCGACGAGCACCACGATCCGACGGTGCAGATCGCCGTGGCGGAGGAGTCGCCGCGCCGGCAGATGACGGGCATCGGCTACAGCCAGGTCCTGGACGGCCGGACGGACCTGGGCTACTACGTGGCGCGCTACGACGAGGAGATCCTCTACACGGACTCGAAGATCGCCGAGCTCCTGGGATTCCTGGACGAGCGCGGCATGATGGAGTCGACGCTCACCGCGGTGACCTCCGATCACGGGGAGTCCCTGGGCGAGCACCACTACTTCTTCGATCACGGGCGATTCTCGTTCGAGACCTGCCTCAAGGTGCCCCTGATCCTCCACTTCCCCGGCGTGCTCGAGCCCCGTGTCGACGAAGAGCCGGTCGAGCTGCTGCACCTGGCCCCGACGCTGCTGGAGGCGTCCGGGGCCGAGCTGGTCGACGGCGGCTGGATGCAGGGGGCCAGCCTCACCCCGAGGCTCCTGGGCCGGGAGAGCGGTGGCGACGGCCTGGCCTTCTCCGAGGCGGGCTACGCCACCGGCGGCAAGTGGCAGAAGGTCGTCCGCGACCGGCGGTTCAAGGCCGTCCTGGCGCCCACGCGGGCGGAGAACCGCTGGATCGGCGGGGTCGACGTCCCCTGGGCGCTCTACGATCTCGAGGCCGACCCCGGCGAGACCGTCAACGTCGCCGACCGCTACCCCGAGGAGCTCGCCCGTCTCCAGGTCGCCCTGGCCGAGTGGGACGGGGCCGAGCGCTTCCCCGTCCTGTTGGACGCCTCCGACCCGGGCGACGGACGCACCATGGACGAGGAGACGCGGGAGCAGTTGAAGGCGCTCGGGTATGTCGAGATCGAGTAGGCGTCGGGGGTCGTGGCCGGAGTCGACCGCCCCGACGTTCCCTCCCGACCCGACACGGCGTGTCGTCCGCCCGTCGCCTCAGTCCACCAGGTAGCCCAGGGCCCGCAGCTCCTCCTTGAGCTCCTCGGGGACCTCCTGCTCCGCCGTGCGGTCGGTCAGGCCGGCGAATCGGCTCTCCACGAGGGCCAGCAGGGCCCTCACCCGCTCGGGGTGATCGGCGGCGAGGTTCGTCGTCTCGCCGGGATCGGTCGCCAGATCGTACAGCTCGACCGTCTCGATGGGGTAGAGGTCCGGGGGCGCTCCCTCGAAGCAGCGGGGGAGGTGGTCGTCGGGATTGGAGACGAGCTTCCAGTCCCCGGCCTGGGCCGTGCGGATGCGGGTCTCGCCGTACTGGGAGAAGCTGGCGTGCTCCGTCGCTTCGGGCCGGCCCTCGAGGTCGGCCACCCGGGAGCGGCCGTGGAAGGGTCCGGGCGCCTCGATGCCCAGGAGATCGAGCACCGTCGGCAG
Source organism: uncultured bacterium (assembly GCA_905479655.1). Lineage (GTDB taxonomy): Bacteria > Acidobacteriota > Thermoanaerobaculia > Multivoradales > JAHEKO01 > CAJQNK01. The sequence goes on along the minus strand of CAJQNK010000220.1, from coordinate 32,979 downwards.
GATGTCTCCCAGCTCGACCGGATCCGGGGCGACGCTGCCCGCCGGGATCAGGCCCGGGGCCACGAAGGCGAGGGGCACGTGGAGGCCGCTCTCGTACACGGAGCAGGCATGGTAGATGTAGCCGTGGTGGTCGTAGAGGTCCTCGCCGTGGTCGGCGGTGAAGACGACCAGCGTCTTCTCCAGGAGGCCCAGGGAGCCCAGGGCGTCCAGTAGCGAGGCGGCGTTGGCGTCGGTGCCCATGACGGCGGCGTCGTAGAGGGTGTCGAGCCGGTCCAGGTCCTCGCCGTCGAGGTCGATGGCGTCCGTCATGATCCGGTTGAGGGCGCCCTTCTTGGCGTGCACGGGGCCCCGGTACCCGGGCTCGACGAGGTCGCCCAGGAAGGCCCCGCCGTTGTAGTAGGGGGAGTGGGCGCCGAAGTAGTGGACCCACATCAGGAACGGACGCTGGTGGTCGATCCCCTTCGCCCACTCCCAGGCCTCCCGGTTGACGTCCGGGTCCTTGCCCGCCCCGCAGAAGAACTGGTCCCAGCCGGTGTGGTTGGCCGAGCACATGTTGCCGAGGAAGGCGCCGGTCTGGTACCCGGCCCGGTGGAGGATCCGCGGCATCGTCTCCACGTCGTCGGGGAGGTCGTAGCCGTTCTGCACCACGCCGTGGCCCGACGGGTAGAGCCCGGAGAGGACCGTGGCCAGCGACGGCCAGGTAATGGCCCGAGGTGCGGAAGCCCGGTCGAAACGCGTGCCGGAGGCCACCAACTGGTCGAGTCGTGGGCTGGTGAGCCGGCGGTCGTAGCCCCAGGCGCCGAGACGGTCGGCCCGCAGGGTGTCCACGGAGACGAGCAGCACGTTCCAATCCGTGGCGGCTCCGGAGAGCGCGGGCGGCGTCGCCGCGGGATCGGGCTCCGGCTCGGGGGCGGGCGCCGGGCCGCAGGCCGCCAGGAGGAGGAGGGCCGCGAGCGCGGCGATTCCAGGACTCCGGTGTCCCTTCAAGGGGCCTCCTCCTCCGTCTCGGACGGCGCCGGTGGGACCGCCGTGACGGGATAGCGTGCGGTTCGTCCGTCGTTGCGTCCCGAGAACCAGGAGACGTTCTCGAGGACGGGGTCGAGCTCGAGCTGGTACGAGCCGGGGTTCGACGGGACCCGGATGATCTGCGCGACCTCGACCGAGCCCCCGGGCGGCACATCGTGCGGCAGGCTCGTGCGCTCACCGTCGCGCACGACGACCGAACCCTCCTGGTCGAGCCAGTGGTAGGCGAGCTTCACCTGCGCGGGGCCGTCGGAGATCCAGGTCTCGGCGCTGAGGTTGGTGACCCGCGTGAGGATCCTGAGCACAGCCCCGGTCTCCATCTCCGTCGGCACCTCGCTGTCGCCCCACTCCAGCTCGTAGAGATCCCGGCTTCTCGGATCCGTCGGACCGAAGAAGATCAGCGCCGCGCCCAGGTAGTCCCGGCCGTCCAGGCGCTCGATCTGTTGCGAAGGGATGCGGCCGCGCCGCGGATGGACCAGGAAGCGGTAGAGGTACTCCGTTCCGTTCCGCTCGTGGAGCACCTCGGTCGGCCCCTCGGGCTCGAGGGCGACGAACTGGAAGGGCGGTCCGTCGGTCGTGAACTCCAGGGTGCCCTCGGCTCCGGCCAGGTCCAGGGTGACCCGATTCTCCGGCGCCTCCGAGCGGACCCCGAAGACGAATCGCGTCAGTGGCGCCCGGCTGCGCACCCACACCTCGGACTCGGTGCCTCCCTGGAGCCACATCTCGTCGCCGTGGCTCCCGAAGACGTCCTTGCGCCCGACGAAGCGGACGCCGAGCTGGTTCGTCCCCTGGTAGCCGGGGATCTTGGTCAGCATCGGGAGCTCGAGGGGGAAGAGGTGGAACAGCCCGCTGCGCACGTGGGCCTGGAGCGTGGGGAAGGGCACCGGCGCGCCGAAGGGCGTGAACACGATCGTTCCGACGAACAGCCCGGCCAGCGCGTAACCGACGGGCAGGATCGCGCGGGGCCTGACGCGGGTGACCAGGAAGAGAAAGGCCGGGTAGACGTTGACGAAGTAGCGGTTGCCCACGAAGCCGCCGCCGCCGTGCCAGTTGAACGGGATCCAGAGCAGGAAGAAGGCGGCCACCGCGATCAGGGCCAGGAGGTTCGACCAGCGGGGCAGGGAGCGCAGCCCGTGGAGGAGGAAGAGCACCAGGCTCAGGAGCGCGAAGGGCATGTAGAGGAACAGGCCGGTGTGGCGCCCCCACAGGAAGTAGCCCACGTCCTTCGCGACCTCGCCGGCATCCAGGTCCGGCACGCGGAAGATCCAGGTCCAGGAGTTGGCCGTCGAAGGTCTCTCGCCCTGGGGGATGTCGATGGGCTCGACCGGCATGACGGTCGGGTCGATCACCTGGGTGCCGCCGCGTTGGGCGCCGAGGTAGGCGGAGGCCTGCCCGGTCAGCCCGGTGGAGATCGCGACCAGCAGGAGACCGGCCGCCGCGAAGCCGGCGATCCAGGTGGCGACCCGGCGCACCCCGCCTCCGCGCCACAGGAGGACGACCACGGGCAGTCCCATGGCCGCCAGCACCGGCTTGTTGTAGGCGGCCAGGGCGAGCACCGCCCCCGACGCCAGGATCCTCCAGGTCGAGGCGCTGGCCTCGGCCTCCTCGGGCTCGCGTCCTCCCGGCCGGAAGACCAGCCAGAGGCTGGCCATCACGGAGGCCATGTTGAAGATCTCCGGCTGCAGCCAGAAGACGTAGGCGAACGCCGAGCTCAGGAAGAAGAAGCCCGCGGCGAAGATCAGGGCCACCGCTCCCGAGTTCCAGCGCCGCAGGTAGGAGACGCCCATGGCGATCATCGCCAGGAACAGGGCCATGTTCAGCGAGACCAGGCCGTTGGCGCCGAACCAACGGGCCGCGGGGGCCGCGATCAGCGGATAGGCCAGCGGCTTGCCGTAGAACACGGTACGCCAGCCGTCCCGCGTCATGAGGATCAGGTTGCGCGTGGGCAGGTACGGATACTCCGCGACCAGCCTCTCGAGGTCTCCCTCGTCGACGCGCAGGTCCCCGTCGTGACCCAGGGAGAGGGCCATGAGGTAGTAGGCCGGCTCGTCCGCTTTCAGCGTGGGCGGGAGGCCCGGCTTGCCGGCGGTGAGCGGCGCGAGAACGAGAAAGAGGGCGAGGCACCAGAGGCCCAGGCGGAGGCCACGACTCATGGGTCGGGCAGTGTAGCGCAGGGCGCCGGGGCCTGCGCGCGCCCCGGCGCCTCTGCTACTCTGCGCGCCGGAGTTGCTCCCCGTCCGTCGCCCGGCCGCTCGGGCGAGCTCGTCAGGACAGCCCATGAAGGACAGGCCCTGAAGGACGACCCGTGAAGGGATACCCACCGCAGGAGCTGCAAGCCCCGCATCGCCCGCGGCGGTGGGCGGGAGCCGGACCGCGCGGAAGGGCCCGTCCGTGAAACCGGGAGCACTCGCGCTCGTCCTCGGCCTGGCTTCGCTGCTGGCCTTCCTGACCCTCGGAGCCGTTCGTGGATCGCTCCTGCGGGGGTCCGGCGACGAGGGCACCTACCGGGCGATGGCGGAGAGCATCGGCCGCGACGGCGACCTCGAGTTCGGCCCCGAGGATCGGGGCCGCCTCGAAGCGCTGGGGCACCGCGGGCTGCAGGTCGTCATCCTGCAGCGGGCGGAGGACGGACGGATCAGCTACTCGAAGCCCGGGCTCTACGCCCTCCTGGCGGGGCCGTTCCAGCGTGTCGGCGGAACGGTCGGTCTTCTGGTCTTCAACGGCCTCGCGCTGGCGGTGGCCCTGGGGCTCGCCTTCGGCTGGCTCTGCCGCCGCGCCCCGCCGGGCGTGGCCGCGTTGACGGTGGTGGGGTTCGTGGCTCTCGGGGCCCTGCCGGCCTACGTGGCCTGGTCGATGAGCGACGCGCTCCAGGCGGCCCTCTCCCTGGCCGGCGGGGTTCTGGCCGTCGGGGGCGTCCGCCCCCGAACCCGGGGCCGGGCAGGCCGTCTCGACCGTCTGCTGGACGGTCCCTGGGGACCGGCTCTCGGCGGCGCCCTGCTCGGCTTCCTGACTTTCACCCGGTACCCGAACGGGCTCGTGGCCGCCACCGTCGTCGCGGTTCTCCTCGCCGTGGGTCGTCCCCGTCGAGCGGCCCTGGCCGCCGGGGCGACCCTCCTCGCGTTTCTCGTGGTCACCGGCGGCAATCAGCTCCTCACGGGTGTCGCCGTCCCGTACAAGGCGGAGCGCGCCAGCTTCGACGTCACCACCGGCTACCCGGCCGGCGACGGCGCCGAGGAGGCCCTGGCCCAGTTCAAGGAGGGACGCGCCACCCACTCCCTGGGTGTGGTGCCGCGTCTCGAGCCCGCCGTCAGCCTCTACTCGGCGCTCTATTTCCTGGTGGGGCGCCACACGGGTCTCCTCGTCTACTTTCCGGCCGCGGCGCTCCTCGTGTTCGCGGGCTTGCGGACGGGAGACCGGCTCGCCTGGCTGGCGCTCGCCGGAGCGACCGCCGGCGCCGTCTTCTACGTCGTCTGGATGCCGCGCAACTACTTCGGCGGCGAGGGCTTCATCGGCAACCGCTACTTCCTGGCCTTCTACCCGCTGCTGCTGTTGGCGGTCGACCGCCTGCCCGGGCGCCGGGCCTGGCTCGTGGTCGGCGGCTGCGCCGCGGCCGTCTTCGGCTCGGCCCTGCTCTCCCAGTGGACGGCCGGGGAGCTGGATCCCTCGAGTCAGGGGCATGCCCACCGGGGCGTCTTCCGCTGGCTGCCCTACGAGTCCACGGCCTCGGCCATCGACGGGCGGCGGGACCGCTACTGGTCCGACGAGTTCGTGCGCTTCGTCGATCCCTGGGCGCAGGTCGGCGACTGGAGCTTCCTCCTTCGTTCCGGCGATCTGCCCGCCGAGCTCCTGGTGGCAAGTCAGCGGCCTCACGGCGCGATGCGCTTCGTCGTCCACAGCGACGCTCCCGAGATCCTGGTGGAATACCGCGACTGGAAGAGACGGACCGTCGAGCGCCTGGAATCCCGGGTCGGGGGCGTCAACGGGGAGGTCCGCTTCCTGCCGTCCGCGGCCTGGCGCCGCCACCCCTTCTGGTGGGAGGCCGGTGACCCGTTCTACGCTCGGACCTTCCGGCTCTCGGTTCGCACGCCCGACGGCCGACCGGCGCAGGCCGAGCTGCGTTACCTGGGGCCGTACCGCATCCCGTCGAGGATCTTCGACCGGACCGTGCTGGCGCTCGAGCTGCCGGAGCGGGCGAGCGCGGGCGGGGTCGAGCGGATTCCGTTGAGGGTGCGCAACGACGGTCGGCGCTTCTGGGCCAGCGACCGTGTGCAGTCCGTCTTCCTCTCCTACCGACTGACGGACGTCGACGATCCGGCACGGACCATCGAAGGGCTTCGGACCCCCCTGCCGGAACGGGTCCATCCCGGGCGGACGACGGACGCTTTCGTCGAGATCCACTGGCCCGAAGAGCCCGGCCGGTACCGGCTGGTGGTGGATCTCGTCCTCGAGGGCGTGACCTGGTTCGCCGAGCGCAACGGCGAGCCTCTGGGCGAGGGTGTCGTCACGGTCGTGGAGGAGGCCGTCGAGGAGCGACAGGGTGCCGGGACGGAGCGTGTGACGGCGGCGACGAGGCCGGCCGCGGTGGGAGAGTAGAATACTTTTGTTGTGCGCTTTTCGGACCGACGACCCGCCGGGCGTGGGCGCTGGCCGACTCTTCCGGGTCGACACCTCGCCGTCGCCTTGGCGCTGATCGCACTCGCCGCCTGCGGCGGGAGAGACGGCGGCGGGAGCGGCTCGACCGGGGGGCGACACGCGGCGGGTTCGTCCGCCGCCCGCCAGCCGAACGTCGTCGTCGTCGTTCTCGACGCCCTGCGCTGGGATCGTCTCGGTGTCAACGGCGATCCCCGCTCCCTGACGCCGTGCATCGACGGACTGGCCGAGGAGGGCGTGAGCCTCGAGGCTTTCGCGAGCAGTACCTGGACGAAGCCGTCCGTCGCCAGCCTCTTCACCTCCCTGTACCCCACCCAGCACGGGATCTGGCGGGTCGGCGTGGAGAGCGAGGGCAGCCTGCGGGCCGAGATCCTGCGCACCCGTTGGACCACACTCGCGGAGTACTTCCAGGCGGCCGGCTGGGCCACCGGCGCGGCGGTCAATCAGGTCCATCTGTCGCCCCGGTTCCACTTCGACCAGGGGTTCGATCGCTACGACTGGGTCCGGGGGAAGGATGCCTTCGAGCTCAACCAGCTCTTTCTCCGGTGGCTCGAGGAGGAGGTCGTCCCGGGGGATCGTCCCTTCTTCGGCTACGTCCACGCCCTGGACCCCCACTGGCCCTACAGCCGCTTCCTGCCCGGGGAGCATCCCCCGGCCTCGGAGGTGGAGCTGCCCGAGGGAGTGCCCCGGGTGGGGAGGCTGCTCGAGGAGTGGATCCTCGACAACGACGCGGCCGAGGTGCTGCGGCGGCTCCGTCGTCGCTACGACCTCGAGGTGGCGTTCGCCGACCGCGCGATCTGCGAGCTGGTCGACGGTCTGCGGAACCTCGATCTCTGGCGCGACACGGTCCTCGTCGTGACCTCGGATCACGGCGAGGGCTTCGGCGAGCGGGGCAAGCTCCAGCACGGCTACCTGCCGTACGACGAGCTCATGCGCGTGCCGATGGTCGTGCGACTGCCCGAGGACCGGCCGCGCCCGGTGGGCCGCCCCCGGGTCGCCCTCATCGACCTGCTGCCGACCCTGCTGGAGCTGGCGGGGCTGCCCCCGGCGGAGCACGCCCAGGGCTTCAGCTTCGCGCCTGCCCTGTCGGTGGCCGCCGCCCGGATGCGCGTGCACTTCTCGGAGACCGCCACCGGCCGCGCCGTCAGGAGTCGCGACGGGAAGTTGATCCGACGCTTCGACGGCACACTGGAGTTCTACGATCTCGCGGCGGATCCCGGGGAGACCCGTCCGCTGCCGTGCGAGGGCGAGTGCGAGGAGCTCGTGGCGCGGCTCGACGCCTTCGAGGGGCGGATGCGCGCGACCCGTGACCAGCGGCCCGAGACGGTCGCGATCGACCCGGAGGACATCGAGCTCCTGGAGGCTCTCGGCTACCTCTAGCAGCCCGTGGTGGAAGTCAGGCGCGAGCGAGAGCGCCGCTCGCAGCGCGTCTCGCCTTTCACCACGGGCTGCTAGCGACGTCCGGGTCCGGTGCGGGTCCTCCTCCGGTCCGACTATGCTGGGCGAGCCGAGAGGCTCGAGCCCCATGACCCCGATCGCGACCCCCATCCTCCGAGCCCCCATCCTCCGAGCTGCCGTCGCCGCGACCCTCGTGGCCTGGACGCCGGCGGGTTGCGCCGGGCCATCGGCCGAGCGCCCCGGGTCGTCGCTCGGGCCGCCGCCCGAGCCGCCGCGCGTCGTCCTTCTCGTGGTGGTCGACGCGATGCGGGCGGATCGCACGGGGACGGCCGGGTACCGGCGGGAGCTCACGCCGAACCTGGACGCCCTGGCGGCGGAAGGGGTGACGCTCACGGCGGTGCCGCAGGCGACGTGGACGAAGCCGTCGATGGCGACCCTGTTCACGTCGCTCTACCCGTCGCAACACGGGATCCAACGGGCCAGCCTGGAGGACAAGGGCGAGCTGCGCAGCCAGGTGCTGGGGGAGGAGTGGGAGACGCTGGCCGAGGCGTTCCGGGCCGGAGGGTACGCGACCGGAGCGGTGGTGAACCAGCTCCACCTCACAGAGGGGCACCGGTTCGACCAGGGCTTCAACCACTACCGCTGGCTGGAGCGGACGAGCGCCTTCCAGCTCAACCAGGCCCTGGGCCAGTGGCTCGATCACGTCGGCGACGAGCGCATCTTCGCCTGGATCCACTACTTCGATCCCCACTGGCCGTACACGCGGACCCTGCCCCGGCACAAGGACGCCTTCGGCCGGGTCCACTTCCGTGTTCCGCCGCCGGATCGCGCCCTCGACGCGGACGACTGGGCGCGGGAGAACATGCACCCGCGCCTGCTCCGGGCGCTCCGCAACCGCTACGACCGAGAGGTCGCCTACACGGACGCCGCCCTGGGCGAGCTGGTCGACGACCTGAAGGCCCGGGGCCTCTGGGAGGAGACGCTGATGGTCGTGACGGCGGACCACGGCGAGGGCTTCTGGGAGCACGAGCGGTTGCAGCACGGCTTCGCCCCCTTCGAGGAGGTGGCGCGGGTGCCGATGGTGATCCGTCTGCCGGAGCGCCTGCGCCAACGCGTCGTCGCCGGGGTGGCGCCCCTGGCGGGCCTCATCGACCTGGCTCCGACCCTCCTGGACTGGGCGGGCCTGCCGCCCCTGCCCCAGGCCGAGGGCGTCAGCCTGGTGCCGCCCCTGGAGGGGAGGGGCGAAGGGCGCGACCTGGTCTTCACCGAGAGCACGGAGGGGACGGCGGTGCGTTCCCGATCCCACAAGCTGATCCGCTTCCCGGACGGCGGCGCGGCCTTCTTCGACCTCGGGGCCGATCCCGACGAGTTGCAGCCGATGGCGTGCGCGGGGGAGATCTGTGAGGACCTCTCGGGGCGCCTGGACGTGTTCCTCGCGCGCATGGAGGAGACGCGGGGCGCCGTCACCGAGACGGTCGCGTTGAGCGACGAGGAGATCGAGGCGCTCGAGGCGTTGGGGTACCTGTGAGGGGGGTACCTGTGAGGCACGCCGCCTCGGGTCTTCCCGCCGCCCTGCTGCTCGTCCTCCTGGCCCTGGTCGCCTGCGGCGCGGACGGCGAGGGGCCGTCGGCGTCGACCGGTCCGGCGGCGAACCCCGGGACCGATGCCGCGGCCGGGGCGCCGGGGGGTTGGCCGCCGTCCCTCGGGGAGGGCTTCGTGGTCTGGGAGTCGAACCGTTCCGGCGCCTGGCGGCTGTGGAGGCGTGACCTCGCCGGCGGCGATCCGGTCCAGCTCACCCCCGAGACCCCGGGCTTCGACCACTGCTGCGCCCAGATCGCGCCGGGAGGCGAGCGCGTCGCCTATCTGCGGTTTCCCACGGGCGGCCGGGGCTACCCGGGAGACGGACGGGTGGGGGAGCTGCGCTGGATCGGCGCCGCCGAGGCCGACGACCTCCCCCTGGCCGAAGCGTCCCGCACCTACCACGAGCACCGGGCGGTGGTGTGGCTCGACGACGCCTCGCTGGTTCGGATCGGCGCCGACCACCGAAGTCGGCGCCTCGAGGTGGCGACCGGCGCCGAGACGGTCCTCACGGTGGAGCCGAAGGCCTCGGGCGGCTGGTTGCTCGATCCGACCCTCTCCTGGGCGGTCGACGGCCTCGCCCGCTTCTCGCCCTACGACGCGGACGCCCGGAGAGTGGCGGAGCGGGCGCCCCTGGGAGGCTGCCAGGCGGTGTTCAGCGGTGATGGACGGTGGGGGCTGTGGATCGCGGGGGCGGGCGGTCCGATCCGGCGTCTCGACCTCGCGTCGGGGGCCACCCGCGACCTGGTGCGCAAGAGCGATGCGCGGTTGCCCGACGGTCTCGGCTACCTCTACTTCCCGATGCCGTCGCGCGACGGTCGTCTCCTGGCGTTCGCGGCCTCGGACGGCGACCACGACCACTTCTCCGCCGACTACGAGGTCTTCGTGGCCGAGACGGACCCCGAGACCCTGGAGCTGATCGGGCCGCCGGTGCGGATCACCCGCGACCCGGCCACCGACCGGTTCCCCGACGCCTGGCTGGCGCCCCTGGCGCTCGGTCAGGCCCGGGGGGAGGCGCCCCTCACCGCCCGCTTCGAGGTGGCCGGGGCCGGCGCCGACGAGGGCTGGAGCTGGGACCTCGGAGACGGCAGGAGAGCGGAGGGTCCGGTCCTAGAGGCGACCTGGGAGCGCGCGGGACGCTGGCCGCTGAGCGCGTCGGGCCCCCGGGGCACGCTGCGCGGCCTGGTGGTCGTGGCTCCGGCCGCGCCGCCGGAGCCCCAGCGGGTGGCCCTGGCCGAGGGGGGGAGGCGGATCGACGTCACCTTCGACGAGCCGGTCTCCGCCAGGGGAGTCGAGGCGTCGCTGGCCTCCGGGCTCGAACTCCGCGTGGACGGGACGACGGAGGACGGCCGCACCCTCCTCCTGCGGCCGTCCGACGCCCTCACCCGCTTCGATCGCCTGACCCTCGACGGCGTCCGGGACCGGGCGGCGCCCGCGAACCGGATGCCCGCTACGATCCTCGAGATCGAGCCCCCGGTCTGGCCGTCGAACCGGGACGACCTGTTGTTGGAGTGGCGCACGGCCGGCGCCCCGAACACCGTGGCGGCGCCGGGCGGCGGCCCCGACCGGGCGACGACCCTGGAGGCCCGGGGCCGGGCGCGGGTGGACCGCCACGGCGCGCTGGTCGTGGGCGAGGGCGTGTTCGTGGCGGACGACGCCTCGTCCGCCGCCGTCGTGGCGGGAGCCCGGGCGGCCAACGAGCTGTCGTTGGCGCTCGTGGCCCACGGGTCCGGCCGCGACGGGGTCCTGGTGGCCTCGGGGGTCGCCGGGCTGGAGAACTTCGTCCTGGAGGTGCGGGGGGGCCGGCTCGTCTTCTCGGTGCGCGTGAAGGCTCGCGGGCCGGGCTCGCTGCAGCGGGCGGCCCTGGCGCCCCTCGACGCGGCCGACGGTCCGCGCCACGTCGCCGTGAGCTACACGCCGGGTCGCACCCTCCTCTACCTCGACGGCCGGCCGGCCGCCGAGAGCGGCGAGATCACCGGCGACTTCTTCCCCTGGCGCGAGCGGACGCTGGCGCTGGGCGCGCGCCCCGACGGCGAGGAGCCCTGGAGCGGGAATCTCGAGGGGATCGGCGTCTGGGGCCGGGTGCTGACGCCCGGGGAAGCGGCCGAGGACGCGTCGCGTTACCGGCGGCTCCTAGCGACCCGGAGCGCGGTGGAGCGGACGGTCGTCCTGGCCGAGCGCGGCGCGGGATCGCGCGTCCCGACGCTCGACGAGATCACGCCGTATCGCCGAGCCCTCGCGGTCGTCGAGTACCGGGTGGAGAGCCGGATCGAGGGCGAGGCGCCCGGGCGGATCCGGGTCGCGCTCTGGGCGATCCAGGACGGCGAGACCCTGCCGTCGGCGCGGTTGCGCGCGGGCTCCCGGGAGCGTCTCGTGCTCGAGTCGTTCGCGGCCCAGGAGCAGCTCGAGGCGGTGTTCGTCAGCGACACGCTGGAGCCGGCGCCCGGGGTGCCGCTGTACTACGCGGTCGAGGCCGAGGTCGTGGGCGGCGGCTGAGGCGCCTCCCGGCGGCCGCGCTACGCTTCCCACCCGGATGCCCCGGGTGCCCCGGATGCCGAGATGGTCTTCTCCTCCCACCTCTTCGTCTACCTCTTCCTGCCGCTGGCGCTGGCGGTCTACGCCCTCCTGCCCCGGCGCGGCAAGCACCTCGGGCTGACGCTCCTCTCCTACCTGTTCTACGGCTGGGCGAATCCCGCCTTCGTCCTGCTCATGCTGACGTCGACGGCTATCGACTACGTCTGCGGGCTGACCCTGGCCGGGGCGTGGCGCGGGCCGTGGAGCGAGCCGCTCGAGCCCCTGGAGCCGGGCGGCCCGAGGAGCCGCGCCCAGCGCTGGGCGGTGGCCGTCTCGGTGGTGGGCAACCTCTCGTTCCTCGGCTTCTTCAAGTACTTCAACTTCGCCGTCGACAATATGGACACCTTCGCCGCGGCGATCGGACTGCCGGGTCTCGAGACCTCGCTGCGCGTGACGCTGCCCCTGGGGATCAGCTTCTACACGTTCCAGTCGATGAGCTACTCCATCGACGTCTACCGTGGTCGTGCCGTCGCGTTGCGCAGCTTCGTGGACTTCGCCTGTTACGTCTCGCTCTTCCCCCAGCTCGTGGCCGGTCCCATCCTGCGCTTCTCCGAGGTGGCGGACCAGCTCCGGGAGCGGCACCACTCCCTCGAGAAGATGGCGCGGGGTGCCGCCTTCTTCAGCCTGGGGATGGCCAAGAAGGTGCTGCTGGCGAACCCCTGCGGGCGGGTGGCCGACCTGGCGTTCGACGCCGGCTCCTTGGTGACGGCCGACGCCTGGCTCGGCCTCGGGGCCTACTCGTTCCAGATCTACTTCGACTTCTCGGCCTACTCGGACATGGCCATCGGGCTGGGCCTCCTCCTGGGGTTCGCCTTCCCCAAGAACTTCGACTCGCCGTACCGGGCGGACTCCATCACCGACTTCTGGCGCCGTTGGCACATCTCGCTTTCGACCTGGCTGCGCGACTACCTGTACATCCCCCTGGGCGGCAACCGCAGGGGCCCGGCCCGCACCTACTTCAACCTGGCGCTGGTGATGCTCCTGGGCGGGCTGTGGCACGGGGCGTCGTGGAACTTCGTGATCTGGGGAGGGATCCACGGCGGTCTCCTGGCGGTGGAGCGGGCCCGCGGGAGGGAGGGTGTGTTCGCGGGGCTGCCCCGGCCGCTGCGGGTCGCCGGCACGTTCGCCCTGGTAACCCTGGCGTGGGTCTTCTTCCGCGCGGAGTCGCTGCCCCGGGCGATCGGCTACCTGGGGAGCCTCTTCGGCGCGTCGGCGGGCCACCCCGCGGCGGGGCTGGTGGGGGCGACCCTCTGGCAGCCGTGGGCGATGCTCGCGGTCTCGGTCGCCGCCCTGGTGGTGTGGGCCGCACCCCAGACCTGGGACTGGACGCGGCGGCTGCCGGCGTGGCGGGTCGCCACCTGTGGCGGGTTGCTCTGGCTCTCCCTGGCGGCCCTCGCGACGCAGGAGTTCAACCCGTTCATCTACTTCATTTTCTAGCCCGCCCTTCGCACCAAACCTCGACTACGAGCGCGGATATGACCACTCTGACGGGCGTCCTCACGAATCTCTCCCTGCGACGTATCTTCCAGATACGCCTCAGTCGGGATTCGCTGCGGGTGCCCGTCATAGCGGCCATCTACGCGCTCTCGTCGCGAGGTTTGGCGCGAAGGGCGGGCTTCCCGGGGAGTCCATGAGCGGTATGGAGTTTGGAGACAGAACAGAGGGCGGGACGATCCGCGACGAGCGGGCGCGGCAGGCGCTCCGGGAGGTCGGCGACACGGCGGTCTCGCGGCCGGCGGCGTGGGCGATGGTGGGGTGGTTCCTGGCGACGATCGTGGTGGTGCCGGCGATCGACGTCGTCCGCGGCGAGCTCGCGTCGCCGTGGGGCGTGCTGGCCGGGGCGGTGCGGGTGGCGGGGGAGGCGGACGGCTTCTTCGCGACGAATCGCGAGCTGCAGCGGGGGATCGACGCCTTCGAGGACGAGGTGCGGGAGGGGTCCTGGGTGCGGGAGCGGCTGGTGCCGCCGGTGCAGGCCTGGACGCTCCGGTGGCTGCGGCTGGCCAACGAGCGGGTCCACCCCGGGCGCGGGGGCTGGCTGCACTTCCGGGCCGACGTGGACCACGTGGTGGGACCGGGGTTCCTGGATCCTCGCGTGCTGGAGGCGCGGCGGGCGGGCGGCGAGGCCTGGGAGGCGCCGCCGTCGCCGGACCCGCTGCCGGCGATCCTGGGGCTGCGGGACCAGCTCGCCGAGCGTGGGATCTCCCTGCTGGCGATGCCGACGCCGGTGAAGCCAGCGATCCAGCCGGAGACGCTCTCGGGCCGCTATCGGCCCGGCGGCCCGCCGCTGCGCAACCCCTCGTTCGACGAGTGGGTGAAGCGCCTGGAGGCGGCCGGCGTGCCGGTCTTCGATTCGGCGCCGCTCCTCGCGGGCCGGGCGGCCGTGGAGCCCCAGTACCTGGCCACCGACACCCACTGGACCCCGGAGGCTGTCGACGCGGTGGCGAAAGAGCTGGCGGGCCACCTGGAGGCCGCCTACGGTGCGGTCCTGGGCCCCGCCGACCCGCTGGCCTTCTACCGCCGACCCGCCACCGCCGAGAGCCGCGGCGATATCGCGGAGATGCTGCGGCTCCCTGCCGGGGCGGGACCGCCGGCGCAGTCGGTGGAGCTCCAGACCGTGCTCGACGGCCGCGGCGACCCCTGGCGCCCCGACCCGGCGGCCCGGGTCCTGCTGCTGGGCGACAGCTTCACCAACATCTACTCCGACGACGATCTGCGCTGGGGGACCGGCGCCGGCCTGGCGGAGCAGCTCGCGTTCCACCTCGGGCGTCCGGTGGATCGCGTCGCGGTCAACGCCGGCGGTCCCCGGGCCACCCGGGAGGCCCTGGCCCGGCGGCTCGCGGCGGGCGACGACCGCCTGGCGGCGAAGACGGTGGTGGTGTGGCAGTTCGCGACCCGGGAGCTGTCGCACGGCGACTGGGCCCGCGTCGCGCTTCCGCGGCGCGAGCCCCCCGGGTGAGTGAGAGGCGTCGTGGAGGGGGACCGCCACTTCGAGCTGGCCGGCTTCGTTCGCTGGCCGGTCTCCGCGACCGAAGACGGCAATCGCTGAGCGGGGTGGAGCTGAACGGCGACGACATCGGGGGTCGCTCCTGGTCAGGGCGTCTCCCGTCGCCAGATCCGCTCGCCGCCCACTTTCCGCGCGTAGCGGCGCACCCGGATCGGCATCAGGAACGCCAGCTTGAACAGCGCCCGCATCTGGGAGCGGTGGGCGGCGATCGCCTCCACCTTGCGGTCCAGCACGCCCGGCTCGAGCTCGGCCACCTCCTCGCGCCACTCGCCCCGGTTCCCCAGCTCCCGAGGATCCAGCTCCCGAGGATCCGGCTCCCGAGGATCCGGCTCCTGACGATGTAGCGCCTTTCGGACGGCCCCCCGGCGCTCGGCGTAAGGGTAGTCCTCGTAGTACGCCAGGCGCGAGCCGAACGCGCGCTCCGCGGCGCGCCGCACCAGGATGTGGTCGACGTGGCCACCGGCGGCCAGGGGGGCCAGCACGAGGGCCGCGTGGGGCAGCTCGGCCAGGCGTCGCGCCACCACGCCGATCAACGGCTCGTCGAACGGGTGGAGAGGACCGAACAGAGCGTCGAGGCCGGGGTAGAGCGGCCGCTGGCTGTCGGGGTCGGAGCGGTAGATGCCCTCGAGGAGGTCCCAGTGCTCGATGTGGGCGCCGAGGGCCGCCGCGCTCGACCGGTCCTCGTCGCGCCGATGAGCGACGACGTCTTCGCGCAGGCCGAACAGGCGATGGAGCCTCTCGGCCAGCGGAGAAAGGTTCGTGACGGGCTCCGAGCCGGCGAAGATCGTCAGGATGCCCGCGCGCTCGCCGGCCCGGGCCGCGCGGGCGAGGCGGCCGCCGCACGAGAGCGGCCCGTCGTCCGGGTGGGGCGACAGCACGAGGAGGGCGTCGGGGGCGCCGCGGGAGGGGGCCATGGCGCGTCCCGTCCCGGCCTCACCCCTCGAGGAAGGGGCGGATCCGGAGGTCCGTGATCTCGGCCGTCCGCGGCTGCTCGACGGCCTGCACGATGGCGGCCGCCACGTCCTCGGGTTGGAGCAGCCGCTCGGGGTGGTACTCGCGGCCCTCGATCCGGTAGACCAGCTCCTGCATCGGGGTGGCGGTGCGTCCCGGGAAGACGGCGAGCACCCGCACGCCGTGCTGGTTCTCCTCGGCGCGCAGGCCGTCGGTCCACGCCTGGAGCGCCGCCTTGGTCGCCGAATAGGCCGCGAAGCCGGGTCGGACGTCGAAGACCGCGCTGGAGTTGATCACCACGACCTGCCCCCGGGCTCTCCGCAGCCCCGGCAGGAGCGCCCGCGTCAGGCGATGGGGCGCCAGGAGGTGGACGGCGACCTCGGTCTCGAGCTCGTCGAGCGGGGTGTCCGCGATCGATCCGTGGTGCAGGCGACCGGCTCCGTGCACGAGGACCTCCGGCGCTCCGAGCTCGGAGGCGACGGCCGCCAGCAGGCGTTCGGTGTCCTCCTCCGAGGTCACGTCCGCCGGCAGGACGACCGCGCGGCGCTCGTCCGCGACGGCCGAGGCCGTGTCGCGCAGGACCTCCTCCCGACGGCCGACCAGGCCGACCCGCATGCCGCGACCGGCCAGGGCGAGCGCCAGGGCCCTTCCGATCCCGGTGCCGGCCCCGGTGATGAGCGCCGGCGCTCCCTCGAGCACGGGCACGGCCCACGGGTCGGAGGGTCGGGCGCCGGGGCGTGGGGAGTCGTCGAGTGGCGTCATGGGACGAGCATAACCCAGGATCCGGCCCCGCCCGTGACCGTCGGACGCCGTCGCCGGAGGTATGATCGGCGCCTCCCGAGCTCCCCCGGCCGGCCTCTCCGGCCGGCCCCATCGACCGAGCCGACCCGTGAGCCCAGCCCCCCCGTCCGCGCCCGCCCCCGGCGGCGACACCGGCACCCTGGCCCGTGGCGCCTCGACGCTCCTCGTGGGCCGGGTCGCCGGGCGAGCGACGGGCTTCCTCGTCCAGTTCCTGGTGGCCCGGACGCTGGGCCGGGCGGCCTTCGGCGTCTTCAGCATGGGTTGGCGGGTGGTCCTGATCCTCGGGATCCTGGCCACCCTCGGGCTGGACCAGGGGGTGATCCGCTGGGGCGCCCGCTTCTGGCCGGACGATCGGGCGGGGCTGCGCGGCCTGTTCCGGCGTTCGGTGGGGATCGCGCTGGCGGTGGGGCTCGGCCTGGCGGCGGCCCTGGCGGCCAGCTCCCGGTGGCTCGCGCTGGAGGTGTTCGAGAGCCCCGACCTGGAGCGCGTGCTCCTCGGACTGGCCCCGGGGCTCGTCCTGCTGGCCGGCCTGCGGGTGGTGGCCGCGTGCACCCGCGCCAGTCAGACGATGCGCGCGAGCGTGATCGCCGAGGACCTCTCCCAGCCCGTCGTCCAGGTCACCGGCGTGGCCATCGCTCTGGCGCTGGGCCTCGGCCTCTCCGGGGTCGTGGGTGCGACGGTCCTCTCCCAGGCCTGCGCCTTCGTGGTGGGGGTCGCGCTCCTGGGGCGGCTGGTGCCGGGGTGGCTCGCCGGGGCGGAGCGTCGCTCCGTGCCCGTGGGCGGGCTCCTCGCCTTCTCGCTGCCCACCGCGCTCGCCGGGGTGCTCTCCCTCTTCGCCCTGTGGATCGACGTCCTGCTGGTGGGCGCCTACCTGTCGGACGAGGCCACCGGCGTCTACAACGCGGCCGCTCTGGTGTCGCTGCTCTTCGCCCTCGTCCTCAACTCCTTCAACGGCATCTTCGCGCCGATGATCGCGGACCTCCACCATCGCGGGGAGACGGACCGTCTCGACGGGCTGTTCAAGGTCACGACCAAGTGGGGGCTGTACCTGTGCCTGCCGGTCTTCTCGATGGTGGCGGTGGCGCCGGCCGAGCTCCTGGCACTTCTCGGGGCGGGCTACGAGGAGGGGGTCGCGCCCATGCTGATCCTGTGCGCGGGGCAGCTCTTCAACCTGTCGACCGGCGCCGTCGGCTTCCTGCTGATCATGAGTGGGCGCCAAAACGTCTGGCTCGCCGCCTCGGCGTCGGCCCTGGCCGGCAACGTGGGGCTCAACATGCTCCTGATCCCTCGGTTCGGACTGGTGGGCGCCGCCGTGGCGACCACCTTCTCGGTGGGCATCCTGTTCGGCTCGGGCCTCGTCGCGGCGCGCCGGAGTCTCGGGCTGTGGCCCTGGGACCGGCGGTACCTGAAGGGGCTGGCGGCCGCGGTAGGCGCCGCGGGGGCGGCCTGGGTGACGGTCGCCTCCGGCGTGGTCCCGGCGCCGCTGGACGCCATCGCGAGTCTGGCGGCCTCGGGCCTCGCCTTCTGGGCCCTGCTGTGGCTCCTCGGGTTCGACGAGGAGGACCGGGAGCTGGCCGGACGCGTGCTGGGGGCGCTGCGGGGAGGACGGTAGGGGGGTGTCGAGCTCGCTGCGCCGACCCGAGCGAGCCCCCGCGGCGGGGGGAGCCCCGGCCGGGATTCGTTGCGCTATCCTCCCGGCAACCGTGAACGACCGAGGAGACCCCCGACGATGAGCTTGCTGTGGTTCCTGTTGATCGGCCTCGCTGCCGGCTGGATCGCCGGTCAGATCATGAAGGGTCGGGGCTTCGGCCTCGTGGGCAACCTGGTGGTCGGCGTCGTGGGCGCGGTCCTGGGCGGCTTCCTGTTCGGTCTCCTGGGCATCGGCGGCAGCGGGCTCGCCGGGTCGCTGGTGACGGCGGTGGCGGGCGCGGTGGTGCTGCTCTTCCTCGTGGGCCTCGTGCGCCGCTGAATCGGCCTCGTCGCGTCGGCTCCAGAAAAGGTCCCCCGAGACAGTGTCCATGCCCGCGTACACCTTCGAGCGGCGAACGCTCGATCCGGGCTCCGAAAGGAGCTTCGAGTACGCGCTGGCGCTGCCCGAGCGCCGCAGGCCGGGACGCGCCCTGCCGCTCGTCCTGGCCCTCCACTACGGCTGGTCCGGCGACGCTCCGCCCCGCGGCTACGGCGCCTCCTTCCTCGAGCGCCTGGTGGTGCCGGGTCTGGCCGCGCTGGACGCGGTGATGGTGGCGCCGGACGCGGTGGCGCCGTGGATCGCTGAGGAGGGGGAGGCCGGTCTGGAGGCGCTGCTGTCGGCCCTGGCGGCCGAGTTGCCGCTGGACCGGGAGCGCTCGGTCCTGACCGGCTTCAGCCTGGGGGGCATGGCGACCTGGTTCTTCCAGGCGCGGAGGCGCTGGGGCTTCACCTCGGGGATCCCCATCGCGGCGGTGCCGGTGTTGGAGCGTTTCGTCCGCCCCGAGACGGTGCGCGGACACGTCGCCTCGTTGCTCGAGGAGCCGGACGGCAGCTGGACGGAGCTTTTCGACGACACGCCGCTCTACGTGATCCACAGTGTGGGCGACGAGATCGTGCCCTACCGGGCGACCGAGCGGGCGGTCGAGATCCTGCGCGAGCGGGGAGCGCCGATCGAGCTGCGGACGATCGACCGGAGTGTCGGGCACTACGAGGTGGGGAAGTACGCGGGCGCGCTGCGCGACGGCGCCGGATGGGTGCGCCGGGTGTGGAAGCGGCCCGGCGCCGGAGCGAGCGGCGGGCGGGCGTCGTCCTGAGTCGTTCAGCTTCGGAGTCGTTCAGCTCTGGCCGAAGTCGAGGGCCAGCAGGGCCAGGTCGTCGCCGTCGATGACGCCGTTGCCGTCGAAGTCGTAGGTCGCCTCGTAGCGGCCGTCGCCCTCCTCGGCGCCGAAGCGCAGGGCGAAGGCCACCAGGTCGGCGCCGTCCACGCGGCCGTCGCCGTCCACGTCGCCGATCGGCCCACCACCGCCGCCGCCGCCGGGGTCCTCGCCGACGAAGAAGGTCGCGACCACCGCCGAGCTCACGTTCGGGTCGGGGGCCGCGAGGTCGCGGGTATCGAGCCCGAGGCGCACCGAGCCCTCGGGCTGATCCGTGAGCCGGCCGGTCAGGACGGCCCGCGCCGCGTCGCCCTCGAGGGTCGTCTCGACGGCGGCGCCATTCACGGTGAGGGTCGTCTGCTCGAGGTCGATCCCGGCGCCGAAGTCGAAGAGCTCCACCTCGAGAACCGCCTGGGGCGAGACGCCCGAGGCCCCGTCGGCCGGGCGGACCGCGCCCGGCACCGGGGGCACGCGGTCGGTGTCGTTCAGGACCTGGGTGAACGTGTCGGCCAGCAGGTCGTAGCCCTCACCGTTGGGGTGGCCGACGTTGCGGTCCTCCCCGCTGTAGAACACGTCGAACACGTCGGGAGTCGTCCAGAAGACCTGAAACGGGTCGACCAGGCGCCGCCCGTCGCTCCAGGCCTGCTCGCGCAGCAGGGCGGCCCGCTCCGCCGTCTGCCGGTTGGTGGGGTCGAAGCGCGCGGTGGGCACTCGCGGGACGATCGTGGCGTAGACCGTCTCGATTCCGCGAGCGTTCGCCCGTCGCGCCATCTCGGCGAGGTTGAAGGTCGTCGTCTCGGGCGAGATGCCGTCGTTGATGTCGTTCGTGCCCTCCATCAGGAGCAGGCCGTCCCCACCGTCGTCCAGCACGCGAGTGATGCGCGACAGCGCCTCCGCCGTGGTCTCGCCGCCCTTGCCCCGGTTGTCCACCGACGCCTCGAGCCCGACGTTCGCGAGGCGCCGGACGAGCCTCGGTGGGTAGCCGAGCGCGTCGAACCCGGAGTCGTCGAACGCCCCCTCCGTGATGCTGTCGCCGAAGGCGATGAACATCACGGGCTGAGCCGGCGCCCGGGTCGCCGCGAGGAGCGACAGGGCCAGGAGGGCGGGGAGGAGTCGGGCTGAACGCATGGGCTGGGACCGGAATGGGCGCGCGGCGCCGACGGGAATCCTACCAGGGGGGACAGGCGCGATGGACCGGACGGAGGGCAGGGGCGAGAGCCCCGCCGAGATTCGTCGTCAGGCCGTCAACCGGTAGCCGTAGCGAAGAAGCAACGGCCAGGTGAGGAGGGTCACCAGGCGTCGCTGCCCGGCGGGCTGCTGCGAGCGCCAGCCCACGTCCGGCCGCACCTCGACCGGCCCCTCCGCGAAGCGGCTCGGGTTCCCGGCGAAGGTGTGGAGGTCGTTCAGCTCCACCGTCGACGGGCCGGTGAAGGGGAGCCGGTCAGCCGGCTCGTCCAGGAAGCCGAGGATCTCGGCCAGCGCCTTCTCGGGCGCCTCCGCGAAGGCCTCGTAGCGCATCCGCAGGTACCGTCGGTCGCCCCGCCACAGGATCTCGGTCGCCAGGTTCCAGACGCTCCACAGCCGGGCGCTGCGGGCCGGGGAGTGACGGCTCATGTACATCGGCTCGGGCCCGGAGTCGTCGTAGATCTTCTTCTTCTGCCACGACCAGGCGACCGCGCGCGCGTCGCGCACGAGGTGGATCGCGTAGACCTCGACACCGGGGAGCCGGCGCAGGAGCCACCCGTGACCGGGGGACTTCGACGAGTCGACGATCACGCGGGCGCCGGTCTCGCGGCGCAGCGTGTCCACGACCCGCCCCAGCCGGTCGAGATAGGAGGCCGTGGCCTCGTCCGGCCCGCGTCCCGACAGGTGGTGCTTCAGTGTCCTTCCGGGGGACCAGCTCTCCCGGACCGCCGCCAGCCGGGCCAGTTCCGCCGGGTCCGCGTCGGGGAGGGCGTCCGCGGCGACCCGCGACCAGATCGGGCACTCGGAGAAGGTCCTGCGGCACGAGCACAGACGGTCGTCGGCGGCGCCCCGGTCCCACAGGTACTGGAGCTCGCCGGCGGAGAAGATCCCCTCCACCTGCGCCAGGATGTTGTCCACGAGCGTCGTGCCGCTGCGCCCGAAGCCGGTGATGAAGGCGATCTTGAGGGGGCGCGTCGCTCCCCGGGGCGGGCTCACCAAGTCTCGGCCTCCGGGTTGCCGCGGCCCAGGACACGCGCCAGCTCGTCCGGCGTGCCGATGTCCAGGCTGGAGCCGTCGGGGAACGCCACCGAGCCGATCGCGATCCCCTCGGCGAGGGCCTCGCCCAGCGCCGTGCCCGGGTGGAGCTCGCCGCCCGGCGGCACGCGCCCGCCGGCGGCGCCGTGGCGCCGGGCGTAGTCGTGGAGCCAGTCGCCGAACGCCGGGCTCCACACGGCCAGCATCCAGGTGAGCTCCAGCTCCGTCTCCTCCGGCTTCACCCGGATCGCGGTGACTCGGCCGCCGTCGCCCGTCGCCACCATGTCCGACTTGTCCGGCCGGTCCGTGGGGAAGAGGCCCAGGGTCACCTCCTCGTCCGTGGCGCGGTGCCGCTCGACGACCCGCGCCAGGGCGTCGGCCGGGGAGAGGAGCACGTCCGGGAAGCCCAGGGCCACCGGATGGCCGCGCAGGAAGGCCCAGGCCGCGTCCAGCGTCTCGACCACCGAGCCGGAGCTCGGCAGGATGCGGTAGGCGAGATCGACGCCCGAGGCGGAGCGTGCGCCCAGGAACGCCGGCACGTCCCACTTGCCGGAGGCCAGGACGATCCAGGCGCGCCCGACGCCCGCTCCGGCGAGCTGGTCGAGGAGGCCCTCGGCGGCGACGCGCGGCCGCGTGGGTCCACTCCCCGCGGCCACCATCGGGCCCAGAGGCAGGATCTCCTTGGAGCAGGGCAGGGGGCCGAGCCGCGTCGCGCGGCCGGCCGCGGGGACCAGGCCGACGATCTCGAGCGGGGCGGCGGGGTCGCGGGCTGCCATGGGCCGTCACCCTAGCAGCGCGCGGCGCTCGTCGGGTACGGTGGCTCCTCCCTCTGCCACTACCTGTCGCTTGATCGCCCCCCGGCGGGAGGGTAGCCTAGGCGACCGGCCGACATCGCCCGACCGACGTCCCCGCGTTCTCATGCCTCCCTCCGTCGCCGCCATCGTGCTGAGCTACAACGGGCGGGAGCTCACGCTCCAGAGTCTGGCCAGCCTCACGCGCATGACCTATCCGACCTTCGACCTCGTCGTCGTGGACAACGGCTCGACCGACGGCACGGCGGAGGCCGTGGCGCGTGACTTCCCCGAGGTCGCCCAGGTCCGCACCGAGAGGAACCTCGGCCCGGCGGGCGGCTTGAACCTGGGCAGTCGTTGGGCCCTGGAGCGCCGCTACGACTACCTGCTGTTGCTCAACAACGACATCGAGGTGGACCCCGCGATGCTGGACGAGCTCGTCCGCGTCGCCGAGTCGGACCCGGCCATCGGTTGCGTCGGACCCAAGATCTTCTACCACGGCGAGCGGGAGCGTCTCTGGTCCGCGGGCGGCGTCATCCGGTTCAAGGAGTCGGTGACGCGCGAGCGCGGCATGAACCAGGTCGACCGCGGTCGCTTCGAGCGCACCGAGGAGGTCGACTACATCAACGGCTGCGCGATCCTCGTGCCCCGCCGGGTGATGGCGGAGGTCGGCCTGTGGGACCCGATGTTCTTCCTCGCCGTGGAGGATGCCGACTGGTGCATGCGGGCCCGCGCCCGGGGTTACCGTTGCTACTACGCCCACCGGGCCCTCCTGTGGCACATGGTGGCGCGTTCCACGGGGGTCTACAGCCCGGGCAAGACCTTCCACACGGGCCGCAGCTCCGCGATCTTCGTTCGGCGGTACGCGGGTCCGTGGCAGTGGCTCACCTTCGTCCTGTTCCTGGCGGCGGCGCTGCCGGTGGCGTTCCTGCGCGAGCTGCCTCGCGGCAACGCCCGCGCCGCCGTCGCCAAGCTCCGGGGGGTGATCGAAGGGCTGCGGGTCCCCATGGCCCCGCCGCCCCCGGCGCCCGCCCACGACCTCAGCCCAAGCCAAGGAGCCAGCGCGTGAACCTTCCCCAGAAGATCCTCGTCACCGGCAACATGGGCTACGTCGGCCCCGCCGTGGTCGCCGAGCTCGCCGCCCGTCACCCCGAGGCTACCCTCGTGGGCCTCGACATGGGGTACTTCGCGCATCTGCTGACGGCGCCCTCCGTCCTCCCGGAGTGCCGGGTCGACGTCCAGCACTTCGGCGACGTGCGTCGTCCCCCCGAGGGGTTGATGGACGGAGTCGACGCCGTCGTGCACCTGGCCGCCATCTCCAACGATCCCATGGGCCGGGAGTTCGAGGACGTCACGATGGAGATCAACCACCAGGCCAGCGTGGCCACGGCCCGGGCCGCCAAGGCGGCGGGCGCGAGCCGGTTCGTCTTCGCGTCGAGCTGCAGCATGTACGGCTCGGCCGGGGAGGAGGCGCGCACCGAGGAGTCGCCGCAGCAGCCTCTCACCGCCTACGCGCGGTCGAAGGTGCTGACCGAGCGCGACCTGGCGACGTTGGCCGACGACGACTTCCAGGTCACCAGCCTGCGCTTCGCGACGGCCTGCGGCATGAGCCCCCGCCTGCGGCTGGACCTGGTGCTCAACGACTTCGTGGCCTCGGCTCTGGCGAGCGACCGGATCCTCGTCCTCTCGGACGGCACGCCGTGGCGACCGCTCATCCACATCGCCGACATGGCTCGCGCGGTGCGCTGGGCGGTCGGCCGGGAGGAGGGCGAGGCCTTCCAGCCCGTCAACGCCGGCAGTGACGGGTGGAACTACCAGATTCGGGATCTGGCCGAAGCCGTGGCGCGGGAGCTCCCCGGCGTCGACGTCTCCATCAACACCGAGGCGCCGCCGGACAAGCGCTCGTATGCCGTGGACTTCAGCCTGTTCCGAAGCCTGGCGCCGAACCATCAGCCGCGGGTCGATCTGTCCGGCGCCGTGCGGGACCTCGCCATGGGACTCCGCTCCATGGGCTTCCACGACCCCAACTTCCGCCAGTCCCGCCTGATGCGTCTTCGGGCCCTCACGGGTCTGCGTCAGGAGGGACGGCTGGACGCGGAGCTGAGATGGAGCTGACGAGCTCGAGAGGACCCGGCTCTTGAGCCCCGTCCGCGCCTGGGACGTGGCGGTCATTGGCGGCGGCATCGTCGGGGTGGCCACGGCTCGCGCCCTCCAGTCGCGCGGCATCGACACCACGGTCGTGGAGGCGGAGCCGGAGCTGGCGCGGCACCAGAGCGGCCGCAACTCCGGCGTTCTCCACTCGGGGCTCTACTACCGCCCGGGCTCGCAGAAGGCGTTGCTGACGACCTCCGGTCGCGAGGCCATGGTGGCCTACTGCGAGGAGCGGGGCCTGCCGTGGCGCCGGTGCGGCAAGCTCGTCCTGGCCACCCGCGAGGACGAGCTGGAGCGTCTCGACGAGCTGGAGCGTCGGGGTCGGGCCAACGGTCTCGAGGACCTGCGGCGCCTGGGGCCGCAGGAGATCCGCCACGTCGAGCCCGCGGCCGCCGGTCTGGCCGGCCTGTGGGTCGAGGAGACGGGCGTCGTGAACTTCCAGGCCGTGGTGCGCTCCATGGCGGGCGAGCTCAACCGTCAGGGCGGCGGCGTGCGGACGGCCACCCGGGTCGTCTCCGTCCGCCGGCAGCGGGGCCTCCAGGTCCTGGAGACCCCCTCGGCGGCCATCCGCTGCCGTTCCCTGGTCAACTGCGCCGGCCTGCAGAGCGACCGGGTCGCCCGTCTCTGCGGGCTCGACCCCGGGGTGCGCATCATCCCCTTCCGCGGTGAGTACTGGCAGCTCGCGCCGGAGGCCGCGGCGAAGGTGCGGGGGCTGATCTACCCGGTGCCGGACCCGTGCCTGCCGTTCCTCGACGTCCATCTGACCCGCACCGTCGACGACGTCGTCGAGGCGGGCCCGAACGCCGTGTTGGCCTTCTCCCGGGAGGGCTACGACTGGGGCACTGTTTCGGCGCGGGACCTGGTCGAGTCCCTCGGTTGGCCGGGCTTCTGGAAGATGGCGCGAAGCTGGTGGCGGACGGGTCTCGGGGAGATGCACCGCTCGCTCTCCCGCGATCGCTTCGCCCGCGACCTGGCGCGCCTGGTTCCCTCCATCCGTCCGCGGGATCTCCGCCCCGGCAGCTCGGGAGTGCGCGCCCAGGCGGTCGATCGCGAGGGTCGGCTCCTCGACGACTTCCACTGGACGCTGGCGGAGCGCCAGGTCCACGTCGTCAACGCCCCGTCGCCGGCCGCCACCGCCTCGATCGCCATCGCGGAGGCGATCGCGGACAAGGTCGAAGAGGTAGGGTGAGGGCCTCCATGTTCGCCAATCTCGCCGCCGACACGCGCCGCCTGCGGATGATCAAATCGAAGGGCTTCCCGGGCTACCTGATCGAGTCGTTGCTGTTCGAGAACGGCTACCAGGCCGTGGTGCTGCACCGGACCGCCCACTGGTTCAAGAGCCGGAGGATCCCCTTCCTCGGGCCGTTCTTCCATCGCCTCTCCATCTTCCTCACTGGCGTCGACATCGCCCCCGCCGCGGTGATCGGGCCGGGGCTGTTCATCGGGCACGGCGTGGGCCTGGTCGTGGGGGACCAGGCGCGCATCGGGTCGCGGGCCATGCTCCTGCAGCAGGTCACCATCGGCTCGCCGGCGGTGGACCGACGCAACGAGATGCCGACACTGGGCGACGACGTCTTCGTGGCGGCGGGAGCCCGGCTGATCGGCGGCATCACCATCGGCGACGGGGCCGTCATCGGCGCCAACGCCGTCGTCGCGCAGGACGTCCCCGCGGGCTGCAAGGTGCTGTCGGCCGCGGGCCTCGAGATCCGTCCGCCGCGCCCGCCGGGCCGGGACGGCGTGGAGCCCGGAGAGGAAGCGCGCGAGGAGACCCCGGAAGAGGAGTCGGAGTGAGGTTCGTCGAGACGGAGCTCGCCGGCGCCTTCGTGCTCGAGGTCGAGGCGTTCGAGGACGAGCGCGGACTCTTCGCCCGCACCTTCTGCCGCCGGGAGCTCGAGGCCCATGGGCTCGATCCCGCGGTGGCGCAGTGCAACGTCTCGTGGAACCGTCGCGCGGGGACGCTGCGCGGCCTCCACTGGCAGGCGGCGCCCTACGAGGAGGCGAAGCTCGTGCGCTGCACCCGCGGGGCCCTGTGGGACGTGATCGTCGACCTGCGCCCGGGATCCCCCACGCGGCGACGGTGGACGGCGGCGACCCTCACCGCCGACAACCGGCGCGCCCTCTACGTGCCCCGGGGGTTCGCCCACGGCTTCCTGACGCTCGAGGACGACACGGAGGTCTTCTACCAGATGTCGACCCCGTGGGCTCCCGGGGCCGGCCGCGGGGCCAGGTGGGACGACCCGGCGTTCGGGATCGAGTGGCCCGGAGAGCCGGTGGTGATCGCCGAGAAGGACCGCGTTTGGCCGGCGTGGGGTGGCGACGGGGAGGGGGGCGAGCCGTGAGCGACCTCGCGACCCTGACGCGCGCTCTCGACCTCGAGGCCGCCGGCCGCGAGATGCACGAGCTGGCCACCGAGCTCTACCCGATCCCGCGGAGCCTGACGGGCGACGGCGTTCGTCGGACCCTGGCGATCCTCGGGGAGAGGATCCCGCTCGAGATCCGCGAGGTCGCCTCCGGCACGGCGGTCCTGGACTGGACGGTGCCCGACGAGTGGAACGTGCGGGAGGCCTGGATCGAAGGGCCGGACGGCCGTCGGGTCGCGGACTTCGCCGACCACAACCTCCACCTGGTGGGCTACAGCGAGCCGATCGACGAGACGATGCCGCTGGAGGCGCTCCAGGAGCACCTCCACTCGCTGCCCGAGCAGCCGGACCTGGTGCCGTACCGCACCTCGTACTACCGGCGAACGTGGGGCTTCTGCCTGGCGCACCGGGTGCGCGAGTCGCTGCGGCCGGGCGACTACCGCGTACGCGTCGACTCCACGCTGGAGCCGGGGACCCTCACCTTCGGGGAGTGCCTGCTTCCCGGCCGCGACGAGAGGGAGGTGCTGGTCTCCTGCCACGTCTGCCACCCGTCCCTGGCCAACGACAACCTCTCCAGCCTGGTGGTCGCCACCTCGCTCGCGCGCCTCCTGGCCAGGTCGCGGCGGCGCTGGAGCTGGCGGATCCTCTTCGTTCCCGGGACGATCGGCGCGATCACCTGGCTGGCCCGCCACCGGGACGCCGGAGAGCGGGTGGTCGCGGGCCTCGTCGCCGCCAACCTGGGCGACCCCGGGGTCTTCCACTACAAGCGCAGCCGCCGGGGTGACGCGGTCGTCGACCGGGCCGTGGAGCTGGCGCTGCGCGACCGGGGCGAGGCCGTGGAGGTCTCGGAGTTCGTGCCCTACGGCTACGACGAGCGGCAGTACGGATCGCCGGGGTTCGACCTGCCGGTCGGCTCGCTGACCCGGACCCCCTGGGGCCGCTACCCCGAGTACCACACCTCGGCCGACGACCTGGCGCTGATCCGTCCCGACGCCCTCGCCGGCTCTCTCGCGGCCTACCTCGGCGTCGCGGACGCCTTGGAGCGCAACCGCGTCCTGGTGAACCTGAAGCCCCACGGCGAGCCCCAGCTCGGTCGGCGCGGGCTCTACGGCTCTCTGGGCGGCGGCACCGAGGGCAAGGAGCGGGAGATGGCCATGCTCTGGGTGCTGAACCTGTCCGACGGCGACCACGACCTGATCGAGATCGCGCACCGCTCCGGGCTGCCGTTCGACGCGGTGTGCCGGGCCGCCGAGGCGCTGGAGGCCGCGGAGCTGGTCGCTCGTCCCGAGGCCAGCCGACCCGCCGAGACCCGGAATCCGACCGAGACCGACGACCGATGACGCCTGCCTGCCGCCACTGCGACACCCCGCTGACCCACACCTTCTGCGACCTGGGCGTTTCGCCCCTCGCCAACTCCTATCTGGGGCCCGATGCCCTGCTCCGGATGGAGCCCTTCTTCCCGTTGCGGGTCTACGTCTGCTCCGAGTGTCTGCTCGTGCAACTCCCCGAGTGGGAGAGCCCGGAGGCGATCTTCGGCGACTACGCGTACTTCTCGTCCTACTCCGAGAGCTGGCTGCGCCACGCCGAGCGTTACGTCGAGGCGATGGTCGGGCGTTTCGGCCTCGACGGGGACAGCCGGGTCGTCGAGGTCGCGAGCAACGACGGCTACCTGCTTCAGTACTTCCTGGCCCGCGGGGTGCCGGTGCTCGGCATCGAGCCGGCGGCCAACGTCGCGCAGGTGGCGGTGGCGAAGGGAATCCCGACGCGGGTGGAGTTCTTCGGCGCGGAGGCGGCCGACCGGCTCGTGGCCGAGGGCGTTCGGGCGGACCTCCTGCTGGGCAACAACGTGCTCGCCCACACCCCCTACCTGGACGACTTCGTCGAAGGGGTGCGTCGGGCGCTGGCTCCGTCGGGGGTCGCGACCTTCGAGTTCCCGCACCTCCAGCGCCTGATCGCCGAGAGCCAGTTCGACACGATCTACCACGAGCACTTCTCGTACTTCTCGTTCGGCGTGGTGCGGCGCATCTTCGCGGCCCACGGCCTCGAGCTCTTCGACGTGGAGGAGCTCCCCACCCACGGCGGCTCGCTGCGGATCTACGCCCGGCACGAGGCTCACGCCGAGTTGGCGGTGGGGCCGCGGGTCGGCTCCCTCCTGTCGGCGGAGGCCGCCGCCGGCCTCGACCGCCTGGAGGGCCACCTGGGGTTCGACGACCGCGTTCGAGCCACCAAGCGGGGTCTGCTCCGCTTCCTCCTCGGGGCCGTGGAGCGGGGCGAGACGGTGGTCGGCTACGGCGCCCCCGCCAAGGGCAACACGCTCCTGAACTACTGCGGCGTGGGCACCGACTTCGTCGACTACACGGTGGACCGGAACCCCGAGAAACAGGGCACCTGGCTGCCGGGCTCGCGGATCCCCGTCCATGCGCCGGAGAGGATCGCCGAGACGCGCCCCGACTGGGTGCTCATCCTGCCCTGGAACCTCAAGGAGGAGATCGCTTCCCAGATGGCGGAGGTGCGGGAGTGGGGGGGGCGGTTCGTCGTGGCCGTGCCCGAGGTCGCAGAGGTCGGGAGCTCCGGGTCGTCTTGAGCGGAGCCCGCCCGGCCGGAGTCGAGGAACCCCGTGCGGTCGCTGCCGGGTCGGAACTGCGGGCGGCCCCCGAGGGGCGAGACAACCCTTGCGCCTGGGCCCCGAACCCGCCCTCCCTGTGCTAGATTTCTCCCATGCCCGTCGACCCTGAGCTTCTCGAGATTCTCGTCTGTCCGAAGACCCGGGCTCCGGTGGAGCCGGTGGCGCTGCCGGAGGCCCTGCGGGCCCGGTTGGTGGAGAAGTACCGCGAGCACTTTCGCGACGAGGAGCCCTTGGTGGAAGAGGGTCTGTTGTGTCGGGAGTCGGGCCTGGTCTACCCGGTGGTCTCCGACATCCCGATGATGCTCGCCGACGATGCGTTGTCGGCGTCCGAGTTGGACGAGGCCTGAGCCGGCGGCGTCGGCCGCCCGCCGAGCCCGAGCGACGAGAGCCCGACCGTGTCTCCTCGGCGGCCCCTCCACAGGTGGCTGGCCCCAGCCGGCGCGGGGTTCTGGTTGTACGCGGCGCACCTGTGGACCGTCTTCGGCATCGCGCTGTCCAACGGCCTGGTGGCTCTGGCCGCCATCGCCTCGCTGGTTGGACCGTCCTGGCGCTCCGTCCCGTGGCGGCGCCACTCCCCGATCCTCCTGCCGCTGGGGCTCTACGTGGGTTGGAGCGGTCTCTCCATCGTGACCTCCCTCATCCCGTGGTCGAGCGCCCGGTCGTTGGGCGAGCTCTCGTCGCTGGCGGCGCTCCTCCTGGCCCTCGTGCTGGTGAGGGGGGAGCGGCGCGTCCGTCAGGTGGTCGACGGATTGGTGGTCGTGGCGGCGCTGCTCTCCCTGGCCGGGCTGCTGCAGCTCCTGGGGGGGTTCGGCGACCTGGATCACCGGATCCGAGGCCCGTTCTCCCACTACATGACCTTCGCGGGCGTCCTGGTGATGGCCGACCTCCTGCTGGCCTCGGAGATGGTGTGCGGTCGGGGCGCGCGCTCCTGGTGGCGGTGGGCGGCGCTGGTGGCGATCAACCTGGCGCTGGCCACGAGCCTCACGCGCAGCGCCTGGGTCGCGACCCTGCTGGCCTTCACCCTGCTGCTGGCCCTGCGGGCGCCGAAGCTCCTCCTGGCCTACCTGCCGGCGGCGACGCTGTTCGTGGTCCTGGCGCCGGTGCCCCTGTTCCACCGTGCCGTCTCGGTCTTCGACCTGCGAGACATCTCGAACTACGACCGCGTCTGCATGGTCGAGGCCGGCGTGCACATGATCGCGGAGAGGCCGCTGGTGGGCCTCGGGCCCGATCTGGTGAAGGTCCTCTACCCGTTCTATCGCCATCCGACCGCGCCGCGGGCCAACGTGCCGCATCTCCACAACACCTTCGTCCACGTGGCGGCGGAGCGTGGGCTGCCGGCTCTCGCGGCGTACCTCTGGCTGATGGGGGCGAGCATCGCCCACTCCGCCCGCAACCTGGGCGGGTCGAAGCGGCGCGAGGACTCGCGCGGGGCGCTCTTCATGGGCTCCCTCCTGGGGCTGGTCGCCTTCAACCTCGCGGGGCTGTTCGAGTACAACTGGGGAGACTCCGAGGTGCAGCGGATCGCCCTCTTCCTGGTGGCGATCCCGTTCTGCCTGACGGCGGTCGGAGACGACCCGGCGGCGCCGGGGGAGGAGTCCGCTGGTAAGCTCGGGACGGCCCCCGATCTCGCGGAGCGACAGGCTCCGGGCACGGGCCGGAACGGTGGCTGAACCCGTGGAGAGAATCGATCAGCTCCTGGTCGCGAGGAGCCTCTATCCGAGCCGGGAGCAGGCACGCCGGGCGCTCATGGCGGGCATCGTGGACGTGGACGGCCAGCGCGTCGACAAGCCGGGCACCCGGGTGTCGGAGAGCTCGCGCATCGAGATCCGGGGTCCGCGCGAACCGTTCGTCTCGCGGGCGGGCCGCAAGCTCGCCTCGGCCCTGGACCACTTCGGCCTGGAACCGGCGGGCTGGACCTGCCTGGACGTGGGCGCGTCCACCGGTGGCTTCACGGACTGTCTGTTGCAGCGCGGGGCGGTGAAGGTGTACGCGGTGGACGTGGGCTACGGGCAGCTGGACCTACGGTTGCGGGAGGATCCGCGGGTGGTGGTCATGGAGCGGGTCAACGCGCGCTATCTCGCCGCCGACGCGCTGCCGGAGCGCTGTCGCCTGGTCACGGTCGACGTCTCCTTCATCTCCCTGCTCAAGGTGGTGCCGGCCCTGGTTCCTCACCTGCTGGACGACGGCTGGCTGCTGCCGCTGGTCAAGCCCCAGTTCGAGGTCGGACGCGGGCTGGTGGGGAAGGGGGGCATCGTGCGGGACGAGGCGGTTCGAAGCCGGGTCGTCGGGGAGCGGATCGAGGAGATCGGGGCCCTGGGGTTCGAGGTCGTCGGCTCGCTGGATTCGCCGGTCCACGGCGCTCGGGGCAACCAGGAGTCGTTGGCGCTCTTCCGGAGGCGCGTGTGACCGTCCCGGACTCGCCGTTCCGGCGCGTCGGCGTCGTGGCGAAGATCACCAGCCACCAGGCCGTGGAGGCCGCGCGGGACCTCGTCTCCTGGCTCGAGCGGCGGCACTTCACGGTGGACGTCGACGAGGCGACGGCGCGGGCCGTGGGCATGGGCGGCCGCTCGTTCTTCCGACCGGAGGACGGGACGACGGACGGCGAGGACCTCGTGGTCGTCCTGGGGGGCGACGGGACGCTCCTCTCGGTCGCTCGGCGGCTGCCCCCGACGGTGCCCATCCTGGGCGTCAACCTGGGGACCCTGGGCTTCCTGACCGAGATCGGACGCAACGAGCTCTATCCCAGTCTCGTGGAGGTCCTGGGCGGGCACTACCGCACCGAGGAGCGCCGCCTGCTGGATGTGGAGATCGTCCGCTCGGGCGGTGCGCCCGTCTGCGCGTACCGCGTGCTCAACGACGCGGTGATCGCGAAGAGCGCGCTGGCCCGCATCATCGAGCTCACACTTCGCGTGGACGGTCAGCTCGTCGCCTCGTACCGCTCCGACGGGCTCATCATCTCGACGCCGACCGGCTCGACGGCCTACAGCCTCTCGGCCGGCGGCCCCATCGTCCACCCACTTCTGCCCGTCGTCCTGCTCACGCCGATCTGCCCCCACGCCTTCGGCCTGCGGCCCGTGGTGGTGCCCGACTCGAGCGTCGTGGAGGCCACGTTGGAGACGCCGGACGAGGAGGTCTACCTGACCCTCGACGGGCAGCAGGGCACCGAGCTGGGGTGCATGGACACCGTCAGGGTCCGTCACTCCGACGCCCGCGTCTCCCTCGTCCGGGTCTCGGGCCGGACGTTCTACGACAGCCTGCGCGGCAAGCTCGGTTGGGGTGAGTAGGCGGTCCGCGCCGCCAGGTGACGACCCCCGGCGTGCGTGGCAAGGTCGTTGCTTGAGATAATCGTCGATGATGAGTCGCCGCTCCTCCGAGTCACCCGCCACCGAACCCGACTCTGCCGAGGGCCGGCCGCGTCGCCGCTTCGGCAGGTTCCGCCGCTGGGTGGTGCGCCCGTTGGCCTGGCTGCTGGCGCTGGTCGCGCTGGGGATCTACACGGGCACCCGGATCCTGGACAGCGACTACGTGCGCGAGGAGGCGCGCCAGCGCCTCGAGACCTTCCTCGAGGGCCGGCTCGACCGTGAGGTGACGATCGGCGCCCTCGATTTCGACCTCCTGCCTCTGGAGGTCGAGGTGCTCGATGCCCGGATCGCCGGGCCGACCCCGGAGGCGCCGCCGCTGCTGGAGGTCGACCGCCTGCGGGTGGCCGCGGGCCTGCGCGGGTTCCGGGAGAAGGTCGTGCGCATTCTGCGCGTGGAGGCGTACGGTCCGCGCCTCCGGATGGGCGTCGACGAGGAGGGGGTGAACGACCTGCCGACCTTCGCGACGGGGCCGCCGAACGACCGGCCGTGGCAGGTGAGGATCGGCAGCATCCTGTTGCGCGACGGCTGGTTCGAGCTGGCGGACCGGAAGGTGCCGCTGAACCTCACGGCTCGCGATCTCGACCTGCGGGCGGAGGGGCCGCAGCTCGACGAGATCCGGGGCCGTCTCGTGGCGCACGACGTGGAGA
>CAJQNK010000219.1 GCA_905479655.1 uncultured bacterium | reverse complement strand
GTCGCCGCCGACGACTTCGAGGACGGGGTGGTGCCCGCCGGCTGGACGGCGCTCCGGGGCGAGTGGCAGGAGCGCGACGGCGCGCTCGAGGGGGCGTCGGACGCGGGCGGCGCGGCGCTGGCGGTGGCGAGCGCCCTGCCGGCCTGCTCGGTCTGTCGGTTGCGCGCGGTGTTGGAGAGCGCGCCTCCGCCCGCGGGTCTCCCCAGCGTCGCCGGTCCGCCGCGGGCCATCCTGGCGGGCTGGGTGGACGGTCCCGGCACCGCGGTCGAGGCCGTGGTCGATCCCCGCGGCGACACTGTGTCCCTGGTGCAGCGGCTCGCCGGCACCGAGATCCACCGGGCCTCCCTGGGCGTGCCCCTCGAGCTCGGCGTGCCGGTGGAGGTAGAGATCGGCTTCGACGGCGAGGAGTTCTGGCTCCTGGTGGGCGGGCGGGAGCTGCTGACGGCGGCCAGCGCCTACCCTCAGCCGCCCGCCGGCACCGCCGCCGCGGGCGCCTCGGGCGGCACGGTGCGCCTCCACGAGCTCGAGGTGCGCGAGGCGGCGCGGCTCGAGGCCCGCCTAACGACGGAAGAGGCCCTGGAGGACCGAGAGCTCGGCCTGGAGGTGGCGGCCGACGGCGAGCGGATCGTGGCCCGCACCCGCCCCGTGGACGACGACGCCACGGTGGGTTTCGTCTTCGAACGCCGGGACGGCACCTGGGCGGAAACGGCCCGACTCTCGCCCTCGTTCCCCTTCGCCTCCTACGGCGGCCCGGTGTTGCTCGCGGGCGACCTGGCCGTCCTCGCCGACGACTACCTCTCCTACCACGCCGAGCCCGGGGCGGCGTTCCTCTTCGACGTCTCCGCGACCGCCGAGCCCCGGCCGCGCCTGGCGGTCTCGGGGAGCTGCGCGGCCGCGGCCACCGCGGCGGTCACGAACGGCGCGGCGAGCGGCGTAGCGGAGCTGTGGTGGGGCACGGTCCGCGGCGCCACGCCGATCCCCGACGGTCCCTGCGCCGGCGCCGTGGTCGATCTCGAGGCCGCCGAGCTGGCCGCCGTCGTGCCCCTCGACGGCGCCGGCGCCGGGAGCGTCACACTGGAGCCTCCCCCTGCCCTCTGCGGCCGTACTCTCCAGGCCCTGGACCCGACCCGCTGTACCGTGAGCCGCCCCGCCGCCACCCGGCTCACCGAGGCCGTCACGATCTCTTTCGCGGGCGGCCAGGTGGTGCTCGACGGCGACGTCGCCGTGGTCGCCGACCGCTACTGGGGCGACTACGACGGGCGCTCGGAGATCTTCGAGCGCGACGCCGGCGGCCCGGGAGCCTGGGGGCTCACGGCCACGTTCACCTGCTCGGGCGGCGACGAGTTCTGCGCCATCGACGACCTGGAGGGTGACCGGCTGGTCTTCAGCTGGGGCGAGGGGTTCCACTACGTCGACGTCTACGAGAAGGTCGACGGCGAGTGGAGCCTCGTCGTCGAGATTCAGGGGCTCCGACCCCGGCTGGGCGGCGACAGCCTGGCGCTCGGCGAGCTGTTGCGGATCCACGACAGGGACGCCGGCGGCACGGACGCCTGGGGCCTGGTGGCGGAGCTCGAAGCGCTCGCGTGGCGATGGGAGGCGCTGGCGTACGACGGCGACCTGCTGCTGGTCGGGAAGCCCGAAGAGGGTGAGGGCGGGCTGGTGTGGAGGTTCGAGCGCGACGCCGGTGGGATGGACGGCTGGGGCGAGGTGGAGCCGCTGCTGCCGGAGGCCGTCGGACCGGGGGACGGCTGGGGCGACAGCGTCGCCCTCGACGGCGGGCTGGTCGCGGGCGGGGCCCCGCGCGACGACGAGCTGGCGGTCAACGGGGGCGCCGTCCACGTCGTCGACGGCGACGGCGAGGCGGTGCGCGTGGTGGCGGCGGAGCTCGGGGTCAACGACCTGCTGGGCACCATGGTGGCCGCCAGCGAGGGGCGGGTGCTCGCCCTGGCCCAGTCGGGCGCCGCCTATCTGTTCGAGCCCGACCCGGCCACCGGCGCCTGGCGCGAGGTGGTGCGGCTCTCCCCCGCTGGCGGCGCGCCGCTGGTGGCGGTCGACCTCTCCGGTCTCACCGCGCTGGGCAGCACCGCGACCTCCGCCTACGTGTTCGAGCTGTCGGGCGTGGTGGCGGAGCCCTGAGTCCGATGCCCGCGGGAAGCTCGGAGCGTCCTCCGAGCGGCTGCCGTTCGCTCACGAGAACCGCGACGTGGACAGACTCGGACCCAGGAGCTCGGTGTCCGCGACCTGCTCGATCGTCTCCTCGAGACGAGCTGAGACCGCCAGAAGGGAAATGGTCGGGGCGAGAGGACTTGAACCTCCGGCCTCACGGTCCCGAACCGTGCGCTCTACCAGGCTGAGCTACGCCCCGACGGGTTCCTGCGTGCGCGGCGACGCCGTGGCACCGCCGCAAAACGGTTCGTAACCATACCGCCCGGCGGAGTCCCGGTCAAGACTCTTCGAGCGCCCTGTTCTCGAGCGCGGGCGAAGGCCGAGAGGGGGCGCCGCCGTCTCGGAGACGCTCTTCCGACAGTTGGTGCCCTGGACCGATCCCCGCGCTGGCGCGCCGCGAGCGGGTTGGGTCGTGGCTTCGAGGTTCGAGGGTGTCTCGCGGACGGCATCACCCACGAAGTGTCGCTCTGAGCGGACGAGCGGAGCGAGGGAGTCGAAGAGCCCCGTGGAGTCGGCTCCCTGGACCGGCCGAGGTGGACGCTGCGGCACTCCACCGAGCGCGGAGCGACGGGCCCCACGGAAGCGCGATCGACCCGTAGCGCTGAGCGACTCGGCGGCACGAGCGTCGGAGGCGACGATCCCACCACCCGAAGGAGGTTCCGAAGGAGGTTCCACCCCAACCGGAGGGTGCTCGGCCGCACTGAGGTGAGAGCAGTGTTGGCAATGGACCTCCCGGTTCTCGATGAAGTAGCCGGTCTGACCAGGAGAAGAGGGCTCGAGCCTTCTCCCGGCGTCCCGGAACTGCCGGCCGCCATCGGTCGCGGCCAAGGCGCCGACCTCGGGACACAGGACGTTAGACGGGTTGGCACCGTCGCAGGCGTCGTTCTCGCCGACCAAGGCGCCCCAGGACCGACCAACCTCGACGTTCGCGGCGAGTGTCGAGTCGAGTACATCGATCCAAGCCACCTTGGCGTCGAAGAAGTCATCAATGCAGTCAAAGACGCCGTGAGGGTGTTCCCAACCCCCGTGGTCCTCGCAGACCTCCCCGTCGGCACCAAAGAGAACCTCGTCGTAGAACTGCTGCTTCACCCCACACCAGGACTCGTGGTAGTCACAATCGACGTGCTCGCCGTGGTCCGACGGACTGCGCACGAACACCCGATCGGGCCGGTCGCTCGGAGGTTCGGCGTCGTTGAGAATCGTCCTGGCGGGGGTAGTTGTCGGCGCACGCGCCGCCACCGCTCAGAGCGAAGACCACGCGGCACTTGTCGGTGCCCGTGCAGACGGTGTCGTCGTAGATGACCTTGCAGCGCACCGGCACATCCCAGCCGAACTGCTCCAGGTCGTCAGCGTCGGCGGTGGCCACGTACTCATCGCAGACGGTGTCTGTCCCCACATCCTCCCCACAGTACTCGGGGTCGAAGTCGAACTTCGAGTCGGTGTCGGGTCCGAACTTCGCGGCGAAGAGCTCGTCGTCGCTATCGTCGAGGTACCACCAGGAGTAGAGGGTCGGAGTGTCGAAGGTGGTGTAGAGGCTCGTGATCTTGATCGCGTCCGTCGAGCCCCCGAAGAACTCCGCCGCCCGCCCGTACAGGGCATCCGTGTCGTCGATGTAGGTCCGGGCAGCGCTGCCTTCGAAAGTGATCTGGAGCTGCGGCCCGGAGTCATCGAACGGTTGACCGTCGGTTCCCTCTGACGCCGTGTTCTTCAGCGGCTGACCCGTCGTCGGGTTGTCGTCCGAGCCGTCCGGGCCGTCGTCGAAGCTCAGCTCGATACCGCGGGTCTCCGCGCCGGCCGGCGTGGGGCCGAGCACGAGGGTCAGGAGCAGTGCAAGGGGAAGCGCTGACGCGAGGCGCCAGAAACGGCGAGGGGTTGCGGCTATCGAGATCATCACGGTCTCTCCTCCAGGACGTGGTCTCGAGCGCCTACCGGAGCGCAGCTCCTCCCGACCCGGTAAGAGAGCTCAGATGCCCGGGAGGCGACGGGTCACCTCATGACCTGGAGATGGTGCGCCGCTGTAGAAGGCTGCCGGGTTGGGAGCGAATCGGCGGTGCGGCCACCTGTATTCCAGATCCGCTATATGGGAAAAGTCTCAAGGCCGCGAGTTTGCTTGTCGCCACTCGCCAGGGCAGCCGACAACGCCCCCTCTGGGTGGGAACGGTCGCAATGGCGACCCACCCAACGGGTAGGCCCTCCGGCGAACTCCCTGCATCCGTTGCACTTCGAGACGCCCGCCTCGGCGCTTCTGGGCCGTTAGCCCTCGTGCCACCGCCCACTCAACTCGAGATCCGAAGAAAATCCGAAGGAATTCCGAAGAACTTCGGGGCGTCTCAGGGCTCTCTGGAGACGCCGAATCGGCCGAGCACGGCCAGGCAACCGAGAACCCGAGCGTCGCGCTTCTCGCCCGCAGGCCCAGGCACTCTCAGCTGATTCGCTCCAGGGTCCTCAGGGCCTACGCTGGTCCGCGCTACACCCGCCAGCCGACGGCCACGCCGCTCTTCTTCGGCGGTGGCGGAGGCGGCGGCCACTGCCGGAGCGGCGGTGGGTGGGTCGGCGACTTCCGCGTCCAGTCAGGAGACGGCGGTGGCCGATCAGGCTGCTGCGGAGAGTCCACAGGACTCGACGACCTCCTGCTGACACCGTTCGACGAGCTTCCGGTCTGGGTCGAGCTCGACAACGGCGATCTCCAACAGGTCCGCGCTTCCTCCTGGCGGGCCCGCCAACGAGGTACCACGGCGCCCCGCTCGAGCACCTCGAGCTGGTCCCAGAGGGGCTCGGACCGGACCGCACCGCCGGCCGCCGCGCCGCGGCGCGGCGGCTGATAGACTGCCGAGGTCCAAAAAGGCTCTTCTCCCGGAGGATCCCATGTCCATCCAGACCCTCGCTGAACTATTCCTCGTCGCCTCCGCGCACGACAAGCCCGACTGTCTCCTCCACAAGGTGGACGGCCGCTTCGTGCCCGTCGCCAGCTCCGAGCTCGCGGAGCGGACTCGACGGCTGCACGCCGCCCTCGTGGCGGCCGGAGTGCAGCCGGGAGATCGCATCGCGCTCATGGCGGAGAACGGCGTCCACTGGCCCACCGTCGACTTCGCCGGACTGACGGCCGGCGCCGTGGTCGTGCCCGTCTACCCGACGCTCACGTCGGACCAGGCCGCCTACGTCATCGACGACTGCAAGGCCACGATCCTCTTCGTCGAAGGCGCCGAAAGGGCCGAGGGCGTCCTCGGGGAGCGGGCGGCCTTCCCGACCGTCGAGCGGGTGGTGCTGATCGGCGAGGGCGACCTGGGGGACGAAGTCGAGAGTCTGGACGATTGGATCTCGAGCACCGACGACCCGGGAGCGGCCGCAGTGGAGGAGGCCGCCCGCAAGGTCCAGCCGGACGACCTGGCGACCTTCATCTACACCAGCGGCACCACGGGCAGTCCCAAGGGCGTCATGCTCACCCACAGGAACATCGTGTCGAACCTCCTGGCCTGTCTGGAGGTGATGGACATCGAGGGCGGCCACACCGCGCTCTCGTTCCTGCCGCTCTCCCACTCCTTCGAGCGGACCGTGGACTACATCTACTTCTACCGCGGCGTCACCATCGCCTACGCGGAGTCGGTCCAGGCGGTGGGTCAGAACCTCCAGGAGGTCCGGCCCCACGTCTTCGTCTCCGTGCCGCGGGTCTACGAGAAGGTCCTGGCACGGGTACAGGAGGCGATCCTCTCCGGCCCCCCGCTCAAGAAGAAGATCTTCGAGTGGGCGCAGGGGGTGGCTCGGGAGGCGATCCCGTATCGGCTCCAGCACAAGAGCCCGCCGGGGCTGCTGGGCCTGAAGCTGGCTGTGGCCGACAAGCTGGTGTTCACGAAGATCAAGGAGCGGCTCGGGGGGCGGTTCGAGTTCGCGATGTCGGGCGGCGCGCCGCTGTCGCGGGACATCGCCGAGTTCTTCTGGGGCGCCGGCATCGAGATCTACGAGGGGTACGGCCTCTCCGAGACCTCGCCCGTCCTGACCGTCAACACCCGCAACAGCGTCAAGCTGGGAACGGTAGGCCCGCCGGTGCCCGGCGTCGAGCTGATGATCGCGGAGGACGGCGAGATCCTGGCCAAGGGGCCCAACATCATGAAGGGCTACTTCAACCTGCCCCAGGAGACGGCCGAGACCATCGACGAGGACGGTTGGTTCCACACCGGGGACATCGGCGAGATCGACGAGGATCGGCACCTGCGCATCACCGACCGGAAGAAGGAGATCATCGTCAACGCCTACGGCAAGAACGTCGCCCCGGCGCCGATCGAGAACGCTCTCAAGTCGAGCCGCTTCATTGGTCAGGCCGTGGTCATCGGCGACCGCCGGAAGTTCCTCTCCGCTCTCCTGGTTCCGGACTTCGACGCGCTCCAGGCCTGGGCGAGCCGCGAGGGCATCCCCGCGGGCGACCCGTCGGCCCTGACACGGGACGACAAGGTCCGGGCGCTCTTCGACCGGGAGGTGCGCGAGGTCAACGGCCGGCTCGCCAAGTACGAGCAGGTCCATGCCTGGTCGCTGCTCGCACACGACTTCACGATCGAGACCGGCGAGCTGACCCCCACCCAGAAGGTCAAGCGGCGGGTCGTGAACCAGAAGTACGAAGAGATCATCGACTCGATCTACGACAACGTGAAGCCGCCCTCCTCCTGACCCGACCCGAGCCCTGACGCCGAACCGCCTCTCTCCGTGACGCTACCGACCCGCACCCAACGAGGAGCCGACGTGTCGAATGCACTCCACCTCACGGTCGATCCCGAGGGTCTCGCGACCCTCACCTTCGACCTACCGGGCAAGAAGGCCAACATCTTCAATCGCCAGGTGATCGCCGAGCTCGAGGAGCTGATCCCGAGCCTGGCCACGGACGACAGGATCCGCTGCCTGATCCTCCGCTCGGGCAAGCCCGGCATGTTCATCGCCGGCGCCGACGTCGAGGAGATCCGGGATGTCACGGACCCGACGGAGGCCGAAGCCGGCTCTCGCGCTGGGCACCGGCTGTTCTCCGCCTGGGAGCGCCTCCCCTTCCCGACCATCGCCGCGGTCGACGGAACCTGCCTCGGGGGAGGCACCGAGCTGGCCCTGGCCTCGACCTGGATCGTCATCTCGGACTCGCCGAAGGCCAAGATGGGCCTACCCGAGGTGCGCCTGGGAATCCTCCCGGGCTGGGGCGGCTGCACACGGCTGCCCAAGCGGGTCGGCGTGGCGTCCGCACTGGACATGATCCTCACCGGCAGGAACATCGTCGGTCGCAAGGCCTTCAAGATGGGCCTCGCCGACGCCCTCATGCCGTCGGTCGGTCTCGACCGGCACCTCGTGGCGTTCGCCCAGGCCAAGGCCGGCAACCGCCACAAGCCCAGCCGTCCTTCCGGTCTTCGCTCGCTACTGCTCGAGAAGAACCCGCTGGGCCGGAAGATCGTCTTCGACCAGGCGCGCAAGCAGACGCTGTCCAAGACGGGCGGGCACTACCCCGCGGCGCTCCGGGCCATCGAGGTCGTCCGGACCGGCGTAGAGAAGGGGTCGGAGGCCGGCTTCGACGCCGAGGCCCGAGCGATCGGCGAGCTCGCCGTCTCGCCGACCGCGAAGAACCTGATCCACCTGTTCGGGCTCATGGAGGCCGCCAAGAAGGACCCCGAGATCGAGGGCGGCGAGATCGTCACGATCCGCGAGGCGGCAGCCCTCGGCGCCGGCGTGATGGGCGGCGGCATCGCCCAGCTCCTGGCGGACAAGCTCGACGTCCCGGTGCGCATGAAGGACATCGCGGAGCCCGCCCTGGCCAGCGGCATGGCCCATGCGGCGGGACTCTTCCACCAACAGGTGAAGCGGCGGCGACTGAAGCGACCGGAGGGCGATCGGCGGCTGGCCCTGATCCGACCCACCCTCGACTTCGACGGGTTCGGCCGG
Organism: uncultured bacterium; assembly: GCA_905479655.1. Classification (GTDB taxonomy): domain Bacteria; phylum Acidobacteriota; class Thermoanaerobaculia; order Multivoradales; family JAHEKO01; genus CAJQNK01. The sequence continues at coordinate 18,343 of CAJQNK010000219.1, read as the reverse complement.
GCAGACGTCGTGATCGAGGCCGTCGTCGAGAACCTGGAGATCAAGCAGAAGGTCTTCGCCGAAACGGCGAAGCACGTGCGCGAAGACACCATCCTGGCCTCCAACACGTCGTCGCTCTCCATCGACGCCATCGGCGCGCTCACGCCCCACCCGGAGCGCGTGATCGGGATGCACTTCTTCAACCCCGTCCACAAGATGCCGCTGGTGGAGATCGTGGTGGGCAGCAACACCGGACCCACTGCGATCCGTACGATCTTCGACCTGACCCGCCGGCTGGGCAAGACGCCGGTGATCGTGCGGGAGGGCCCCGGCTTCCTGGTCAACCGCCTGCTCATGTTCTACAGCAGCGAGGCGATGTGGCTCCTGGACGAGGGCTTCAAGATGGAGGATCTCGACCAGGCGATGACCCGGTGGGGCATGCCCGTCGGCCCCATCACCCTCACGGACGAGGTGGGGATCGACGTGGCCGTGAAGGTCGCTCACATCCTCGCCGACGCCTTCACCGAGCGCCTGCCCCTGCCCGCGTGGATGGACGGCCTCACGGCCGACAAGCGCCTGGGCAGGAAGAGCGGTTCGGGCTTCTACGTCTACGCGAAGGGCAAACGGAAGGGACCGGACCCGAAGGCCTACGAGCTTCTGGGCCTGCAACCGAGGGTCGACGATCCGGAGCTGGGAGCGCTGGCTCGGCGCATGGTCCTGCCGATGGTGAACGAGGCGGCCCGCTGCCTGGACGAGGGCATCGTCGCGACGCCGGGCGAGCTCGATCTCGCCATGATCATGGGCACCGGCTTCCCGCCGTTCCGCGGCGGCCTCTGTCGCTGGGCCGATGCCCAGGGCCTCGGCCAGCTGGCGCAGGAGATGGAGCGCTGGGCCGAGCGGCTGGGCGACCGGTTCCTGCCTTCGCAGGCGCTCCGGGAGAAGGCGGAGGCCGGCGGGTTTTACGCGGCGGCCGCGCAGGAGAAGGAGCGGGAGCCGCAGCCCGCCGGCGCCTGACGGGGCCGGCAGGGGAACTCCATCCCGGTCTATCCGGTCAACCCGCCCGTCGCTACCGCATGGACGGGTCGGGCCGGATGGATCAGGACCCCGTGGACTATCGCCCGAGCCCCCCGGCCTCGAGACCCCCGGCAGCGCGCAGCAGGTCGCGCCGCAGGCCGCGGTAGCCCCTCCGGCAGCTCAACAGGTCCGTCAGGACGCCCCGCACTCCGGGGAGAAGCCGGCAGACCGGGGCCATCCAATCCGCGAGCCCGTCCTCGAAGAACAGCTCGCGGAGAGCGAGCGCCCGTCTGGCCTCGAGGCCGAGCTCCGCGACCACCCTCCAGCAGGGCCTCGGCCGCCACCCGATACCCACGGAGACCCCACCGGGGCGCGCCCGAGAGAAGAGCCGGGTCCAGCGCCCCACGACGGTAGATGCGCAGCTCCTCGAGGGGCACCCGGAGCGAGCCGTGGGCGCTCTCGATGCGCGCCACTCGCGGCTCGACAAAGGGCGGGGCGTCGGCCAGCAGACCGGGAGGCAGGGTCGCCAGTGCGGTGGAGGGCACGCCGCCGCCACACGGCTTCTCCCCGCGAAAGGTCCGATGGTAGAGGACCACCCGCGCGCCGCGGCGCGCGAGAACGGCGGCCGCGACGGCAGCCGCGGGCCCGCTTCCCAGAACGCCGATCGACGCCCGGTCAGGCGTCGTCGGGATCGGAAGACTCCTGGAAGGCCAGCAGCACGACGGTGATGTTGTCCAGACCGCCCCGCTCGTTCGCCAGCCGCACCAGGTCTCGACAGCGCTCGTCCAGGGAGGTCTCGCGGCGCAGCGTCGCGGCGATCTCCGCATCGCTCAGCATGCCCGTCAGGCCATCGCTGCACAGGAGGTAGAGCTCACCGGGACGGGTCCGGACGCGCTGCACGTCCACGACGACCTCGCCCCCACCACCCACCGCCCGGGTGACGACGTTGCGCAACGGGTGGTTGCGGGCCTGCGAGGTCGAGAGAACGCCGGCCGCGACCTGCTCGTTGACCCAGGTATGGTCCTCCGTCAGCAGCTCGAGCCGGTCCTCCCGCAGACGGTAGGCCCGGCTGTCGCCCACGTGCCCGATCAGGGCGGTCTCGCCATCGAGCAGCATCACGACGACCGTCGTCCCCATGCCCGAGAGGGACGGGTCCTCGCGAATCGCCTGGACCAGACGGTCGTGAGCGGACCGCACGGCCGCATCGAGTCGCTCGCCCATGTCCTCGCGCGGAGGCGAGACACCCAGGTGGCGCCGGATCTCCTCGACGGTCAACTCCGAGGCGACCTCGCCGTGGCGATGCCCCCCCATCCCGTCGGCCACGATGAACAGCCCCGCCTCACGCTCGATCGAGAACCGGTCCTCGTTGCGCAGCCGACTGCTCCCGAGGTCCGTCATCCCGTAGGCGATGCAGGAGCTCATTCCTCGACCGACTTTCCGAAGAGGCCCCGACGACGCCTCGATCCCCTCCTGAGGTCCGAGAGCATGCTCTCGATCTCGGGATCGCCCTCCGACCGGCTCGCGGCGCGCTCCAGGTACACGATCGCCCGGCCTACCTGGTCGCTCCGGGCCAGGAGCTGGCCCGCCAGCTTCGCGTACTCGGGCTCCAGCGGGTCGAGCTCGCACGCCCGGACCGCGGCGGCCGCCGCCTTCTGAGTCCAGCGGGGGTTCTCGCCACTGACCAGCGCCAGGTGGTACCACGCCTGGGGATTGCCCGGGTCACCCTGAGTGGCCTTCTCCAGGTAGTCGGCCGCCGACACCAGGTTGCGGTCCCGATAGGCCTGGATCCCGCGCTGGAGATAGACGCGCGCCGACTGCTCGCGGGTGCTGGACCCACCGGTCGGGCGGCTGAGCTCCAGATCGTGGCGCCGGCGGCGCTCCGGGTCGCTCAACACGTTGTAGGCCTCCGTGATGGCCTGGAACTCGGTCTCCGCCCGAGCCTTTTCCTGCCCCCGGAAATGGTCCGGATGTCGATCCCTCACCAACTCCCGAAACCGCCGGCGGATCTGTTGATCCGTCGCGTTGCGGGGCAAGGCGAGGATGGCGTAGAAGTCCCTTGCCATGACGGAGAGCCGCTTCCGCGATTACTGGTGCTTGATTGTATACAACCTGCGACACGTGGAGCGCACGGCGTCCTGGGCGTTGTGGTCCCGCGACACCGACCGGAGATCCCGCACCGACAGCCTGGAGCACAGGCGAATCGCGATGCCCACGGGGGTCTTCGGATTGCGCGCCAGCGTCGCGACGACGCTGTACCTGCGACTCATCTGGCGGTCCTTGGCTATCGCCTCCAGGACCTCGGGCACGATGGAGCGGCTCGCGGCGATCTGCTCCAGCTCCGAGTCCGCAAAGGAGTTGTTGCGCAGGGTCGAGAGCGCCACGCGGGAGCTGGGATCGCGGATCAGGAGGGTGCGCAGCGAGCGGGGCGCGTTCCGACCCAGCTTCAGGCGCACCGGCACCGGCAACGTGCGCAGTTGCGCCTCCGAGAGACCCGTGATCCGATCCACCTCGCCCTGCTTCTCGCGCCGCCTGGCCTCCTCGAGAGCCTGCTGCACCTCGTGGGGCGAGACCTCGTCCTCCACGTCGTCGTCCCGGGGGGCCTCGGCGTCTCGGGGCGCGGTCTCCTCGTCCGGCCCACGCGGACGCACCAGATGCTGTCGGTACTCCCGGATCCGGCGTGCCACGTAGGCACTGAGGTTGGGGTTCTCGTCCAGCGCGTCGAGGATTCCCGGCTCGTCGAGAATCGCGTCCTGGCGCAGGACGAGGATCTCCTGCTGGTCCGGGTCGAGGGTCGAAGCCATCTCGACCAGCAGGGCCGGCGGAGAGTGACGCTTGCGCAGGATCACCTCGAGGATCCGTGGCTCGCTCCTGCGCCGGCCGAACCACCTGAGAACCGAGGCGTCGTCGATCTCCTCGAGAGCCTTGGCCGCGATCAGCGCATCGAGCTGGATCAGGGTCGTGCGGGCCCGCTGGGCCAGGTCCTCGTCATCCCCCTCCGCGAGCGCGACCTGCGACGGCAGCAGCTCCACCGGGGGAACCGGCAGCAGGCCCTCCGCCACGAGCCGACGCAGCTCGTTGCTCTCGCTCGACAGGACCCGCTCGAGGAGAGAGCGGGAGGACTCCTCGACCGTCACTCGGCTGCCGGGGAGGCCGACGGGGCTCCCTCGTCCTCCGTCTGAACCGGCCGCTCGATGTCCACCTCGTGAAGCACGCTCCCCGCCGGGGTCTCGGGCAGCTCCCACGGCCGGCCGTTGACCTCCACCCTGACGCCGCCCGGGTTGCCCAGGGTCAGGATTCGCACACGCTGTCGCGCCTCGACCCGCAGCGACTCGCCCTGGACGTGCAACTCGCTGACATAGCTGGTACCTCCGTCCACCTCGAGCTCGACCCAGCACTCCTCGGAAAACTCCAGGGTGACGACGAGCGGCGCCCCTTCGCCAGAGTCGTCGTCGCCCGAGTTCTCGGAGGCCGTGACCAGCGTCGTCGGCGGTCGGTCGGGAGTCACGACCGCGGCGGCAGGCGACCCGATCGGAACCGGGGTCGACGGCGCCTCGGTGACGGCGTCAGCCGCCGGATTCCCACCGCCGGCCGCGCCCCGGGAGCGGAACCACAGAGTCGCCAGAACCACGACGAGGACTAGGAGAACGACGATCGTCCCGACCAACCACAGCCGCTGGGTGTCCGACCCGCCCACGGTCTGCAACTCGTCCTGCGCCCCTTCGCGCAGGCCGTCTTCGTCGGGCATGGCCTGGAGGAATGAGTTCACGGCCTCGTCCGGATCGAGCCCGACATAGGCGGCGAACTGGCGCAGGAAACCGCGGGCGAACACGGAGGCCGGCAGGGCGTCGAAGTCGTCGCTCTCGAAAGCCTGGAGGTATCGGAGACTGATCTTCGTCGCGTCCGCGATCTCGCGCAACGTGATCTCGCGCACCTCGCGCTGGCGCCGCAGCCACTGCCCGAAGGTGGGGCCGTCGTCGCCGGCACCGTCATCCCAGGGCGGCGTCTTGCCTGGGGTCCGTGCCGATTCGCGTTGGGTCAACGGAGGGATCCGGGATCGTGTCCGATGGCTCGGAAGGCCTGTGCGGCCAGCCCGCAGGGCGGGTGCCAAGGCACAAGTCTAGTGATGCCGGAGCCCCGGGGTCAAATCGCCCGACGCCCCGGTGGTGGCTCGATGAGCCGACTACCGACGTCCCTCTCCGCTCAGCAGCCGAGCGCGCTGTCGCACCGCCGAGTGCACTCCGGAGCGCTGGAGCACCTCCTGCAGCTCCGGCCGGCTCAGCATGGGCAGGAGCCGGAGGGCCGACGGGACCGGCGTGCGGGGATGACGGCACAGCGCCGCCCGGATGGCGCGGCGGTTGCTCCAGCGCCGGTCCTCCGCGATGACCTTCAGGATCGCCGGCGATGCGGCGTCGTTGCCGAGCAACGGGAGGAGCCCTCCCTCGGTGAGGCGGGGATTCTCCAGCAGGGCGGCCAGGACCCGCGGATGGGGGTCGTGACGCAGGCGCGCGATCACCCCCGGTCCCCCGGATCGGGCGATGGAGACCCGCTCGCCCAACGTCAGCACCTCGAGTCGGGTCTGCAACCTCCGGTCGGCCGCGCGGCGAATCAGCGGCGGCACTGTCGGGTCGCGGCCCAGGCGCACGAGGTCGCGCCAGTAGAGACCCGGCAGGAGCCGCAGGGCCTGGGCCTCCGGAGTCGCGGGATGGCTGGTCAGCTCGGCCCGCACCTGGTACGAGGCGTACAACCTGGGTCGCGCGAGGATCCACTCCACGACGCGCCGACCCGAATACGGATTGCGCAGGGCATGGCGCAGCACGGGATAGCCGACCTGGTCCTCGTGGGTCTCGAGGAGACGCAGGACCTCGTCCTCTTCCGCATCGCGAACGAGCTGCGCCAGAGCCGGGCTGCGATCCGCGGCCATGGGCGCATTGTACCCAGAGGCGGAGCCCCGCACCGTGATATCTGCTATGTTCCAACCCTGCCCATGGCGATCACCCGCCCACTCCGCCGTGCCATCGAATCCGGCCAGCTCGACTCCGTCGAGGAGGCGTGGCTGGACCTTGCGGCCCGCAAGCCACTCGACGTCGACTCGGTGGTCGGTATCGCTCGAGCGCTCGTCGGGACCGGCAACGAGGAGCACGCGCAGATGCTGCTCGAGCTGCTGGACGACCAGCTCAGCGAGCGCGGACAGTGGTCGGATCGGCTCGCCCTGCTGAAGCGCGCCCCCCAGCTGCCCCTCGAACCCTCCGAGGTGCACGCCCAGATCCTCGAGACCCTGGACCAGCTCCATCCGGAGAGCGAGATCCTCGGCCCGCTCCGGGAGAAGGTCGGTCTCCTGAGGGCGATCGAAGACCTGCCGAAGAGCCTCGACAAGCTCCAGCGCCTCGAGGGGCTGCTGCAGTTCGACGTCGGCTCGATCGTCCGCATGAAGGGAAAAGGGGTGGGGCGGGTCACCGAGGTGAACCTGGAGCTCGACTCGTTCCGCGTCGACTTCGAACGCCATCCCGGCCTCACGGTGGGCTTCGTGGCGGCGGCGAAGCTCCTCGACCCCCTTCCCCGCTCGCACTTCCTCCGGCGCAAGCTCGAGGAGCCGGAGGTCCTCCGTGCGCTGGCCGACGACGACCCGCCGGCCGTCCTCGAAGCGATCCTGACGAGCTGGGGCCGGCCCATGGCCGCGACGGAGGTCCGGCAGGCGGCCGCCAACATCGTCGACGAGGCACGCTGGACCTCCTGGTGGACCAGCGCCCGCAAGCATCCCCAGGTCGTGACCCAGGGCAAGGGGCGACAGACCTACTCCTGGGCGGAGAGCACCGAGGACGCGGCAGACGACCTGTGGAGCGTGTTCGAGACCGCCGGTCGCGGCGAGAAGCTCGCGATCTTCCGCCGCACCGCCGGCCAGGAGCACTCCGCGGCGGTGAAGATGGCGAACTCCCTGGCCGCCGAGGCGGAGGCCGTCGAGGGGGACGATCCGGCGAGTGCGCTCCTGCTGTGGCTGGCCCTGGAGCGGGCCGGAGAGGCTGGGCGGACCCGCGTCGATCCTCTCGGAATCGTGGCCCGGGCCGGGAAGCCTGCCGACCTCGCGGCCGCCGCCGGGGACAAGGCGCTGCGCGACCGGATCTGCCAGTGGATCCGCGAGGCGCGCGACGACTGGGCCCAGGTCTTCCTGTCGCGACTGGCGGAGGAGGACGACCCGAAGATCCTCGATCGCCTCTCCTCGGCGTTGGAGAAGGGCGCGCCCGACCTTCACGGCCGAGCCATGAACGAGATTCTCTCCCGGCCCCGTCAACACGCCGGGGCCTTCGTCTGGTTCGCGGAACGGGCGGTGGAGGAAGAGGCCCTCCGCGCCCGGAGACCCCTCGTCCTCCTGCAACACCTCCTGGTGGCCCCGTCCTGGGTGGAGGCGGCCCCCTACCGCCAACGGCTGAAGTCGCTGCTCGCCAGTGGCGGTACGGTCGCCCGGATCCTGCCCCTACTGAACGAGGACGAGGCCGCTCGGGCCGAGGAGGCGATCCGCCGAGCCGGCTCCCTCGAGGAGTACGAGCGCGAGCCGCTGATCACCTCCCTCCACGTGCGCTTTCCGGCGTTGCGCCGCGAGGACGAGATCCTCCTGTACGCGCTGCCCGACTCGATCGAGGAGCGGCGCTTGCAGCTCAAGAACCTCCTGGAGAAGGAGATTCCGGCGAATCGGAGGGCCATCGAAGAGGCGCGCGCCCTCGGCGACCTGCGCGAGAACTTCGAATACAAGTCCGCCCGCCAGCGCCACGAGTATCTCTCCGCCCGCGTCGTCGGCTTCGAGCGCGACCTGGGCCGGGCCAGGCCCCTCGATCTCTCGACCGTGGAGCCCGACGAGGTGCGCATCGGCTGCCGGGTGCGCTTCGCCGGTCCGGAGGAGCGCCACCTGACGATCCTGGGGCCCTGGGAGAGCAGCCCTCAGGACCACGTGGTCTCCTACGAATCGGAACTCGGCAAGGCCGTCCTGGGTCTGAAGGTGGGAGACGAGGCGGAGGTCGGAGGCGAAGCGCTGACGATCGCCGCCATCGAGCGAGCGACTTAGCTTAGCCTAAGTTAAACTAAGCTAGGCGGGTTTTCCCGCCAGCCGTCGGCGGCGAGACCGCGCCACCCTCCGCCGCCGAGCCTCACGGCCGCCGCGCCGCCGTCCCTACCACCCGGAACGGTTCGAGCGCCGCCGCCAGAACCCGGCCCTCGAGGACCATCCCGGCCAGCAACCGGGTCACCTCGTCCGGGTAGCTGCTGTACTCGTAGGCGCAGCAGATCGTGTCGACGGCCACCACGGCGAGGCCCGGGTCGGCGTCGAGCTCGACGATCTCGTTGATCAGGTCGTCCTGATCCGGGTAGTTGTTGGCGCAGTTGCCGCCGCCGCTCAGCGCGAAGACCGCGCGGCACTTGTCCTGGCTCGTGCAGCGGGTGCTGTCGTAGATGACCTTGTAGCGCACGGGAAGATCCCAGCTCACCTCGTCCAGCTTATCGCCATCGGCCGTCGCAGTGTCGTCGTCCTCAGGGTGCCCCCCCCCCCCGACCTTTCTCGCAACGCCCGGAAGGGTGTTCGCGACGGTTCCAGACGGGTGGGCAGGGGCCGCGTAGCGGGGTGGGCAACCGCGGTGGTCGTCTAGCCCGGGCGGGTCGAGTCGTCCTCGGCGGCCGCTGGGGACTCGCCCGCCGCCGGGAACTCCAGGCGCCACCACTCGCCTTCCACCTCGAGCGTCACCGGCCCACCGAGGCGTTCGAGCACCGTCAGATCGGGATGCTCGGCAAGCCAGCGCCGGCCCTCCTCGCTCCCGGCCTCGAGGGTGCGGGGCGCCGGATCCGCCGGTGCGCCCTTCTCGATCCAGCCCTCGCCGTACGGCACGAAGGTCCGGTCGGCGACCACCACGCGGGTGACGCTCACGGGGGCCTCGGCCGGCGGCGGCACGGCCGGACGGCGCGCCGTGGCGTCGGCCAGGAGATAGGCCAGGACCGCGAGCGCCACGACGACACCCAGGATGCCGAGGAGGCCCGTCGGCAGACGATGGCTGGAGAGCCCACCTTCCAGTCGATCGAGCCAACCGGCTCCCGGCCGCTCGTCGCGCAGTCGCCACTCCACCCGGCCCGCGAGGTCGCCCGGCGGCACGGGGCGATCCAGCCGGCGGATCTGCTCGGCCACCCGGCGCAGCCCCTCCAGCCGCTTCCGGCACTCCGCGCAAGCGGCCAGGTGATCCTCCACCCTGCGCCGCTCGTCCTCCTCGAGAGCGGCGTCGAGGTAGCCCGAAAGGTGCTCGACCTCCGCGTGGCTCTTCATGACTCGTCCTCCAGTCGGCGTCGCAGCCGCTCCCGTCCGCGAGCGATGCGGGAACGGACGGTGCCGATCCTGACTCCCGTGATCTGGGCGATCTCGTCGTAGGCGAGGCCCTCCACGTCGCGCAGGACCACCGCCTCGCGAAACACCCGGGGCAGCTCGTCCAGGGCCGCGCGCAGCGTTCGGCCGGCCTCTCGGCCCGCCGCCTTCTGCTCTGGACCCGGCCGCGGATCCTCGAGCACGTGACCGGGGGCGTCGCCGCTCTCCTCCGCCAGGGGTTGGTGCGACCACCGCCGCCGTCTCATCCGGCTCCGGCAGCAGTTGAGCGCCACCCGGTAGATCCAGGTCTTGAGCGTCGAGCGCCCGCGGAACCCCGGCAGGTGACGGTAGACCCGAACGAAGATCTCCTGGGTCACGTCCGCCGCGTCCTCGAGCCCGACGATGCGCACCGCCACGCCGTAGACCATGGACTCGAAGCGACCGTAGATCTCCTCGAAAGCCTCGGTATCCCCGTGGCGGTGTCGCTCGACGAGCTCCAGCTCCGCGCTGCCTACGCTCCCGATCTCGACGACCTCCATCCGATCCGTCGTCTCCCCTTCCGGCCCGCCCTCCGTGGCCGGGCCTCTACAGGGTATGACCCGGGGGATCGCCGCGGGGTTCCCTCCGGCCGGCATGCCCCTTCCAGCCCGAGGTCAAGGTCAGGCGCGACCGAGAGCGCGCGCTCGAAGCGGGTCTGGGTCTTCACCACGGGCGACTACGGCCCGGCGACCGCGGGCAGCGGCTCCGAGTCGCCGTAGTAGTCCAGCAACCCCTCGACCACGGCGCGCGCCACCCGCCCGCGGAAGTCGTGCTGCTGGATGAGTCGGCGGTCCTCCTGGTTGGCGAGGTTGCAGACTTCCAGGAGCATCTGGGCCGGCACGGCGTTGTAGCGCAGGACCGCGGGCACCCAGCTCCGGCGGTTGCGGATCACCTTCTCACGCACCGGCTTGAACGGGTGGATCGCCAACTCCCGGCGGCGCAGCGACTCGATCATGCGCCGGGCCAGCTCCCGGGAGAGCCCCTCGCTGCGCTCGAGCTCCGGGCGGCCGAAGCTCACCCTCGGCGCCTCCCGGAACTCACGCCGGGAGGCATAGACCGAGCCGGATTTGCCGTAGGTTCCTCCCCGGTACGCGGCGCCGGGAACGTAGATCATCGCGCCGCGCAGGGACGGGTGGAGCGAGTCGGCGTGAACCGACAGGAAGACGACCTGGTCGCCGTCGCGACCCCGCGCGGCGGCCCGCCGATAGACGGAGTTGGACAGGTACCAGCGCAGATGGACCCCGACGGTGGAGTCGAGGATCGGGTACGGCGGGTCGGTCAGGACCCGGTGACTCTTCGAGTAGGGCAGGACATCACGATCCGTCGGAACGGGCTGCCCGCCGTCCGCCGTCGTCACGACGACCTCCGCCGCGGTCGTCGACTCCAGGATCCGGCGGATCCGCAACACGATGTCGTAGACGTAGAGGCTCTCCCAGACGCCGCCGACCGAGGCGCCGACGTCGGCTCCACCGTGCCCCGGATCGAGGATCACCGTGATGCCCTCGAGTCGCGCGGCCCGGACCGGGTTGCTGAACCGCCCGGAGGCGACCAGCCCCTCCTCGTACTCCCGCCGGCGCGGATCGCCCGCCGGCAGGAACTCCGGCTGGAGCAGCTCGAACGGGATCCTCACCGAATAACCCACGGGGATGTCCGTCACGTCCCGGATGCCGTTTCTCGCCGCGATCTCCTCCGCGACGGCGTTCACGTCCTCAGCGTAGACCCGGCCCGTGAAGCGCACGACCACGGCCGAGTACAGGGCCTCCCCCGCCTGGAGGTCGTAGAGCGCCACGTCTCCCTCGTCGTCCCGGTCGTAGCGCAGGGGGTGGGAGGCGGGCAGGACGACCTGGAAGACGGGACGGAGGAGCTCACGCGGAATGAGGATCTCCTGGCCGCCGGCGAGATCCGGGTCCCGCAGGTCGTTCGCCTCCCGGATCGCCACGAAGTTCTCGCCGGCGCCCGTGAACCAGCGGGCCACGTGCCACAGGGTCGGAGACCCGCCCGAGATCGGGACGACCCGATGTCTCCATCCCTCGGCCGAGCCCCGATCCTGAGGGAACAGGCCCCGGACCACGCGCAGCTGCATCTCCGGTCGGAGGCTCGAGAACGGGACCCGGTAGCGCACGCCGGCCAGGAGCTGGCGCACGCCGTCGTTCGCCGAGGCCACGACCTCCGCGGCCGCGGCATCAGCGCACAGACGGCGGGAGAAGGAGTTCAGCCCCTCTCCCTTCTCCGGCAGCGCCTCGAGGAAGATCTGCCGCTGGTCGTCCAGGGCGGCGACGGCGCCCCCACCCAGGTCGACCCGGGTCGTCGATGCGCCCAGGGGCATGACCGCCACCGCGATCAGGAAGATCAGACAACCGGCGACGGACCGAGGCGAGCCACCGAAGCTGGGGGAACGGCCGGTCATCCTGGCCGGATCGTAACCAGCGCGGGGGCCCTTGGCAAACCGGAGCGGGGAAGACGACCCTGCCGCCCCGAGACGGAGACGCCGGGAGGGCGCGGCGCCGCGCCCCGGTGGGTAGACTCGCCTCGCGAGCCACCGAGCCATGGACGCCCGCCACCGAGACCGCATCCTCCGACTGCTGAGGACAGACCCCGTCGTCGAGGCCTTCGCGCGGGCGGCGGCGGCCGTCCCGGTCCATCTCGTCGGCGGCGCGCTGCGCGACCGTCTCCTGGGACTCGAGACCCACGACCTGGATCTCGTCGTGGCCGGCGACGGGCTCCGCATCGCCCGCGACGCGGCGCGGCGGCTCGGCGCTCGTCTCGTGGACCTGGGCGGCGACGCCTTCGCCGCATGGAGACTGGTGGGCGCCGGGTGGGAGGCCGACCTCTGGGACCGCCGGGGGAGCTCGCTGCACGACGACCTCGCGCGGCGCGACTTCACCGTCAACTCCTTCGCCATGGACCTGGCGGACGGCCGTCTCGCGGACCCCTTCGGGGGCGTTCGAGATCTCGAGCTCCGACGGCTCGGCGCGACGACCTCGCGGTCCTTCGACTCCGATCCCCTGAGGATCCTCCGTCTGCCGCGGCTGCTCCTGCAACTGCCGGGCTTCACGGCCGACCCCGCCACGATCGCGCTGGCACGCCGGTCGTCCGCCGCGATCGGTGACGTGGCCACGGAGCGGGTTCGCGAGGAGCTCTCCCGCATCCTGGCCTCACCCGAGGCGGGTCGTGGAGTGACCCTCCTCCACCAGCTCGACCTCTACCCGGGCCTGTTCCTCGGCCATCCCGGCACTACCGGCCCGCTCGCCGCGGCCTCCGCCGACCTCCTCCGACTCGAGGGTCTCAGCATCGCCCTTCGTGACGCGATCGAGGGGTCCTCCGTACCGGAGCCCGATCTGCTCGCGGCCCGCTGGGCGCTCCTGTTCCGAGCCCTGGCGGGTGGGGGTCGAGGAGGCGCCGACGCGCTGGCCGGGTTCTCCTCCAGGGGCTACCTCGCTCGGCGGATCGCACGGGCCGCGACCCTGCTGCTGCGGGTCGAGCACGTGGCCGAAGACGAGCGCTCGCGTCGCCTGTTCCTCCACCACGCGGGCGACCTCTGGCCGACCGCGCTGCTGGTTCTCGGCGTCGCGGCGCACGACCGGCAACGGTGGCTAGCGAGCGCCAGCGCCGTCGGCCGGCTCGCGAAGAGGCACGGAGCCATGATCTTCGATCCGCCGACTCTGATCGACGGCAACGATCTGCAGGCTGAGCTCCTCCTCGACCCGGGCCCTCAACTCGGCAGTCTGCTGTCGGCCGTCCGCGGCGCGCAGGTGGAGGGGACCATCGCGACCCGCGACGAGGCACTGGAGCTGGCTCGCCGGCTCGTGACCTGATCCGGACTCTCCTCGCCGTCGGTCCCCGCGCCACCGCCCGGCGGCCCGAACCGTCCCGCCGCGGTATCCGCCTCGAGAGGCCGGCCCAGCAGGAAGCCCTGGCCCAGATCGCACCCGACCTGACGCAGCAGGTCGCGCTGCACCTCGCTCTCGACGCCCTCGGCGATGGCCCGGAGCTCGAAGCTCCGCGCCAGTCCGACGATGGCCCGAACGGTCATCTCGGCGTCTCTCGAAGGCAGGGCCTCCACCACCGAGCGATCGATCTTGACGCCGTCGAACAGTTCGGAGCGCAGCAACCGGACCGAGGTCGGTCCGAGGCCGAAGTCGTCCAGCAGCACCTCCACCCCCATCTCGCGAAGCTCGCGCAGGACCGCCCGGAGACCGTCGAGCTGAACCCTCATCTGCGCCTCCGTCACCTCGATGCTCAGGCGCTCCGGAGCGAGACCCGCGCTCTCCAGGACGGCCACGATCCTCTGCACGGCCCGCGGGCTGGTGAGATGCCGCAGCGAGCCGTTGACCGAGAGTCGCATCGGCCCCCCGTCGGCCCCGAACCAGGACTCGACCCTGCGACAGGCCGTATGGAGAACCCAGTCGGAGATCGGCACCATCAGTCCGCTCTCCTCCGCGGTGGACAGGAACTCCCCGGGGAGGATCCATCCCGCCTCGCGAGTCTGCCAACGGAGCAGCGCCTCGACGGCCAGCGTGCCCCCCTCCTGCAGCTCGACGATCGGTTGGAAGAGAACAGCGAGCTCCCCCTCCTCGAGAGCACGGCTCAACGCACTCTCCATGAGCGACCGCTCGGTGGCCTGCTGGTTCATGACCGTCGTGAAGTAGCGCGAGGTCGCCCCTCCAGCCGCCTTCGCCCGATACATCGCCCGGTCGGCCCGGCGCACGAGCTCCTCGGCCTCCAAGCCATCGGTCGGCGCCACCGCCAGGCCGACGCTGAACCCCATCCGAAGCTCGTGACCGTCCAACACGAAGGGTTCCTCGACCGCCTCCTGGAGCCGGCGGGTCGTCGCCTCGGCCAGGGTCTGCCCCGTGGGGCCGGTCAGGATGGCCAGGAACTCGTCGCCGCCGTAGCGCGCGAGGGTCTCGCTCGAGCGGAGGCACGAGCGGAGACGGCGCCCGATGGAACGCAACAGCTGGTCCCCCGCGTCGTGGCCCAACCGGTCGTTCACGTCCTTGAAGCCATCGAGATCGATGAACAGGACGACGACCTCCTCCTCGGCCCGGCGCGCCCGGGCCACCTCCTGTTTGAGACGATCGATGGCCAACCAGCGATTGGGTAGCCCCGTCACCGGATCGTGCTCCGCCCGGTGCACGAGGTGATCCTCCCACGCCTTGAGCTCACGGAAGGCGCGGCTGGAACGCAACAGGTAGTGGGTCCGGTGCGGCAAAAGCGCCCAGTGGATGGGCTTGGTCAGGAAGTCGGTCGCCCCGAGGTCGTAGGCCTTGGAGATCGACTCCAGGTCGTTCAGCGAGGTCAGGACCATCACGGGTAGCGACTCCGCACCCGAGAGGCCACGGAGCTCCCGGAGAACTTCGAAACCACTCCGCCCCGGCAGGACGAGGTCGAGGATCACCAGATCGGGCAACTCGCGACTCGCGCTCCTGAGGGCGACCGAGGCATCGGCGGCCTCGACCACCTCGAGGCTCGGCTCGAGAGTGCGTCGGACCAGAAGACGGATCGTGGGATCGTCGTCCACGACCAGGACCCGAGGCCGGCCCAGAGGCGCTTGGGCACCCGGGGGGGCCTGCGCGTCGAAAGGAGAACTCCGTTCGCCGTTCACAGCCAGTGCCTCCTGACCACATTGTGCCTCATGCCGCGATCCCCGGCCACTCCCGGATCGCGAATCGGACCTCCGCGAAGGCGCCGACCGCATCCTGCCAGAGCTCGAGCGCCCCCTCCGTGTACCCGCCTCGTCCCATGGCCTCGAGGTCCCGGCAGAGCCCGGCGAGCTCGGTGGCCCCCAGATTGCCGCTACTCGACTTCAAGGAGTGGGCGGCGACCGCCAGTCCCTCGGCCGATCCCGAGGCGATCGCCTGTCGCATCTCGCGCAGCAGGCGCGGGGCGCCCGCGATGTACAGCCCGAGGACCTGAGCCAGGAAGCCCTCGCCACTCTCCTGCTCGAGCTCGAGGAGCATCTCGAAGCGGTGCGGATCGAGCGGGGTCGGCCTTCTCGGGTCCAGCCGCGTCGCCGAGCGCATCAGCCGGCCACCTCGACGGCAGGCAACGGAGCGACGGTTCGGAGATTCCACCCGGGAGCGCGCAGGAGCTCGAGGAAATCGTCTGCGGATCGCGGCTTGGCGAAGAGATACCCCTGCGCCAGGTCGCCCTGGAGATTCTCGAGCAGCTCGAGCTGCGAGCCGGTCTCGACCCCTTCCACGACGACCTCGAGACTCAGCGCGCGAGCCATGCCGAAGATCGCGGCGAGCAGGGACGGGTCCGAGTTGTCCATGCTGGCCAGGAAGCTGCGATCGATCTTGACGACATCCATCGGCATCCGCCGGAGGTTTCCCAGGGAGGACTGCCCCGTGCCGAAGTCGTCCAGGGCGAGTCGCACTCCGAGGAGCCTCAACTGGCGGAGGGTCTCCTCGGCCTCGGGGCCGTCCTCGACCAGGAGCCTCTCCGTGATCTCGAGCTCCAACCGATCGGGTTCGAGACCGGAGGTTCCGAGGGCCCGCTGCACCACCCCGACGATGTCCTCTCCATTCACCTGGCGCGGCGAGACGTTCACGGCGACCCGGATCCTCCGACCCGTCTCCCGCTCCCACCGGCGAGCCTCGCGGCACGCCGTCCTCATCACCCACTCCCCGATCGGCACGATCAGCCCGGTGTCCTCGGCCACCGGGATGAAGGTGTCCGGAAAGACGGGTCCGAGACTCTGGCTGTTCCAACGGAGAAGGGCCTCCGCCGCCACCATCTCCCGTGAATCGAGACTGACGATCGGCTGGAACTGCAGGTACAGCTCACCCTGCTCCAGGGCCTTGCGCAAGGCGACGGCGACCTCGAGTCGCTTCGCTGCCCGCTCGCTCAGGGCGGGGCTGAAGAACTCGAAGGAGTTGCCGCTCCGCTCCTTCGCCCGGTACATGGCCGCCTCGGCGTTCCGGATCAGGAGATGCGGGTCGTCCCCGTCGTCCGGGCTGAGCGCGATGCCGACGGACGCGTTGACGAGCACCTCCACCCCACCGACCTCGACCACCCGGCCGAAGCTCTCGAGGCAGCTCGACGCCAGTCTTGCCGCCTCCTCCGCCCCACCCGCCGCCCGCGCGACGATCAGAAACTCGTCGCCCCCCGTCCGAGCGAGGGAGTTGCCGCCGGTCACCGATCGCCGCAGGCGTTTGGCGACCTCTTTCAGTAGGTCGTCGCCGAAGGAGTGGCTCCGCGAATCGTTGACCGAGCGGAAGTCGTCGAGGTCGAAGAAGAGCACCGCCACCGGATCGTCACTGCGTCTGGCGGCCGCGAGGGCCTGACCCAGACGGTCGAGGCCGAGCAGTCGGTTGGGCAGACCCGTCAGATCGTCGTAGTTGGCCTGCCGGATGAGGCGATCTTCGTACTCCTTGCGAACCGAGATGTCCTCCATGCTCCAGACGAGATGACTGACGTCGCCGTCCTCGATGATGGGTGAGATGATCTGGGTCACCCAGAAGGCCTCGCCGTCCTGCCGCAGGGTCTCGACCTCGCCGCGCCACTCGCGGCCCTCGCTCACGGCGCGCCACAGATCCTTGTGGATCTCTTCCGAAGTCCGCTCGGAAGTGAGCATCGAGGCCGGACAGTGCCGGATGTCGTCTTCCTCGAAGCCCGTCATCTCCCGGAACCGCCGGTTGACATACTGGATCCGGCCCACCGGGTCGGTGATGATGACGGCAGCCGGGCTCTGCTCCACCGCTTCCGACAACAGGCGGCGGGCGGCCTCCAGTCGGCGCGCCTCCGTGATGTCCAGCGCCGTTCCAGCGAGCCCCGACAGCCTGCCGTCGGACCCGATGGAACGCTCGGCCCGGCACCGGATCGCCCGCTCCAGACCGCTCGCGAGTCGGATGCGCAGGTCGGTCTCCGGCACCTCGGCGCCGGTCAGAGCGAGACGCAGGAAGCGCCGCGCGAGACCCCGATCCCGGGGGTCGATCACGGACAGCAGGTCGGCGGGGTCGCACCACGCTTCGTGCTCACCTTGGCCGACGAGGCCGACCATCTCCGCCGAGCAGCGCACGAGGCCACTGGTCCGATCCCAGTCCCAGTGCCCCAGACGAGAGAGACGCTGAGCGTCCGCCAGGCGCCGGGCGCTGCTCTGGTTCTGCTGCAGCAGGCGACGCAGCCGGAGCATGTAGATCACGCGGTAGCGCAGGACCACCCAGTTGATGGGCTTGCTGACGAAGTCGATCGCCTTGAGCTCGAAGGCCCGATCGATGGCCAACGAGTCGCCCGGGCTGGTCGCCATCACCACCGGCACGTCCGCGCACGAAGGGATCTCCCGCAACCGGCGGAGCGTCTCGAACCCGTCCATCCGGGGCATCTTGGCGTCCAACAGGATCAGGTCGGGCGCCTCCTGGACGGCCAGCTCCAGCGCCTCGTGACCATCCGTCGCCTCCTCGGTCAGGAGTCCCCACTCCTCGAAGAACGAGCGCGCCAGGGCGCGGATGCTGGGCTCGTCGTCACACACCAGGATCCTCGGCCAGGAGCCGGGGCCACAAAGCTCCTCCAGATCGACGGGGGGGCCGGGCTGTCGCTGCGTCATCGAATCGACTCCTTGGCTCTCCGGACGAGGAGGTCCTCGCCGGTGCGTAACATTCTCTGGCCTCCCGCAACCCATCGCGAGCGTCGCCGCTCCGATGGGCGGGTAGGAATGAGCGAATCGCGGCCGTAGGACCAGCGCCGACGCCGACGAGGGCCGAACGAGCGAACCCGCCGGGCCGTGGGGCGCGGGGACGGGATGGCGGGTTCGGAGGGCCGGCGACCCGTGGCCGAGCTGGGGCGCGAGCCGGGCGCGGAATCGGCTCGCCGACGATCCGACCGGGCTGCCTAGCGGCCCGTGGTGGAAGCCGGGCGCGAGCGAGAGCGCGCAATCTTCTTCGGAATCAAGGCGGGAATCCGCACTCGATTCGGTGAATCGGGGAGGATTCCCAACGAAGAGTCCGGAGAAGAGGGCCGCTCGTAGCGTGTCTCGCC
>CAJQNK010000218.1 GCA_905479655.1 uncultured bacterium | reverse complement strand
ACCATCACGAACACGCTGACCGGTATCGGCGCCGACCTCTGCCTCTCCACCATCCCCAGCGTGACGTCGATCCCCTTCGTCACGACGATCCCGCCCTTCCTCGCTCAGGATCCGGCGACCGGCGCCCTGATCTTCGCCATCGGTCCCGATGGTCTGCCGCTGGGGTTGGACGACTTCGTCCTGCTGACGGCCAGCGAGTTGCTGGCGCAGGGTATCGGTGTGCCGGTCGCGCTGGGCGGCACGGGTCTTCCCCTGCCGGACACGGTGGTTCTGAGCGCCGAGGAGGCCGCCATCATCGGCGCCCGGGTGAACGGCTACAACAGCGTGATTCGGACGATCGCCGCCGAGACCGGCGCCGCCCTGCTGGATGCCAGCGTGGTCTTCAGCGACATCGTGGCCAACGGCATCGAGGTCGGCGGGGTGGAGTACAACGCCGAGTTCCTGACGGGCGGGATCTTCTCCTACGACGGCGTGCACCCGACGCCGTTCGGTTACGCCGTCGTGGCCAACGAGTTCATCCGGGCCATCAACGCCACCTACGGCGGGAACATCCCGGGCGCGAACCTCTTCCCGTTCATGTTCGGCGACGCCGGTAGCGCGCCGCAGGTGTTGCCGTTCAGCGAGTTCATCTTCTCGAACGCGGCCTACGCCAACCTGGAGAGCGCGCTGGCGATCGACACCACGCGGCCGGCTCCTCCGGCTCCGCCCGCACCGGGTGTGGGGCCGGTGCCCGTGACGATCCCGCAGCCGGGGCCCGCCCCGACGCCCGGCGCCGGCCCGGTCCTGCCGGGCCGTGGTGGCCTGACGGCCCCCGGCGCGCCGGCCGGCGGTCGGCTCGACGGCCTGCGGGAGGGTCGCGCGGGAGCGCCGATCCGCTGAGCCCTCTTGGGTAAAGGAGTTTGAACGGGGCGCGTCCTTCGGGGCGCGCCCCTTTTCTTTGGCGGTGAGAAGGCCAGGCTAGACTGTCCAGCCCGGTGCCGGCCGGTTTCGCCGGCGCCCCTTCCGAGGGTCCCCCATGTCGATCTCCATTCGCGGCGCCCGCGAGCACAACCTCAAGAACGTCGATCTCGAGATTCCGCGGAATCGGCTCGTGGTGGTGACTGGCGTCTCGGGCTCCGGCAAGTCGTCCCTCGCCTTCGACACCCTCTTCGCCGAGGGGCAGCGGCGTTACGTCGAGTCGCTGTCGGCCTACGCCCGTCAGTTCCTCCAGCAGATGGAGAAGCCCGACGTGGACTCGATCGAGGGGCTGTCGCCCGCGATCTCGATCGAGCAGAAGACCGTGTCGAGGAACCCGCGGTCCACCGTCGGCACGGTCACGGAGATCTACGACTACCTGCGTCTGCTCTACTCGTCCGTCGGCACGCCGCACTGTCCGAGCTGTGGCCGGCGGGTGAGGGCCCAGACCGTGCAGCAGATGGTGGACCGGGTCTCGTCGCTGCCCGAGGGCACCCGCCTGGTCCTCTATGCGCCCTACGTGCGCGGGAAGAAGGGCGAGTACCGCAAGCAGCTCGAGCAGATGGTGCGCGAGGGCTTCGTGCGGGCGCGGATCGACGGCCGGACGGTGGAGCTGTCGCCGGAGCCGCCGCGTCTCGCCAAGCAGAAGAAGCACGACATCGACATCGTGGTGGACCGCCTGGTCGTGAAGCCCGGCATCGAGCGTCGGCTCGCGGACTCCATCGAGACCGCCCTGTCGGTGAGCGGCGGCCTCGTCGTCCTGGCGCCCCAGGGGGGGCGCGAGGAGACCCTGTCGCAGAGCTATGCCTGCGTCGACTGCGGCACCGGGCTGACGGAGGTCACGCCACGGCTGTTCTCGTTCAACAGCCCGTACGGCGCCTGCCCGGAGTGTTCGGGGCTCGGCACGCTCATGGGGGTCGACCCCGGGAAGGTGATCGCGGATCCGGAGCTCTCCATCGACCAGGGGGCCGTGGCGCCCTGGCCGTCGAGCGCGCGCTCGTGGCGAATGCGGATGATCCGGACGCTGGCGACGGAGCTCGGGTTCTCGCTCGACCAGCCGTGGCGGGAGCTTCCCGCGGAGGCCCGCGAAGCGATCCTGTACGGGTCGGAAGGTCGGGAGATGACCTTCGAGCTGAGCGGCAAGAAGTCGAGCTACCAGTGGCGCGGCACCTACGAGGGGGTCGTGCCGCTGCTCGAACGGCGCCATCGGGAGACGGAGTCCGCCTCGGTGCGCGCCGAGATCGAGAAGTACATGTCGGTCCACGCCTGTCCGGCCTGCGACGGCCGGCGGCTGCGGCCCGAGGCGCTGGCGGTGAAGGTCGACGGCCTGTCGATCGACGAGGTGTCCCGCCAGCCCGTCGGAGCTCTGAGGGCGCTCTTCGACGGCCTGGAGCTGGACGAGCGGCAGCTCCAGATCGCCGGCAAGGTCGTCCAGGAGATCGTCGACCGCCTGCGCTTCCTGGACGACGTGGGCGTGGGCTACCTGACGCTCGAGCGCTCGTCCGCCACCCTGTCCGGCGGGGAGAGTCAGCGCATCCGCCTGGCGACGCAGATCGGCAGCAAGCTAATGGGCGTGCTCTACGTTCTCGACGAACCCTCCATCGGCCTGCATCAACGCGACAACGCGCGCCTGATCGAGACGCTGAAGGGGATGCGCGACCTGGGGAACTCGGTGGTCGTCGTGGAGCACGACGAGGGGACGATCCGCGCGGCCGACTGGGTGATCGACCTGGGGCCCGGGGCCGGGATCCACGGCGGCGAGGTCGTGTCGGCGGGGACGCCCGAGGAGATCGAGAACGACCCCGCGTCCCTCACCGGTCGCTACCTTCGGGGCGAGGTCGAGGTGCCCGTGCCCGAGCGCCGGGAGCCCGACCTCGAGCGCCGGCTGGTGGTCGAGGGCGCTCGCCAGAACAACCTGAAGGGGCTGGACGTGGCCTTTCCCCTCGGGGTGTTCACGGTGGTCACCGGGGTCTCAGGCTCCGGCAAGAGCACCCTGGTCAACGACATCCTGTACAAGGCCCTGGCGCGGCACTTCTACCGCGCGACCGACCCTCCCGGCAGCTACGACCGGATCGTCGGGCTGGACCACCTGGACAAGGTCATCGCCATCGACCAGAGTCCCATCGGCCGCACGCCGCGCTCGAACCCGGCCACCTACACCAACGTCTTCACGGGCATCCGCGGGCTCCTGGCCCGGACCCAGGAGGCGCGCCTGAGGGGCTACAAACCGGGGCGGTTCAGCTTCAACGTCAAGGGCGGCCGGTGCGAGGCCTGCAAGGGCGACGGGCAGAACAAGATCGAGATGCACTTCCTGCCCGACATCTACGTCACCTGCGAGGTGTGCGGCGGGGCCCGCTACGGTCGCGAGACGCTCGAGGTCCGCTACAAGGGGCTCAACGTGGCCGAGATCCTCGACCTGACGGTGGAGCAGGCGCGGGAGGTCTTCGCCAACGTCCCCGCGGCGAAGAGGATCCTCACGACGCTGGACGAGGTCGGTCTCGGCTACGTCCATCTGGGGCAGCCCGCCACCACCCTCTCCGGCGGCGAGGCCCAGAGGGTCAAGCTCGCCACCGAGCTCGCCAAGCGCTCGACGGGGCGGACCCTCTACCTCCTCGACGAGCCGACGACCGGGCTGCACTTCGAGGATGTCGGCAAGTTGCTCCACCTCCTCCATCGGCTGGCCGACAAGGGCAACACCGTGGTCGTGATCGAGCACAACCTGGAGGTGATCAAGACGGCCGACTGGATCCTCGACCTGGGTCCCGAGGGCGGCGAGGGCGGCGGCCAGTTGATCGCCGAGGGTCCTCCCGAGGTCGTCGCCGGGGTGGCGGGGAGTCACACCGGGAGGTTCCTGCGCGTGGCGCTGGGTCTGGCCTGACCGTATCTCCGACCGTCTACTGCGAGACCGGTCCCTCGCCCTTCATCGCCCGTTGCCCCGTGGCGCCCAGCACGCGCTGCCAGAGCGGCTCGCCGGGGTCGATTCTCTTCCGTCCCTCCGCGACCAGCGGCAGGGGCACGTGGGTGAAGCGCTGGTTCCAGTAGCCCACCATCATGTCGGTCCGGCCCGCCATGGCGGCGTGGACCGCGTGCTGACCCAGGACGAGGCAGAAGACGGAGTCCTGGGAGTTGGCCGGGGTCGATCGGATGGTGTAGCTCGGGTCGATGTACTTGATCGTGCACTCCAGGTCGCGCTCCGAGAAGTGGCGCCGGATCCTCTCCTTCAGGAAGAGCCCGACATCCCGGAGCTTGACGTTGCCGGAGGCGTCCCGCTCCTCGGCCCCCTCCCGCTGCAGGAGATCCTGGCCCGTGCCCTCCGCCACCACGACGACGGCGTGGCGGCGCTGCAGGATCCGCTTCTCGAGCGCGTCGAGGAAGCCGCCTTCGCCGTCGAGGGCGAACTCGACCTCGGGGACCAGGCAGAAGTTGACGTCGCCGTTGGCCAACGTGGCGTAGGCCGCGATGAAGCCCGACTCCCGGCCCATGAGCTTCACGAGCCCGATGCCGTTCCAGGCGGCCCGGGCCTCGGCGTGCGCCGCCTCGATGGCCTCCCGGGCCTGCTCGACTGCGGTGGCGAAGCCGAAGCTGCGCTCGATCCACCGGAGGTCGTTATCGATGGTCTTGGGGATGCCGATGACCGAGATGTCGAGGTTTCGGCGCTCGATCTCCCGGGCCAGCGCGGAGGCGCCGCGCAGGGTTCCGTCGCCGCCGATGGTGAAGAGGATCTGGACGTTCCAGCTGACCAGCGTGTCGACCATCTCGCCCAGGTCCTGCGGGCCGCGCGAGGTCCCGAGCAGGGTCCCGCCGTGGAGGTGGGCATACTCGACCCTCTCCGGACCCAGGAAGGTGGGCTCCTTGTAGCGTTCCCTGGACAGGCCGGCGAAGCCATAGCGGAACCCCAGGATCCGACGGATGCCATAGCGGTGGGTGGCCGTGAGCACGATGGAGCGGATGACGTCGTTGATCCCGGGGCAGAGGCCGCCGCAGGTCACGATGCCGCAGCTCAACTCGGTGGGGTCGAAGAAGAGGTTCTGGCGCGGTCCCGCGAGCTCGAAGGTCGAGAGGGTCGTGTCCTGGGCCTGCAGAGTCTCCAGCTCGCCGGAGGTCGAGCACACCAGGACCCGTTCGTCCTCGGAGACGAACGGCTCGCCGGCCTCCGAGAGCGGGGAGGGGATCTCGGTGTCGCCGAGGCGGGAGATCTGGAGCTCGCCGGGCCGGGGGAGCGAGGGTCGGGCCGGGGGCGGGGTCGGATCGGGCATGGGGCGATGATAGTGGGTCTCGAGTCTCGAGTCCTGCCCGGAACGGGATGGAGCCACCCGCGCCGAGCCGGGTCTCGCCGCGCCCGGTCGCCCGGCCCGACCCCCGCCTGACCATCTCGACCGGGGGGTCGGGGGTGGCGGGCGGTATGATCCGGCCATGTCCCCCAGCAGCAATCTGGTCGAGAAGCGGCGCATCCTGCAGCTCGAGACGCTGTACGACCTGGCCGTGGCGCTGCAGGCGCACCGGCCGGAGGAGGAGCTGGTGGAGGAGCTGTTGCAGCGGGTGTGCGCCGTCCTTGATCCTGCGGCGGCGGCCGCGGTGACGCGCGACGCCTACGGGGGGCCGGTGGCGGTCGCCAGCGTCGGCTGGCCGGATGCCCCACCGGAAGGATCGGAGCTGTTGGACGACGCCGTGTGGCGTGAGATTCTCGCCGCCGGCGATACGCTGACCCGGCGCGAGGGTCGCCTCGCGGGTCGCCCCTTCCACGAGCTCCTGGCGACGCCCCTGGCCTATCGTGGCTCGTTCCTCGGCTACCTGAGCGTCCTCGACAAGGAGGAGCGGGGAGGCAGCGGCTCCGGCTTCACCGACGACGACCGGCGTTTTCTGGACTCGGTCGCGGCGTTGGCGGGAGTCGCCCTGGACAGTGTCCGGCAGCTCGCCGACCTGGAGACCCAGCGCGAGCGTCTCGAGGAGGAGAACCGACTGCTCAAAGAGGAGCTCGCCGGCCAGGTCGGCGGGCAGCGGATCGTGGCCCACGCGCCGCCGATGCGGCGGGTGCTGGAGATGGTGCAGCGGGTGGCGCCGCGAGGCGTTCCGGTCCTGCTGCGGGGCGAGAGCGGCACCGGCAAGGAGCTCATCGCCAAGCTGCTGCACCTGCTGTCGGACCGTACCGGCACCCTGGTCGCGCTGAACTGCGCCGCCCTGCCCGAGTCGCTCCTCGAGAGCGAGCTGTTCGGCATCGAGGGTGGGGTGGCGACCGGTGTGAAGGCGCGGCGTGGCAAGTTCGAGCTGGCCAACGAGGGCACCCTGTTCCTGGACGAGATCGGCGATCTCCACGCCTCCCTGCAGGTCAAGCTGCTACGCGTCCTGCAGGAGCGGGAGATCACGCGGGTGGGTGGCCATCAGTCCATCCCCGTGGACGTGCGCCTCGTGGCCGCGACCCACCAGTCTCTCGAGTCCATGATCGCCGCCGGCACCTTCCGCGAGGACCTCTACTACCGGCTGAAGGGCATCGAGGTGACCCTGCCGCCCCTGCGGGATCGACGGCAGGACATCCCGCACCTGATCCGCCACTTCGCGGAGGAGTTCTGTCGCCGCGAGAAGATCGAGGCTCCCCAGTTCCGGTCGGAGGTGGTGGCGTTCCTGATCGCCCAGGAGTATCCGGGCAACGTCCGGGAGCTGCGAAACCTGGTGGAGGCGGCCGTCTCCCTGGCCGAGGGCGACGTCGACCTGGAGCTGGTCCGCACGCTGACCGGCGAGGACTCCCTCGCGGGCTCGGGTCCGGAGCCGGTCGATCTCGCCGCCGTGGAGCGACGGCACATCGCGAAGGTCCTGAAGATGACGCACGGCAACAAGAGCCAGGCGGCGAAGGTCCTCGGGGTGAGTCGACGGACCCTGCAGCGAAAGGGCTACTGACGATGTGCGACCTTATGCCCACCCGCGACATAATGTCCCGAAATGGGGCGGAAGGGCCTCCCTGGCGCACTTGCCGCCCGTCAACCGGGTCGATCGGGGCAGAATGTGCGACACTATGTCGCATGCTCGATCGACGTGCACGGCGTGCCCGTCGCGCGGAGGGTCTTTCGAGGAGGATCTATCTTATTGCAGGGAAAGGGCTTGAGGAGATTTGTCCAGCCGGCTTCCGAAGTTGGCAGACGCCTTGCGTTGAAGTGGGGTCAGGAAAGAGGAGACCCCGATGCTTCAGTCCGTTCGCAAGAGTCTGGCCGTCCCGCAGTCGTCCCTGCAACCGCTCGCCGTCGTGGGGACGGTGGGCAGCTTCGGCTGGCTCCTGGCGCACGACCTCGTGCACCCGGTCGTGGTCTACTTGCTGCAGCTCTACCTCTCTTTCTGAAATCGAGTAGAGTTCGACGGTCGAAGCCGGGTCCGACTCGTCGTACTACGGGATCTGTATGGACAATTCCTCCATATTGCGGGAGGTCACGCTGACTCTCCCGATGGTCTCCGACATGGAGATCGCCGCAAGCACGACTGCCGCGGCTCTGGCGGAGTTCATGCAGATGACCCCGGATAAGATCGACGAGGTGCGGATGGCGGTGGTGGAAGCGTGCATCAACGCCTTCGAGCACAGCGGGGCCGAGGACCGGAAGGTCTACATCCGGTTCGCCGTGCTGGGCGAGGCCGAGCCCGAGCGCCTCGAGATCACGATCCGCGACAAGGGCACGGGTTTCTCTCAGGATGCGTTGGAGGAGCCCAGCATCGAGCAGAAGCTGAAGGCGGAGAGCAAGCGTGGGTGGGGGCTTAAGATCATCCGGGGCCTGATGGACGAGGTGGCGATCGATTCCGCCTCGGAGGGCACCACCGTGGTGATGAGCAAGCTGCGCTGACTGCGGGGTGAGTGAGATGACCGAGAACCTCAGAGTGACCCTCGACCGTCGGGACGATCTGGCGGTGATCTATACCGAGGGCTACATCAACAACCAAGGTGGGGAGGAGATCGCCCGGGTCGCCTATGACCTGATCGGCGACGGGGAGAAGACTCTCCTGCTCAACCTCAAGGGGACGAAGATCGTCAACTCGATCGGCATCTCGATCCTCATCGAGATCATCGAGAAGATGTTGGAGATCGACGGCCGCCTCGCCTTCTGCTGTCTGACGCCCACCATCGAGAAGACCTTCCACATCATGGGCCTGACCCAGTACGCGACGATCTTCCCGGACGAGGAGACGGGCGTCGGCGAGATGGGTGGCTGATCCGCGCATGGCCAACTCCGCCGCGGTCGACACCGAGGACGCCTGGGCGGATCTCCTCCGGCAGGCCGAGGGAGCTTCGGACCGGACGCTGCTCGAGAACCTGCTGAGAGCCGTCTGCGAAGGGGCCTCGGTCTCGGGCGCGGCCCTCTACCTCGAAGGGGACTCGGGCTTCGAGCGGCACCTGGCCGTAGGGCGACCGGAGTTCCCGGAGCGCCTCCCGGAGGAGCTCGGGGAACTCGTCGTGACCGAGTTGCCAAGGGCGCGGATCCTGCATCCGGCCCCGGCGACCGGCAAGCTGCCCGGCATGGTCCTGGTGGCCCTGGCCAGCGGCATCCAGGTCTACCGACTCCGCCAGCAGCTCAAGCGCCGCCACTTCGAGGTCGCGTACCGGGGCGTCGAGCTCGAGGCGCTCTACGACGTGGGGCTCGCCATCGCCTCGACCCTGGAGCTCCAGGAGCTGTACGAGGAGATCCTCCTGCGTGCGGTCTCGCTCCTGGATGCGCGGCGTGCGGCGCTGTACACGCTGGACGACGGGGTCTACCGCCTGCACCAGACCTTCGGCGGCGCCGCCCTCGAGGAGGTGGATCCCGAGGACCCGCGACTCCGGGCCATCCTCCAGGCAAAGGGCCCCGAGGACCAGCGTCTGCTGCCCGGCGCGGAGCACGTCCTGGCGGTGCCCATCGAGGTGGAGGGCAGCTCCCGGGGCATCCTCGCGATGGGCGACAAGGAGAGTCGCCACGGTGTCGGGCCCTTTGCCGAGGCCGACCGCCGTACCCTGTCGCTGTTCGCCAACCAGGCGGCGCTCGCGCTCGAGAACGCGCGGCTCCACCGCCAGGCGCTGGAGAAGGAGCGCTTGGAGCGCGAGCTCGACCTCGCCTCCGACATCCAGCGGCGTCTGCTCCCGACGACACTCCCGGACCTTCCCGGTTTCGAGATCGACGGCTGGAGCCGTCCCGCGCGACATGTGGGGGGCGACCTCTACGACATGGTGCCGCTGGAGGAGGGGAGCCTCGGCCTGATCGTGGCCGACGTCTCGGGCAAGGGGATGCCGGCGGCTCTCCTGGTCTCCACGCTGAGCTCCGGTCTGCGACTCCTCCTGGACCACATGGGGGCGGGGCCGACGCTGCTGGAGCGGCTGAACCGCCACATCCTGGAGTCCAGCGGCTCGAACCGCTTCATCACCTTCTTCCTGGTCCACGCGCGACCGAACTCCGGCGACCTCGGCTACCTCAACGCCGGCCACAACCCCGCCATCCTGATCCGGGCCGCGGATGGCCGGGCGGAGGAGCTCTCGCCGTGCGGCCTGCCGCTCGGGATGCTGCCGGGCTCCACCTACCGGACCCGCACGGCGCGAATGGAGCACGGCGACCTCCTGTGCATCTTCAGCGACGGGATCACCGAGTGTCCGGCGCCCGACGACGAGGAGTTCGGCAACGATCGGCTCGCCGCCGTGCTGCGGGAGCTGCGGGAGGAGCCGCTGCCCGAGATCGTGAAGGCGATCGACCAGGCGACCGCCGACTTCGCGTGCGGACGCCCGCAGGCCGACGACCAGACCGTCGTCCTTCTTCGCCGGTCGTAGGGCTCGGCGCCGGTCGGCACGCCTCGCGCTGCAGCGCTCAGGCCCCGACCGCGGTCGGTAGGGTCCCGCAACGGATCAGGGAGGCGGGCGCCGCGATGCCCCCGAGGATCGCTGAGCCCTGGCTGCGGGTGACGAGATCCCGCCCCAGCCCTTCGAGGTCGGCGAGCATCCTGAGCAGGCTCCCCTCCCAGACCAGATCGGGCAGCGCGGCGCCCAGCCGCCCGTCGCTGACCACCCGCGCCCCGCGGGCCCGAAGCCGCAGCAGCATCCGATGGGAGTCGAAGCACTCGACCCGCAGGAGCCGGGGGATCCACAGGCCGCCGTCCGCCCGCCGCAGGAGCTCGTCGTCTTCGAGGTCGCCCGGCAGGAGCACGAGGTTCTCGGGTCGAGCCTCGCCCCCGCCGCTGGCGTGGCCGGTCGACTGGAGCCCGAGGGCTGCGCTCTGCCGCGAGTCCAGCGCGGGGGTGCGTGGGGTGCCGGCGTCGATGAGCTCGACGCGGTGCTTGGCGATGCCCTCCAGGTCGAACGGAAACGGCAACGCGCGCGGGTCGGTGCCGTCGTCGAGGAGGTTGACCGTGTGGTCGAAGACCTGAACGCCGGAGTGCTCGCGCAGGAAGGACAGACCCGCGACGTAGGCCCGAGCCGTGAAGGCCTCGTCGCGGAGGACGCACAGGAGCTGCCCGGTCGCCTCGGGCGAGAACAGGAGGCGGGGTGGCTCCTCGGGCAGGTCGCCGCCGGGCTCGTCTGAGTGGCGGCGGCGGGCGCGATCGACGAGCCCCGCGAGGCCGAGATCCTCGAGGGTCCGGGCGCTGGCCGCGGCCCACCCGGCCCCGACCCGCTCGCCACAGGAGACCTCGCCGTCCACGGTGGTCACCTGGCAGGAGCGCCGAATCCCGCGACTGTTGAGAACGGCCACGCGGCCGTCGCGCCAGGTCAGCGAGGCCCGCTCGCTGGCGACAGCGGCAGACGAGAGGAGGTTCTCGGCCCGCGGGCGATCGAGGTCGACGACCTCCTGGGAGAACAGCGGCGCCACCTGCGGCACCTCCCCGCTGTCGGCGGGAAGGTGTCGCAGATCGGTCAGGGGCTCGCAACTGCGGGAACTCGCCTGGGCCTGGCGGATCGCCTCCTCCAGATCCCTGGCGGAGTCCGGCGACGTGTGGTGCGATCCGAGGCGCCCGCGATCGATCACCCGCACCAGCACGCTGCGCTCGAACCGCGCTCCAGCGGTCGCACCGGGTCCGATCCCGGCCCGGCGCTCGCGGTACTCGATCCAGGCGATCTCGGTCTCGTCGGCCGTGCTCGAGGCCATGGCGGCCGAGGCGATCTCGTCGATCCGGTCGGGTGAGAGACCCCGGTCGTCGGGCCGGCTCATCGCCGGGCCCCGGCCGCAGCGATCCGCGACGGGAAGGGCGGCGCGACCTCGAGCTCACGGGCCGTGACCCGCTCGCCGTCGAGAGCTTCGAGTCGCACCCGCGCGGTCCTTCCCGAGCGCTCCAGGCCGTCCGCCGGCAGGGTCACCCGGACGTAGTGGTCGGTGGTGCCGTGCCAGGAGTCGCCGCGACGGCTCTCCCAGAGCACCTCGGCCGCCTCGCCGAGCCGGCTCCGGCGGAAGGCCGCGTCGGCCTCCCGCGCCAGACTCAGCATGCGGCCCATCCGCTCGCGCACGGTCGCGGCGTGCACCGGGTCGGCCAGGCCGGCCGCCTCGGTGCCCGCGCGCGGCGAGAAGGGGAAGGCGTGGATGCGGGCGAAGGCGCACGAGTCGACGAAGGAGAGGCTCTCCTCGAACTCCTCCTCGGTCTCCCCGGGGAAGCCGACGATCACGTCGGTCGTGATGGCGACGCCCGGGACCGCCGCGCGGACGCTGCGCAGGAGCTCGGCGAAGCCCTCGGGCGAGTACGGTCGGCGCATCCGCGAGAGGGTGCGGGCCGAGCCGCTCTGGAGAGAGAAGTGGAAGTGGCGGCAGACCCGCCCGCCCGCCACCAGAGTCAGGAGGCGCGGGTCGAAGTCCCACGGCGCGATGGAGGTGAGGCGCAGGCGACCGACCGAGGTCCGGTCGAGGAGCTGCGCCGTGAGATCGGCCAGGCGCTCCCGGCCGCTCCGGTAGGAGGAGATCTGTACCCCCGTGACGACGACCTCGTGGAAGCCGCTCCGCACGAGGGCCTCGACCTCCCGCACGACCTCGCCCACCGGTCGACTCCGTTGGTGCCCGCGGGTCGACGGGATGATGCAGAACGAGCAGCGCATGTTGCACCCGTCCTCCACCTTGACCAGCGCACGGGCGTTGCCGAAGGCCAGCGGCACGTAGGGGAGCTCCAGGTCGAGCTTCGGACGCGGCGCCACCGCGGGGGCGCCGAAGCGTTCGTGCACGAGATCGAGAAGGCTCTCCTTGTCGTCGTTGGGGACGACGAGGTCGACGCCGGCGAGGCGTGCGGCGGCCGCGGGCTCGGCGGCGCTCCAGCAGCCGGTGAGCACCGTCCTCAACTCGTGGCGCAAGCGCTGCCCGCGCCGGGCGAGCTTGCGCGAATCCCGAGCGGCGGCCGCCGTCACCGTGCAGGTGTTGACGACGTGGAGGTCGGCCTCCTCCAGGGCGGGGGAGATCTCGTGCCCCGCGGCGTGGAAGCGGCGGGCGAGATCCTCCAGCTCCGCCTGGTTGAGCTTGCACCCCAGATTGCTGAAGAAGACCTTCACGCCGCCCATTGTAGCGACGGGCCCCCGGTGAGCCGCGCTCCACCCGCGCGGCGGAGCGGCTGGCTTGGCAATTGCACCATCCGTTGTCACAATGGAGCCCAGGAATCAGCCCGCCATGCGCACGACCGCCCTCATCGCCCTCCTCGTCAGCCTCCTGGCCTCCGCGCCGGCGGTCTCCGGGGAGGAGGATCTGAAGCAGGACTTCCTGCAGCGGGCGCGGTGGCAGATGGTGGAAGAGCAGATCGTTCGCCGTGGCGTTGTGGATCCGCGGGTGGTGGCCGCCATGCGGGACGTGCCTCGCCACGAGTTCCTGCCCGAGGGGGTCCAGGATCAGGCCTACGGCGACATCGCGGTCCCCATCGGTGACGGCCAGCACATCCTCCAGCCCTACCTCGTCGCCCTCATGGCCGAGCTGCTCGAGTTGTCGGGCGACGAGCGGGTCCTCGAGATCGGGACCGGGACGGGGTACCAGGCCGGTGTGCTCTCGCGGTTGGCGGGGGAGGTCTACACGGTGGAGATCATCCAGGATCTCGCCCAGCGGGCTCGGTCGACGCTGGCCTCTCTGGGCTACGACAACGTCCACGTCAGGGTAGGCGACGGGTACCAGGGATGGCCTCAGGAGGCACCCTTCGACGCCATCCTGCTCACGGCCGCGGTCGAGCGACCGCCCCAGCCGCTCCTCGAGCAGCTCGAGATGGGAGGCCGGGCGGTGATGCCCATCGGCGCCTTCTTCCAGGACCTGGTGGTCTTCGTCCGCACCCCCGACGGCATCGAGAAGCGCAGGTCGATTCCGGTCCGTCTCGAGCCGATGACGGGGACCCTGCGCGAGGACGGCTGAGCGCGCGTCGGAGATCCCGGAGAGCTCATGACCGCTGACGGGACGGATCACGGCTGGCGGCGGGAGTGCCGCAGGATGATCGAGAGCCAGATCCGTCGTCGGGGCGTTCGCGACCCCCGGCTTCTCGAAGCGATGGCGGAGATCCCGCGGCATCGTTTCGTTCCCTCGGCGCTGCGGGAGGCCGCCTACGCCGACTACGCCCTCCCCATCGCGGCCGGCCAGACGATTTCCCAGCCCTACATCGTCGCCCTGATGACGGACCAGCTGGGTCTGACGGGGGCCGAGAGGGTGCTGGAGATCGGCACCGGCTCCGGCTACCAGACGGCGCTCCTCTCCCGGCTCGCGGGGGAGGTCTGGACGGTGGAGATCGTGCCCGAGCTCCAGCAGGGCGCCCGCGAGGCGCTCGACGGCCTCGGCTGCCGCAACGTCCGCTACCGGGTGGGCGACGGCCGCGACGGCTGGCCCGAGGCGGCGCCGTTCGACGGCGTCCTGGTGACCGCCGCGCCCGAGGTGGTGCCGCCGGCGCTCGGACCGCAGCTCGTCACGGGGGGACGGATGGTCGTGCCGGTGGGCGTCGGGATCCAGGACCTCCAGGTGTTGACGCGTCTCGGGGACGGCCGGATGGACTGTCGGAGCGTCCTGGCGGTCAGGTTCGTGCCGCTGGTGTCGCGCTGACCGGACGGCGGCGGCGGCTCAGGAGCCGGGGGTGGTGTCCCGCTCGCCCGGCTCGTCCGGCTCCGCCGCTCGGCGGCGGGGGGGTTCGCTCGGCATCGGCGCCTCCAGACGCCGGCGGGCGCCGTCCGCGGCCCCCAGCTCGTCCAGCCGGCGGGCCATGGGCATGAGGCGGCGCTCGAACGAGCCGACGGCCCGGTTGTAGGCGGTCACCGCGGTGTCCAGGCCGCGGCCGGTCTTGTCGAGCTCCTCGCCAAAGCGGGCGGCCCGCTCCCACAGCTCCCGGGCGGTCGCCGCGATGGCCTCCGCGTTCTCCGCCAGAGCCCGCTCACGCCAGGAGAGGGCCACCGTCCGCAGCAGGGCGACCAGGCTGGTGGGGGTCGCCAGCAGCACCTTGTCGCGCAGCGCGTCCTCCAGGATCTCCGGGTCGCGGGCCAGGGCCCCCGACAGGAAGGCGTCGCCGGGCAGGAAGAGGACGACCAGGTCGACGTCGCCGTCGACGGCCTCGGCGTAGCCCCGTCGGGCCAGCGCCTTGACGTGGGAGCGCACGTCGCGGGCATGCCGGTCGAGGGCGGCGTCGCGGCGCTGGGCCGTCGTGGCCTCGGAGGCCTCCAGGTAGGCCGAGAGCGGCGCCTTCGCGTCGACCGGGATGGCGCGATGGCCGGGGAGCCGCACGACCATGTCGGGACGCCCTCCGCCCTCCAGGGTCTTCTGCTCGACGAAGTCGCAGTGCGGACTCATCCCCGCCAGCTCCACGGCGTTGCGCAGCGCCATCTCGCCCCAGCGGCCGCGGGCCACGGGCCCTCGCAGGGCGGTGGCCAGCGAGGTCGTGCGCTCGTCCAGGGCGGCCGCCGCCTCGGCCAGGAGACGCACCTGACGGTCGATCCGGGCATAGGCGTCGATCCGGGCGCGTTCGATCTCGCCGGTGGTCGAGCCCAGCTCCTCGAGAGACTTCCGGAGCGGGCCGAGGAGACCCTCGATCGCGGCCTTGCGCGCGTCGAGGTCGGAGGTCGCGGCCTCCCGGGCCCTTCCGAGTCGCTGCTCCGCCAGCTCGAGGAGGCGGTTCGAGGAGCCCTCGAGCGCACGGGCGGCGAGCGACTCGAAGGACGCGGTCAGCTCGGCCCGCGCGCCGTTCAGGAAGCGGGCCTGCTCCTCCGCCGTCTGCCGGGCCCGGGCGGACCTCTCCTCGGCGACGGCGAGCTCCCGGGAGAGCTCGTTGAGCTCCCTGCGCAGGGCCTCCGTCGCGGCCTCGGCCTCGCGGCGCCGCGCGATCTCCGCCAGCGCGGTGGCCTCGGCCGCGGCGCCGCGGCCGTCGTCGGCGGCTCGCCCCGACCGGGCGAGGAGCCAGGCGAGCGCGGCGCCGAGCGTGAAGGCGACGGCGAAGACGACCAGATACGGCAGGAGCTCGGAGATCCCCATGGCGGCGTTTCCTCCGGGCCGTGGGCGGTGTCCCCGGACCGCGGTCGTCCGGGTGTCGCGGGGCCGGCCCGTCTTTGACGCCCGAGTCTATCCAGGCCGGCGTTACCGAAGGACGGCCACGATGCCCGGCGGTCGGGAGTCCCGGGGACCGCGCGGTCAGCCCACGGCCTCGAGACCTCCGCAGCGTGGGTCGAACGTGCGGCGGTGGCGGCACGTCAGGGCGAGGGTGGGGTCGGTCGCGCAGCTCCTGCACACGGGCCGGATTATACAGGACCGATTGTGTCCAGTTTCCTCGGCTGCCCGGGGCCTCGGGGGCGCCGGGGTCGCGAGGTCCGAGGACCCGCCGCCGGCGATCGAGGCAAGACGACAAGAAGAAGGGCGGAGCGC
Organism: uncultured bacterium; assembly: GCA_905479655.1. GTDB lineage: Bacteria > Acidobacteriota > Thermoanaerobaculia > Multivoradales > JAHEKO01 > CAJQNK01. The sequence goes on along the minus strand of CAJQNK010000218.1, from coordinate 17,034 downwards.
ACGGAGCGCCCCGCCCGGAAGAGCTGGCTGCCACGGTCGGCAGCCGGCGATCAGGCTACATGTTGCAGCCGTCCTTGTACCCGGTCACGCCCGGGCACTCGTCCTGCACGTCCGAGAAGCCGTCGAGGTCCGGGTCCCGGAGGTAGGGGGTGGCGAGCTGGTAGGCCGGCCCGATGTTGAGCAGGGCATTCGAGCGGATGAGCTCGCCCTGCGGGTTGGTCGTCATGCCCTCGATCTCGGCCGGCGTCGAGAACAGCCACTCGGGATTGAAGCGCTCGATGCCCGTGTCCTTGCCGGCGACCATGAAGTTCTCCGAGATGACGCCGTCGCCGTCGATGTCGGCGGGCGTCTGGTCGGTCGGGTAGAGGAGCAGCGAGTTGAGGAACGCCTGCAGCGAGACCTGGTCCTGGAGCGAGGCGTTGTCGTACGCGTCGCGCTCGGCCTGGGACTCGCCGCCGTGGCGGAGGATGATGTCGTGGATGGTCATCGACTTGCCGTCGTGGCCCCACGGGAAGCCCGTGGCGCCGTTGCCCCACAGCAGGCCGGTACGGAAGGCGGTGACGACGGTGCCGTCGTACTGCAGGTCCTCGAGCTCCGGCCCCATCTCGTGGTGCTTGAAGTCGGTGCCGATGCCCTGCACGAGGTACGAGCCCTTGTTGCGCACCCACTTGCCGTTCTCGTCCTGGGAGGCGAGCATGGTGAGCTCGCCCTCGAGGCGACCGTCGTCCTCGTCGTACCTCACGTCGAGGTCGAAGAACCGCAGGTCGCCCAGGTACTGCTCGTGGATGTCCGAGGCGCCGGGGTTGGCGGCCTCGATCAGCCACTGGGAGACGTGGCAGGAGTTGCAGCCGAGGCTGGCGAAGACCTGCTTGCCGCGCCGCGTGAGGGCGTTCTGCTCGCCCATGCCCGGCCGCGGGTTGTTCAGCAGGTACCACTCGGCGACGTCCAGGTCGCCCTCGGTGATCTCGCTGATGTAGCCGTCACCGTCGGGATCGTCGATCGACAGGCCGACGCTGTTGACGGCCAGACCCCGATCCGGCGGGATGTGGCCGATGGGCGTCTGCTGGAAGCCGGCGTTCGAGACCTGGGACCAGCCGTCACCGTCCGGGTCGAAGGCCGTCGTCGGGTCGTAGGCGTCCAGACCGCCGTGGGCCGCGAACGGATCCCACACGAAGACCCGGTTCGTGGTGTTCAGGTTGAAGCGCTTCTCGCCCCAGCCGAACACCTCGAGGATGAAGTTGTAGCCGGCCACGCCCGGGTCGTCGAGGCTGGTGGCCTCGGGGATGTGGAGGCCGCTGGAGTCCACGAACCAGACGCGGAAGATGTTGTTCAGGTCCGGCTGGCCGTCGGCGTTGTTGTCGCCGCTCATGCCGTAGTCGATGCCTGGGGCACCCTGCGTGGGGGCGACCAGGATCGGGTTGGCGTCGAACTCCGCGGCGTCGACCCAGTTGTTCCGGTTGTCGTCGATCTGCTGCATCATCTTCTGGCGGACCTGCCAGGCGATCATCTCCTGGATGCCGGCGCCGAAGAAGTGGGTCGAGTTGCGGCCGAGGCCGGCCTTCTTGGCGAAGTTGGTGCCGGCGCCGCCGTCCCGGTAGGGCATGTTGTGGCAGCCACCGCACGAGACCTGGTCGTTGCCGGTGATCGCCGGGGTCTCGCCGTCGGCCAGGATCCCCTTGAGGTTCGCGATGCCCGCGGAGAAGACGCCGTCGCGAGGACGCATCTCGCGCTGGGTCAGATCCTTGCCCATCTTGAAGGCGAGGAAGGGATCGTAGGTCTGGAGGTACATCGAGCCGCCCGCGAGCTCGGGGTCGATGGTGTGCACGACCCGGGTGCGCGGGGTCTTGATCGACAGGCCCGAGAGGTCCTTGGCGCCCTTCGATGTGTCGTCGGAGGTGCCGGGCCGCTCGGAGAGCTGGGCGAAGACCGGTGTGGCCGCCACCAGGAGCAGACAGGCCAGGGGGAGCAATCGCTTCATTGAGTGGTTCTCCTTCTCGTTTCGCCGGGTCGGATTCAGGGTGGTGGGAGGTGGCTCCTGGACCCGGTCGGCAGGTGGAGCCCCCTTCGCCTCGCTGTGCCGCAGCCCCTCACCGGACTCTGCTGGAAGAGCTCCCAGTCGACGGCACGCAGACGCTCGTTCTCGATGGAGGCAATTGATAGCAAGGGGGTCATGAACCAGACATGAATAACAGGACCATGACAATCGGGCCGGTTGGGGTCGGGGGAGCGCCGCCGACGCTGTAGGATGGGGTCGGAAATCCCCGAGGAGAATCCTCAATCCGAGCGACGCATGGGCTCCGAGATCCGCTTCATCCTGAACGACGACGAGGTCGTCGCCCGCAAGCCGGCGGGCCGGACGGTACTGGACTTCGTCCGCCGGGATCGGCGCTTGGTCGGCACCAAGGTCGGCTGTCGGGAGGGTGACTGCGGCGCCTGCACGGTGCTGGTGGGTCGCCGGGCCGAAGAGGGCCGGGTCCGCTACCGGTCCATGACCTCCTGCCTCATGCCCCTGGGCAACGCCCACGGCGCGCACGTCGTGACGGTGGAGGGCCTGAACGTCGACGGCCTGAGCCCCGACGGCCTGAATCCCGTGCAGCGCGCCATGGCGGAGGAGGGCGCCACCCAGTGCGGCTTCTGCACCGTCGGCTTCGTCGTCTCGCTCGCCGGCTTCTGCCTGGCCGCGGAGGAGATCACGGCGGAGGAGGCCGTGGCGGCCATCGACGGCAATATCTGCCGTTGCACGGGCTACAAGTCCATCGAGCGGGCGGCGGCACGGGTCTCCGCGGCCCTGGCCCCGGCGGACGTGGAGGAGCGGGTCGGCTGGCTGGCCTCGAACGGGTGGATCCCCGCCTCCTTCGTGTCCATCCCGGGGCGACTCGCCGAGCTCGGCGCGTCCGTGCCGTACGAGGGGACGGCCTCGGGCACGGGCCGGCGCGGATCGGTGGGCGGCGGCACCGACCTCTGGGTGCAGCGCCCGGAGGAGATGGAGGGTGCGCCGGTCGACCTGTTGCTCGACGACCCGCGTCTCCGGGGGATCCGCGAGGAGGGAGGGCGGATCGTCCTGGGGGCGTCGACCACGGTGCAGGAGATGCGGGAGTCGCCGCTCCTGCTGCGCCTCTTCCCGCGCCTGAAGCGGCACCTGAAGCTCGTCTCCTCGACGCCGATCCGCAACATGGCGACCCTCGGCGGCAACCTGGTCAACGCCTCCCCCATCGGCGACCTGACGATCTTCCTGCTGGCTCTCGAGGCCGAGCTGCTGCTGGCGGACGGCGAGACCCGGCGCCGACTGCCGCTGGCCGACCTCTACCGTGGCTACAAGGAGCTGGACCTGGCGACGGACGAGCGCGTGGTGTCGATCTCCTTCGCGGCGCCCGGAGGCGGCACCCGCTTCAACTTCGAGAAGGTCTCGAAGCGCACCCATCTCGACATCGCCAGCGTCAACTCGGCGCTGCGTCTCGAGGTCGAGGACGGGGTGATCCGCGAGGGGACCCTGGCCGCGGGCGGCGTGGCGCCGGTGCCGTTCCGGTTGCCGGCGACCTCCGCCGGGCTCGCCGGCCGGCCGGCGGCGGCGGAGACGGCCCGTTGGGCGGCGGCGAGCGCCCTCGAGGAGATCGCTCCGATCAGCGACGTCCGGGGCTCCGCGGAGTACAAGCGGCTGCTCCTGCGCCAGCTCGTCTACGCTCACTTCGTGGAGCTCTTCCCGGAGACCGTGCCGGTGGAGGCGCTCCTGTGAGGAACATCGACTCGGCTGGCCACCTGCGCGGGGAGTCCCTTTACCTGGACGACCTCCCCGAGCTCGAGGGCACCCTGCACGCGGCGGTGTTCGGCTCGCCGGTCGCCCACGGCCGGGTGCGTCGGCTGGAGATCGGGCCGGCGCTCGAGACCCCGGGCGTCGTGGCCGTGCTGACCGCCGCGGAGATCCCGGGGGAGAACCAGATCGGTGGCATCCTGCCCGACGAGCCGCTCCTGGCCGAGGACGAGGTGCACTACGACGGCCAGCCGATGGCGATCGTCGTCGCGGTCGACGAGGCCGTCGCCCGGCGGGCGACCCGGGCGATCCGCGCCGAGATCGACGAGCTCCCGGCGATCACAGACCCGCGGGAGGCGCGGCGTCGCGGCCTGCTGATCCAGCCACCGCGCACCTTCTCCTGCGGCGACGTCGACGCCGCCTGGGAGGATTGCGCCTACGTCGTCGAGGGGGTGGCGGAGTCCGGCGGTCAGGAGCACCTCTATCTCGAGACCCAGGGCGCCTATGCCCACCGCACGGAGAAGGGCGGGCTGAGGATCTGGTCGTCCACCCAGGGGCCGACCGTGGTGCAGCGCTGCGTGGCCCGGGTGCTGGGCCTGCCGATGAAGGAGATCGAGGTCGACGTGACACGGCTCGGCGGCGGCTTCGGCGGCAAGGAGGACCAGGCCTCCGCCTGGGCCACGATGGCCGCGCTCGCCTCCCTCCGCACGGCCCGGCCCGTCAAGCTAGTGCCGCACCGCCTGGACGACCTGCGGATGACCGGCACCCGTCACCCCTACTCCTCGGACTTCCGCATCGGTCTCGACGAGGACCTGAAGATCGTCGCCTACGAGGTGACCTTCCACCAGAACGCCGGGGCGGCGGCGGACCTGTCGCCGGCCGTGCTGGAGCGGACGTTGTTCCACGCCACCAACGCCTACTTCGTGCCCAACGTCCGGGCGACGGCCTACTCGTGCCGCACGAACCTGGCGCCCAACACCGCCTTCCGGGGGTTCGGCGGTCCCCAGGGGATGTTCGTGATGGAGGCGGCCATCGCGGCGGTGGCAGAGAGGGCCGGCGTCGAGGCCGCGGAGATCCAGCGTCGCAACCTGGTGCGGGTGGGCGACACCTTCCCCTACGGCCAGGCCGTGGACGAGCCGACGGCGGAGGCCACCTGGGACCGGTGCGCGGAGCGTTACGACCTGGCCGGGCTGCGGCGGCGCGTGGCGGAGCACAACGCGCGGGACCCGGTGCGCAAGCTGGGCCTCGCCGTCATGCCCATCGCCTTCGGCATCGCCTTCACCAAGACGCACATGAACCAGGCGTCGGTGCTGGTCCACGTCTACGGCGACGGTAGCGTGGGGGTGAGCACCGCCGCGGTGGAGATGGGGCAGGGGATCAACACCAAGCTGGTCCAGATCGCGGCGCGGGTCCTCTCCATCGATCCGTCGCGGGTGAAGATCGAGACCACCAACACCACCCGGGTCGCCAACACCTCGCCCACGGCGGCCAGCGCCTCGGCCGACCTCAACGGCCACGCCCTGGTGCGGGCGTGCTCGGCGATCCGCGGCCGCCTCCTGTCCCTGGCCGCGAACGAGCTGGGGCTCGAGGCGGGCTCGGTCGATCTGCGCGAGGAGAGGGTCGTCGTCGGCGCCACCGCCACCCGCCTCGGCCGGGAGTCCCTCGACTGGGAGTCCCTCGTCCGCGCCGCCTTCTTCCGTCGCGTCGACCTCTCCGAGCATGCGTTCTACGCCACGCCCGGGATCCACTTCGACGCGGAGACCGAGAAGGGGAGCCCGTTCGGCTACCTCGTCTACGGCACCGCCATCGTGCTGGCGTCCGTCGACCGCCTGCGGGGCACCTACGAGATCGAGGCCGTCCACGTCGTCCACGACGTCGGCGAAAGCCTCAATCCCACGGTGGACGGGGGCCAGGTCGAGGGGGGTATCGTCCAGGGGATCGGGTGGATGACGATGGAGGAGGTGATCTACGACGAGGCGGGTCGGCTGCGCTCGGGCGCCCTCTCGACCTACAAGATCCCCGACGTCTACGCCGCCCCGAAGAGGCTGGAGTACGAGCTGTTCGAGACGGAGTCCGGCAACGGCGCCGTCTACCGCTCCAAGGCCGTGGGCGAGCCTCCGCTGATGTACGGCATCGGCGCCTTCTTCGCCATTCGCGACGCCATCCGGGCCGCGAGCCCGGAGGCCAGGCCGTCGCTCGTGGCCCCGCTGACGCCCGAACGGGTGCTCCTCGCCCTCTACCCGCAGGGCGAGCGGGCGACGGAAGCGGCGTTCGCGGAGGGCGAAGAGAGCCCGGCGGAGGTCCGATGACCGAGCGGCCACCCGCGGGGCCCCTGGCGCCCTCCTGGCGACTGGATCTGCCGCCCTGGCTCGTGGCGTCCTTCGACGGCGCCGTCGCCAGGACCTACGCCACCGCCGAGGAGCGCATGGCCGTCGCCGTCGACCTGGCCCGGCGCAACGTCGCCATGGGCACCGGCGGGCCCTTCGGCGCCGCGATCTTCGAGTCGGAGAGCGGCCGACTCGTAGCTCCCGGTGTCAACCTTGTCGAACCGGGCGGCTGCTCCGTCCTCCATGCCGAGATCGTCGCCATCATCGTGGCCCAGTCGCGACTCGGCACCTGGGACCTCGGCGCGCCGGGCCTGCCCGCCCACGAGATGGCGGCCAGCACCGAGCCCTGCTCCATGTGTCTGGGCGCCGTCCCCTGGTCCGGCGTGCGCGGCCTCCTCACCGCCGCCCGTGACGAGGACGCGAGGGCGATCGGCTTCGACGAGGGCGCCAAGCCCGAGGCGTGGTGGCGGGAGCTGGAGGCCCGCGGCATCCGGGTCACCCGCGACGTGCTGCGGACCGAGGGCCGGGCGGTCCTCGAAGAGTACGCCGCGGGCGGCGGGACGATCTACAACAGCCGCGAGGGGGAGTGAGCGGAGCCGGGCGGACGAATCATGCTCTCCGACCACCTCGTGGCGCAGCCGAGGCGTCCAGCTCCTCTCAGCTACCGGAACGGCGTAGCCAGAAGCCGATCAGGATCCCGACCAGCAGGGCCACGGCGACGTAGACCGGCCACATCGGTGTTCCCGAGGCCGCGGTCGTCGTCGCCGAGGTGCCGCCGGCGACCCCGGTCGTCCCGGTCGTCGTCGCGGCGGGGGCGGGAGGGAGGGGGGGCAACGAGCTGGGCGGGGCCGTGAGGGCGTCGAAGTCCCTCTCGTACGAGATCTCGAGGGTCGTGCTCTGTCCGGCCGGGGTCGGCCCCAGCGCGCCGCTCCGATAGGTCAGCCCGTCGGCCCCGACGGTGCTGTTCGGTGCCGGCGGCGTCGTCGTGAGCTCCCGGGCGCCCCCCGGAACCTGGAGGTCGTAGGTCAGGTGCCCGACCTCGATCGCGCCGGGCCACTCGAAGACGTAGCTCCGTTGATCCCCGTCCCTCTCGAGATCGTCGTAGTACTCCAGTCGGAAGGACAGGCTCGGCAGGTTCACCCTCACCCGGCGGCCCCCGGCGCCGTCCTCGACGGTGTTGACGGCCGTCTTCCAACCCGTCGGGTCGAGCCAGGCGACCGCGTGCGGGGCCTCGACCCCCTCGGGCAGCGGCAACAGCAGCGTGGCCGGGAGCTCCTCCTCGGGAGCGAGCGTGCCTTCGAGCATCACCAGCATCTGGGGCCGGTCGTACTCGGGCCAGAGAGAGACCCGGAGAGCCTCGACGGAGGTCTCCTGGGACGCGGCCGGCGCCGGGGCGAGCTGCAGGGTCGCCGCCAGGGTCAGGACGAGGACGATGGAGAATGGATATCTCATGTCGACGGGGGATTGTACAGGGCGGCGCCGCGGCTCGCGGTCACCCGTTGACGTCGACGACGGTCCGCCCCTGGACCTTGCCTGCGAACATCCGCTCGACGACCGCGGGCACCTCGGCCAGGCCGACCACCTGCGTCGTGCGGGCGAGCTTGCCCGGGTCCAGGTTGCGTGCCAGCCGCGACCAGGCCTGGATGCGGACCTCCCGCGGCGCGTTGACGGAGTCGATGCCCGACAGCGTCACGTTGCGCAGGATGAAGGGCAGGACCGAACCCGGGAGGTCGCTGCCCTGAGCCAGGCCGCAGGCCGCCACCACGCCGCGGTACCGGGTCTGCGCCAGCACGTTCGCCAGCGTGTGACTGCCGACCGAGTCGACGGCGCCCGCCCATCTCTCCGAGGCGATGGGCGCTCCGGACTCCGAGAGGGTGTGACGGTCGATGATCTCCGAAGCCCCCAGGCCGCGCAGGTACTCCTCCTCGTCGAGACGTCCGGTGGAGGCGAGCACGCGATAGCCGAGGCCCGAGAGGATCGCGATCGCGATCGACCCGACGCCGCCGTTAGCTCCGGTGACGAGGACGTCGCCGTGCTCCGGCGTCAGGCCGCCATGCTCCAGCGCCAGCACGCACAGCATGGCCGTGTACCCGGCCGTGCCGATCGCCATGGCGTCCTTCGTCGAGAGGCCCTCCGGGATCTCGATCAGCCACTCGGCCTTCACCCGCGCCCGCTGCGCGAATCCCCCGTGATGGATCTGGCTCAGCCCCCACCCGTTGGCCACCACGCGGTCGCCGACGGCGAAGCCGGGGGCCGAGGACTCCTCCACGGTGCCGGCGAAGTCGATGCCCGGGATCAGCGGGAACCGACGAATCACCGGCGCCCGCCCCGTCGTGGCCAGGGCGTCCTTGTAGTTCACGGTCGAGTAGTCGACGGCGACGGTGACGTCACCGTCCATGAGATCCCGCTCCTGCATCTCGGCCATGCCGGTCGAGACTTCGTCGCCCGTCTTGGTGGCGAGGAGTGCCTTGAAGGTCATCGTTTCCTCCTTGATTCCCTTGTCTTCCACCCAGGGTACAGGGAGGTGGGTACGGGGGGCATCTCTCGCGAAGACGCGAAGACGCGAAGACGCGAAGACGCGAGGGCGCCGGAGAATCGATCGACTCGTGTAGCTCCTGGCCGGCTCGCCTGATCGTCAGTTGACCGGCCCGTGAGATTCTGGGATACTGCGCCGCGTGCGATTCCGGCTCCATCGCCTGATCTCGGCCGCCATCCTCCTGGGATGGCTGGCGCCGTGTGTGGGCGCGCTCGGGGTCGGGCTCCACCTCGCATCCGAGCACCACGGCGGTTACGGCCTCGAGCACGAGCGCGAGATCGCCGACCTGGTGGAGGCGGCGACTCACGGGCACCACCACGATCTCGAGACGGCCCCGGATCACCACCACGAAGCACGGTTCGACGGGCAGACACCCGAGTTGCGGCACGCTCTCTCGGTCGTCGCGGTGCTCCCGGGGACCCCGGCCATCTCGATGACGCGCGTCGGGCGCTCGAGCGACGGACGATCCCGCAGACGCGGGTCGCCGACCCCGCTGTTTACGGCAACCTGCTCTCTGCTGCTCTGATCCACGGCTCGCGGCTGGGCTCACTTCGAGCCTGAAAACCCGAACCCTGGAAAGGAGTCAGCATGCACCGTCCAGCCTTGACCGGCTTGTTGGCGGCCCTACTCGCTGCTTCGAGCGGCGCTCAGAACCCCCCGGTTCTCACCGAAGCCGGGTTCCTCTCGGTTCTCGACGACGCTCATCCCGCCGTTCTCGAGAGCGCAGAGTCCGTGGCGCGCGCCGAGGCCCGGCTTCTCGCAAGCAGAACGCTCGAGAATCCTGTCGTCGGAGCTGTTCGCGAGGATCCCGAAGGCCCCGGTCGGCAGACCGATCTCGTGGTCTCCTGGCAGCTCCCCGATGCCGCCAAGCGGCCGGAGGTCGGATCCCGCGAGCAGGAACTGGAGGCCGCCAGGACCCGTTTCGCTGGCCAGGTCCTGGCCCACCGTCTCGCGATGAGGAAGGCCTACGCCGACTGGGCCGTGGCCGACGCCCGTCGGCGGCGCCTGTCGGCTCAGGCGGAACGCGTCGCGTCGCTGGCGCAGCGCGAAGCCGCGCGTACCGACCGAGGAGAGGCCTCGGGCCTCGATGCCCATCGGCTTCGACTTGCCGCCACCGGTCTCCGGGCCCGGGTGGCCCTCGCCGCCGCCGAGAGTGAACGAGCGCGCGCCGAGGCGGCGACCTGGTACCCGGAGCTGCCGGCGGATGTCCACCCCGTTCTGCCTGAGGTTCCGGACGCTCCCTCGTTCGACGAGCCCGACACTCGGGTTCGAGCCGCCGCAGCGGATCTCGAAGCGGCTCGGCTCGCCCGAGAGGCAGCGGGGAGATTCGTCGCATCGCCGGAAGTCTCGCTGGGGTGGCAGAGCGAGGAGGTCGGCCGGGACTCCATCGACGGCCCCATCGTCGGCCTCTCCTGGTCGGTGCCGCTGTTCGATCGCAGGCGGGCGGCGAGAGACGCGGCGGACGCGAGTCTCGACGCGGCGACGGCCCGTCTCGAGCTGGCGCGGCGCGCGGCGAACGCCTCTCGCGGCGGCGCGCAGACGAGCTTCGCGCAGCTCTCCAGCGCCCTCGTCCGCACCGGCCGGGAGCTCGAGGCCAACGAGCGCATGCTCGACGGAGCCGAAGCGGCCTTCCGCCACGGGGAGGCCAGCTTGACCGACCTGCTCGAGACGCATCGTTCGGTCACCGAGGCGGAGCTCACGATGCTCGACCTGCACGAGGCGGCTCTGGAGGCCCACCGAGAGCTGGAGAGGCTCGCAGGATCCACCGGCCCGATCGCTTCCACCAACGACGCACCCACCAGGTCACCGAGCCGGGAGAACACCCCATGACCAAGACCGTCCTCGTCCCGATGACGCGGAGCATTCCCACGCCGACGAGAGCCACGACGAGGAGGAAGCCCAGGATGACCATGCTCATGGAGCGGACCGGAAACCGGTGGGGCGCGGTCCTTGCGGTTCTGGCATTCGTCGGCTGTGCGTCTCCGCCCGCCGAGCCGCCCGGCGCCGTAGCCGACAACTGGTCGGTCACCGCCTGGGGGGAGCGGTTCGAGGTCTTCCCCGAGGTCGCCGCCCTGGTCGCGGGGCAGGCAGCGATGGCGCACACTCACGTGACTCGCCTCGCCGACTTCGCGCCGCTGGTCGAGGGCCGGGTCGAGATTGTGCTGGTAGACGCCTCGGGCGAGCAGGTCTTCGGTGCCGACCAGGCGATCCGCCCGGGCATCTTCGCCATCGAGGTGGCGCCTCGGCAGGCCGGCGAAGCCGATCTCCTCTTCCGGATCCACACCGGCGACGGGACCGAGGAGATCGCTGGCGGGCGAGTCCGCATCGGGACGGCGGAGGACCCCGGGAGTCTCCTGCGCGCGCCAGCGTCGCGAGGCGGGGCCGATGGGGGCGAGCCCCTCGCGTTCCTCAAGGAGCAGCAGTGGAGGAGCGACTTCGCGACGGCCTGGGTCCGGGAGGGCCGGCTCGCCCTGAGCGTCTCCGGCCTGGCGACCTTCCGCCCCCCGGCGGGTGGGGAGAGCGCCGTGACCGCGCCGGTCGACGGCGTCGTGCAGCCTGCGGCGGGCGCCCGCGCCTGGCCGTTCGTCGGCCTCCGGGTGGAGCGGGGCGCGACGCTCTTCCGGCTGGTTCCCCTGGTCGCTCCTGAGCGGAGCCTCGCGACGCTCGAAGCCGAGCGTTCGACGCTCGCGACCGAGCTGGCGACGGCCCGTGCCCGCCGCGCGCGGCTCGAAGAGCTGCTCGCGCTCGAAGCGACCAGCGGGCGCGAGGTCGAGGAGGCTCGGGTCCGGGCCGAGACCCTCGAGGCTCGGTGGCAGGCGGCGGAGCGCGACCTCGAGGCGGCCCGTTCCTCTCGCGAAGGCGGCCGAGCGGGCGGGGGCCTGGCTCTCGAGGCTCCCTTCTCGGGCGTGATCGCCGCCGTGACGGCGACGCCCGGTGCGACGATCTCTGCTGGCGACTCCCTCGCCCGCCTGGTGCGGACCGATGCGGTGTGGATCGAGGTTGCCCTGCCCCCGAGGGGTGCGCGACGACTCGCGGAGGCGGGTGTTCGAGGAATCGTCCTGGAGGACCCGGAGACGGGCCCGACGATGATCGACGAGGGGCTGACCCTCGTCTCGGTCGCGCCGGGGCTGTCGCCACGAACAGGCACCGTCGCCGTCCTTCTCGAAGCAACCGGTTCTCCTGGCTTCGCCCTCGGATCGACGGTAGCCGCGCAGGTCCTGTCGCTCGATGAGCAGACCGGGATCGTGGTTCCGGCCTCGGCCCTGGTCGACGACGGCGGCGTGTCGGTCGTCTACCTGCAGCTCTCCGGCGAGAGCTTCGCGCGCCAGGAAGTGACCGTGCTCGAACGTCAGGGAGATCTGGTGCTGGTCGACCACCTGGTGCCCGGACAGCGCTTGGTCACCCGCGGTGGCGACGCCATCCGCCGGTCGTCCTTGATGGCCAGCGGTGCCGCCGAAGGCCACGTGCACTGAGGAGATGCGTATGGGACGCCTCGAACGACTGATTCGCTTCTCGCTCCGGCACCGGTGGCTGGTCCTGGCCGGTGCAGCGCTCCTGACCGTGCTCGGCGCGGTCTGGATCGCGACCCTGCCGGTCGACATCTTCCCCGACCTCTCCGCTCCCACGGTGACCATCATCACCGACGTTCCGGGAATGGCACCCGAGGAGGTCGAGCTGCTCGTCACCTTCCCGGTGGAGTCCGCGGTCAACGGATCGCCGGGAGTCCGACGTCTACGCTCGGTCTCGGCCGACGGGATCTCGGTGGCGTGGGTCGAGTTCAACTGGGGAACCGACATCTACCAGGCTCGCCAGGTCGTGACCGAGCGGTTGCAGCGCGTGGACCTTCCGGCTCAGGCCGAGCGCCCGGAGCTCGGGCCGATCTCCTCGATCATGGGGGAGATCACCTTCATCGCGATGACCTCGCGCGGGATCGGGGACGGTGGCGTCACTCCCATGGAGCTACGTCGGCTGGCCGAGACCGTGGTCCGCCGCAACCTCCTCTCGATTTCGGGCATCTCGCAGGTGGTCCCTCTGGGCGGCGAGCTCCGTCAGCTCCAGGTCACGGTCAGCCCCACCGCCCTCGCCCAGAACGGCCTGTCGCTCAGCGCGGTGGTCGAGGCCGTTGCCGAGTCGAGCCGCAGCCCGGCTGCGGGTTTCCAGGTCGAAGCAGGGCAGGAGTACCTCGTCCGCGGGCTCGGCCGCGTGCGCAGCCCCGAGGACGTCGCCGCCGCGGTCGTGCGCGTCTCGGACGGCGTTCCCCTGCGGGTCGGCGACGTCGCCGAGGTCGAATGGGGACCCGAACCCGCGCGCGGCACCGCCTCCTACCGCGGGGCGCCGGCCGTCATCCTGTCGGTCCAGAAACAGCCTGGCGCCAACACCCTCGAGCTGACTGCGACCATCGATCGCGCGCTCGAACGGCTCCAGCAGACGCTTCCCGAGGGTGTGGTCCTCGAGACCGAGAACTTCCGCCAGGCCGACTTCATCGAGGTCGCCATCGGGAACGTCTCCGAGGCGCTTCGCGACGGAGCGATCCTGGTGATCGTGATCCTGGCCCTCTTCCTCGGCAGCCTGCGAACGACGCTGATCTCCGCCCTGGCCATTCCGTTGTCGCTGGTCGCAGGCATCCTGGTGATCTCCGCCCTCGGCCTGTCGATCGACACGATGACCCTCGGTGGTCTGACGATCGCCATCGGTCTCCTGGTCGACGACGCGATCATCGCGGTGGAGAACATCTTCCGTCGTCTGAAGGAAGAGCGACGCCTCGCCGAGGGCGATCGGCGGGCGCCGACAGAGGTCGTCGCGGCCGCCACGACGGAGGTGGTGAGCCCGATCCTCTTCGCCACCCTGATCATCGTCCTGGTCTTCCTCCCGATCTTCTTCCTGCCGGGCCTCGAGGGTCGGCTGCTCCGTCCCCTCGGTCTCGCCTTCATCGCCGCGCTCTCCGCGTCCCTCGTGGTGGCGCTGACGGTCACGCCGGTCCTGGCTCTCCTGCTCCTCGGTCGATCCCGGGCGCTGGATGCGAGGGAGCCGTGGCTCCTGCGGGCCTTCCACGCGGCGTACGCACCGACGCTCGAGTGGTGTCTCGGTCATCGTCGGACGGTCATCGCCACGGTTGTCCTGCTGGTCGTGGCCGCGGCCCTGCTCGTGCCCGGGCTGGGGCGCAGCTTCCTGCCGCCGTTCAACGAGGGGTCGCTCACCGTGTCGGTGGTCAGCCCGCCCGGGATTCCCCTCGCCGAGAGCGACCGGCTCGGCGGGCAGGTCGAGGAGGCCCTGCTGAGCTTCCCCGAAGTCACGTCGACCAGCCGCCGGACCGGCCGCGCCGAGAAGGACGAGCACGTTCAGGGGGTCAATGCGTCCGAGATGGAGGTGGTCCTGGCCCCGCTCGGGAACGGCCGATCCAAGGAGGAGCTGGTCGCCGAGATGCGTCGAGCCGTGGCGACGATCCCGGGCACGGCCGTCTCGTTCGGGCAGCCGATCAGCCACCGGATCGACCACATGATCTCCGGCTCCAAGACCAACCTCGCGGTCAAGGTCTTCGGACCGGACCTCGCCGTTCTGAGGGCGCTGGCCTCCCGGGTGGAGCAGGTCCTCGGGACCGTCCCCGGGATCGTCGATCTATCGAACCAGGAGCAGGCAGCGATCCCGCAGCTGGTGATCGACTTCGATCGCACCGCGATGGCGCGGCACGGGCTGTCCTCCGCGGGCCTCGGCGAGGCGGTGGAGGCCCTCTTTCAAGGCGTTCTCGTCGGTGAGATCGTGGAAGAAGGCCTGACCTCAGACATCTCCGTCCGTCTCCCCCCGAGCCTCCGCTCCGCTCCCGAGAAGCTCGCCGGCCTTCCGGTCTCCACCCCGGGCGGGGACCTCGTCCGGCTCGGTGCGGTCGCCGATGTCGGTCGGGCCCTCGGACCGTCGCTCATCCGTCGGGAGAACGTCCAGCGTGTGGCGATGATCACCGCCAACGTGGCTGGTGCCGACCTGGCCGGGACGGTGGAACGGGCGCAGGCCGCCGTCGACGCCCAGCTCGACCTGCCGCGCGGCTACCTGGTGGCTTTCGAGGGGCAGTTCGAAGAGGCTGCTCGCAGCGTCCACACCTTGGGCTTGCTCGCCATTCTGATCCTCGCCGGCATGTACGGGCTGCTCTACGTCGAGTTCGGAAGCCATCGCGATACCCTCGTGGTCCTCGTCAACCTCCCCTTGGCCCTCATCGGCGGAATCGTGGCCGTCGCGCTCGGCGGAGGCGTGCTCTCGGTCGCCACTCTGGTCGGTTTCGTGACCCTGTTCGGCATCGCGACCCGCAACGGCGTCCTCTTGGTCAACAACTACCAGCGCCTGTTGAAAGACGGTCTCTCCCTCCGCGAAGCCGTGCGGCAGGGCTCGGAGGAGCGGATGGCACCGATCCTGATGACCGCGTTCACGGCGGGCTTCGCGCTCGTTCCGCTGCTGCTGGCATCGGGCGCCCCTGGAAACGAGATCCAGAGCCCCATGGCGCAGGTCATCCTCGGCGGATTGCTGACATCGACCTTTCTCAACCTGGTCGTCGTGCCCGTGTTGTACTTCCGCCAGGCTCGGTGGTAGCCCGTAGCGCTCGAACGGCGCCATCCGCTCCCGATCCCGGACGAACTCACACAGAGCTCGAACACCCCCCCACCTGCTCTCCTCGCATCTGTAGGTGTCAGCCCGCCGGGAGTTCGTTTGTACCCGGTTTCCTCCCACGTCTTCGGCGAGAAGCCTGAGCGCACGGCGCGCCGGGATCAGAGTCGCAGGACCAGGACGATCAACAGCGCCGAGGTCAGCGTCGCGAGAGCTGTTCGGATCTGGTTCCAGCGATTCCAGCGGGGTTCGAAGGCGTGCCTCGCTTCGGCGAGAGCGGCGTCGTCCATCGACCCGAGGTCGAGCGTCTGGAGATGGTTGTTCAGGGGGACGTTGATCGTCACGGTGGGGAGCTGGACCCCACCGATGAAGACGACGCCAGCGAGCAGCAGGAGAGCCCGGTCGACTCCCGCCAGCCGGCCGAGGCCGAGGGCGGCACAGGTCACGAGGGTCAGGGCGGACCCGACCCAGACCAGCAGGAAGAGCGGCTGATTGTCCTGGATGACCCGGTCCATGACCTGGAAGCTGTGGAGGAAGCTCCGGTTACCGAGGCTGCTGAGGCCGGGCATCACGACACAGGCGAAAGCGAAGACGAAGCCGGCCACGAGCGAGCAGAACAGCGTGGCCGAGACGAGACTGATCGAGAAGGCGTCCATTCCGTTCTCCTCGTGGTCGGATCGATCTCGCACGGTACTCAGGCCGTCGCCTTCCAGAGGCCCGTTGCGGCGATCTCGCGAGCGAAGTCGGTGAAGTCCCTGGGCGGGCGCTCGAGGGCCCGCTCCACTCCATCGGTGAGACTGGCGTTGCGACCGTCGAGGACCGTGGAGAAGAGGTACTCCATCAACCACACGACCTCCTTCGGCGCGCCGGAGTCGCGAACACCGGCGACGAAGGCGTCGTGGGGGATCTCGACGAAGCGGATCTCGCGTCGGATGGCGTCCGACAGTTCGGCCGCGATGTCCTCGAAGGTCATCAGACGGGGTCCTGTCACCTCGTAGATCTCCCCGGCGTGCCCGGGTTCGGTGAGCGCGGCGATCGCGACGGCGGCGATGTCGTCTGCATCCACGAAGGGCTCCTTCGTGTCGCCGACGGGCAGGGTGATGCCGCCGGCGAGGACCATGTCGACGAAGGCGCCCTCGGAGAAGTTCTGGAAGAACCAGCTGGCGCGGACGATCGTCCAGTCGAGGCGACTGTCCTGCACGATGCGTTCACAGGCCTGGGCCTCGGCCTCGCCGCGACCCGAGAGCAGCACCAGTCGCCGCACGCCCTGGCACTCGGCCCGATCGACGAAGGATCGGATGGCGTCCGTCGCACCGGGCACCGCGAGATCCGGGGCGTAGCTCACGTACACGGCCTCGACGCCCTCCAGGCAGGCGTCCCATCCGGCTTCGTGATCCCAGTCGAACGGCGGGACGGCCGACCGCGAGCCGAGTCGGAGCGGTACGCTCCTCGCCTCGAGACCGGCGGCGACCCTGCGTCCCGTCTTCCCCGTGCCTCCCAGAACCAGTGTGAGTCCTGCACGCTCTCGTGTCGTATCTCCGGTGATCCCCATGATGTTGCCCCTCTTGTCGTTGGTGGTCGGTGAGAGTGGACACAGACTAGGCACCGGGGACGACACCTGTCTTGCCAGGCTCTGCCAACCTTTTCGCCGATCGCGCCAACCCGCCCGGAGACGACTCGCGGGTCCACCAGCTAGCAGCCCGTGGTGGAAGCCGGGCGCGAGCGAGAGCGCGCAATCTTCTTCGGAATCCAGGCGGGAATCCGCACTCGATTCGGTGAATCGGGGAGGATTCCCAACGAAGAGTCCGGAGAAGAGGGCCGCTCGTAGCGTG
>CAJQNK010000217.1 GCA_905479655.1 uncultured bacterium | reverse complement strand
TTGTCGAAGCGCGCCTTCTCGACGTTGAGGATCTTCCCCTTGAGCGGCAGGATCGCCTGGAAGCGCCGATTCCGCCCCTGCTTGGCCGTGCCGCCGGCCGACTCGCCCTCGACCAGGAAGAGCTCGGCGAACTCCGGGTTGCGCTCGCTGCAGTCCGCCAGCTTGCCGGGGAGGTTCGAGGAGTCGAGCACCCCCTTGCGACGCGTGAGCTCGCGGGCCTTGCGGGCCGCCTCGCGGGCGCGGGCCGCCTCGACACACTTCTCCACGACGCGGCGGGCGTCCTTCGGATTCTCCTCGAAGAACCGGCCCAGGCGCTCGTTCACCACCTGCTCGACCCAACCCTTGACCTCCGAGGAGACGAGCTTGTCCTTCGTCTGACTCGAGAACTTCGGATCCTGGATCTTCACCGAGAGGACGGCCGTGAGACCCTCGCGCACGTCGTCGCCCGAGAGGTTCTCCTTGAGGTTCTTGCCGAGTCCGCTCGACGCCACGTAGGAGTTCACCGTCCGGGTGAGGGCCGACTTGAACCCCACGAGATGGGTTCCGCCGTCGCGGTTGTTGATGGTGTTGGTGAAGCAGAAGATCTGCTCCTGGTAGCTGTCGTTCCACTGCAGGGCGATCTCGACCCGCTCCTCGCCGCTGTCGACGTTGCGCTCGTCTTCCAGGTGGATCGGTGGCCGATGCAGGGCTGTGCGGTTCCGGTTGAGGTGCTCGACGAAGCTCCGGATGCCGCCGGCGTAGGAGAACTCCACCTCCTTCGCCGTGCGCTCGTCGCGCAGGCGGATGCGCACGCCGCGATTCAGGAAGGACAGCTCTCGCAGACGCTGGGACAACGTCTCGAAGTGAAACTCGTGAACCGAGAAGATCGAGCGGTCGGGCTGGAAGTTGACCCGCGTACCGGTCTTGCGCGTCTTGCCGATGCTCTCGATCGGCGCCTCGGGAACCCCGCGGTGGTAGACCTGATACCAGACCTTCTCCTCCCGCCGGATCTCGAGCTCGAGGCGCTCGGACAGGGCGTTGACCACGGAGACGCCGACTCCGTGCAGGCCGCCCGACACCTTGTAAGAGTTGTGATCGAACTTACCGCCGGAGTGCAGCTCCGTCATGATGACCTCGGCGGCGGAGCGCCCCTCCGACTTGTGGAGGTCGACCGGAATGCCACGGCCGTCGTCCTCCACGGTTACCGAGTCGTCGGTGTGGATCGTGACGTCGATCAGGGAGGCGTAACCGGCCTGCGCCTCGTCGATGGAGTTGTCGACGAGCTCGAAGACCATGTGATGCAAGCCGGAGGCGTCGTCCGTGTCGCCGATGTACATGCCGGGCCGCTTGCGGACGGCCTCCAGGCCCTTGAGGACCTTGATGCTGTCGGCGGTGTACGTCGACGGTGGGGTGCTCGATGGCACGACGGAATCTCCTCTCTGGAACGGAAAATCTCGAGCCGTGGACGGCTCCTTCGGGAGGGGGTCCTCACCGGGGCGGGCCGCCCCCGCGACCCCATCGACCGGCGCCATGGAGACACGGGGATGGAGGGGCCGCAGCGGCAGGTTTTTCAACCGCCTCACCATACCACAAAAACGTGTGGTTACAAAATCGTAAGCCCTTGTTCCTGCGCGGTTTAGGAGGTGCCTTTTTCCTTCTCTACAGGCCGATCGTCGGAACCGAGTCGACCCGCCTCCATGGACCAGGAGGCATCCGTCGACAGGCTCTCCCAAACCGCCGGGCGACTGGACGTGGCGAAGAGCTGGGACGCCTCCGCGAAGACCTCCCACAGGTGCGCCAAACGACGTGGATCGAGCTCGGCGTCGGCATCGTCCACGAGCACCACCGGATCCCGTCCGGCGGCCGCGAAGACCGCCCGCCGCGCCGCCAGGAGGAGGAGCCCCGCGGCCTTTCTCTCGCCGGCGGACGCGACGCGCCGGAGTTCCTCGCCGCCGAGGCGAATCTCGAGCTCGTCCCGATGTGGCCCGGCCAGGGGCATCCGCCGGCGGCGCTCGGCTGCACGCACCTCCTCGAGCCCGGCGCGCAGCGCCTCGACTCCCGACGGTCCGTCGGCTGGCGACGGTCGGTAGAGCACCGTGATCGGCTGCAGGTCGAGCCGCGACTCGGACGCGATCCGATCCAACTCCACCCCGAGCAGGTCGACGTAGCGCGATCGCAGCCTCTGAAGATCGTGGGCGGCCTCGGCCAGCAGATCGTTCCAGGCGTCGAGGCCGCTCCCGTCGACGACCAACAGCTCGCGCTTCTGTCGCAGCGTCCGCCGATACCTCGTGAGGGTCGCCACGGAACCCGGCCTCAACGTCACGATCCCCTGATCCAGGAGCCGGCGACGGGCCCCGGGCGCGCCGGCGAGGACCTCGACGTCGGCGCTGCTCCAGGCGACCACCGGCTGGACGTCGAGGTACTCCGTGAGCGAAGCCTCACCGCCGTTGAGAGTCCGGCGGCGCCCCTCGAAGCGGCTCCAGCCGACCTCCAGCGCCACCCGTGCCGCGGCCTCGAACTCGCCGTGGACCCGAAAAGCGTCGAGGTCGCGGGTAACGCACTCCTCGACTCGCGGGGTGCGGAAGCTGCGGGTGGTCGCCACCAGGTAGAGCGCCTCGAGCAGGCTCGTCTTGCCCGCGCCATTGGCGCCGACGATCAGGTGGCGTCCCGGGCCGGGCCGCCAGTCGGTCGAGGCGAGGTTGCGAAAGCCCTCGCACGAGAGCCGTGCGAGCAACGGCAACTCGTCAGATGCGCATGGGCATGACGACGCAGAGATAGCGCTCGTCCGCGCCGTCGATCGGGAAACCGACGCACTGGGTGTTCTCGTCCTTGAGCTCGAGACGCACCTTCGCGGTCTCGGCGGCGACGAGGAACTGCACCAGGTAGTCGGGGTTCATGCCGATCTCGATCTCCGGCCCGTCGTACTCGCATGCCAACTTCTCGACGGCCTCCCCAAGATCCGGATTGGCCGCCGAGAGCACCACCTCGTCCGGCGCGAACCGGAGCCGGATGGCGCGAGCCCGGTCTCCGGTCAGCAGCGCGACGCGTTGGATGGCGTCGATCAGCAACTTCCGGTCGAGGCTCACCCGCTTGTCGTTGTCGCGCGCGATGACCCGATCGTAGTCCGGGAAGGTGCCGTCCAGGATCCGTCCGATGAGCTCCCGCTGACCGAGCCGGAACGACAGGTGGTGCTCCCCACGCCGGAACTGGATCGCCCCGTCTCCCTCGAATCTCTGGAGCTCCTGGAGGGCCTTGCGAGGCACCAGGACCCCCTCGCTGGCGTCGGGGAGTCCGTCCACCGGGTTCTCGACCAGAGCGAGACGGCGGCCATCGGTCGCGACCATCTCGATCTTCCCCTCCTTGATATGGAGGAGGGCTCCGCTGAGCTGAAAACGGGACTCCTCGGTGGAGACGGCGAAGATCACCTTCGAGATCATCCGTTGGAGGCCCTCGAACGGAATCTCGAGCGGCTCGTCGCCTTTGACCTGCGGCAGGCTGGGAAAATCCTCCGGGAGCAGGCCGCGAATCTTGAACCGGGAGCGTCCGGCGGCGATCCTGAGGGTCTTCTCGTCCTCGAGCGCGAGCAGGACCTCGTCACCGACCAGCGCGCGGATGATCTCCGAGAACTTGCGCGCCTGGACGGCGATACCCCCCTCCCGAGTGACCTCTCCGGTGACGGAGGAGGTCAGGGAGACGTCGAGATCCGTCGCCGAGAGCTGCAGTCGATCTCCGACACACCGCAGGAGGATGTGCGAGAGAACCGGGATCGTGGACTTGCGCTCCACGATGCCCTGCATCGGTGTGAGCTCTGCCATAAACGCTGCACGATCGAGACGAATCTCCATGGGTCCTCTCCCCTCTCCAAAAGAAGGGTAATATAGCATAGGAGTCGTCGTAGAAGGGGCTGTGGAAGACAGGAAAAAGCGGGTTCACGCCAGTATCCACGGGAGCTTTCGGCCGAGCCCGACCATGGATAACCGGGAGGGAAGCGAGTGGATCTCCTGTGGATCTCCCGTGGTTCTCCCGCGGGCTACGGAGGGTCCACAGGTTTTCCTCGGCGTTCTCCACCGACGCCGCACAGCGGACCCATCGCGGGCATCCGGCCGGCGACGGCTGAGTTCCGACGAACAGTTCCAACGACGGGCTCCGACGAGTCGGGCGTGCGTCGGCCACTCTCGAGCTTTCCACACGAGGGGCGTCGCGCCTGGGCGAGCGCCCTGGAGCGAGGCTCCCGGACGGCCTGTCCCGAGGAGGCGGTGCTTACGAGAAGTGCTC
Source organism: uncultured bacterium (assembly GCA_905479655.1). Taxonomy (GTDB): domain Bacteria; phylum Acidobacteriota; class Thermoanaerobaculia; order Multivoradales; family JAHEKO01; genus CAJQNK01. Next base: position 27,417 of record CAJQNK010000217.1, on the reverse strand, counting down.
GATCATGACTTCGAGGAGCCGATCGAGATCGTGGTCCGTGGTACGGGCCTGTTCGATCTTCTCCACCGAGTGGATGACCGTCGTGTGGTGCTTGCCGAAGAGCTTGCCGATATCGGGGTAGGAGAGGTCGGTGAGCTTCTTGGCGAGGTACATGGCGACCTGGCGGGGAAAGACGATCTGCCGCGAGTTGGAGCGCGCCTTGATCTCCGCGACCTTGAGGCCGTAGTGGTGGGCCACGTAGCGCACGATATCGTTGGGGTTGACCCGGCGGTCCGGCGGCAGGATGTCGTACAGCGTCTCCTTGGCGAAGGCGATGGACAGCCGCTGACCCGTGAGCTCGGCGTGGGCCCGGACCCGGTTCAGTAGACCTTCGAGCTCCCGCACGTTCGACTTGACCTGCTGTGCGATGAACGCGGCGACCTCGTCGGGTAGATCCGTTCCCTCGATCTCGGCCTTGCGCCGCAGGATCGCCATCTTGGTCTCGAGGTCCGGGGACTGGATGTCGGCGATCAGCCCCCACTCGAAGCGGCTGCGGAGCCGCTCCTCGAGGGTCGGGATCTCGCGGGGGGCGTGGTCGGAGGAGAGGATGATCTGGCGGCCGGCGCCGTGGAGGGTGTTGAAGGTGTGGAAGAACTCCTCCTGGGTCCGTTCCTTCCCGGCCAGGAACTGCACGTCGTCCACGAGGAGGATGTCGATGTTCCGGTGACGCTCACGGAAGTCGGGCATCCGGTTGTGGCGGATCGACGAGATCAGGTCGTTGACGAACTGCTCCGTCTGCAGGTAACGGATTTCGAGGTCGGGCCGGGTCTCGCTGAGACGGTGGCCGATCGCGTGCAGGAGATGGGTCTTGCCGAGGCCGACGCCGCCGTACAGGAACAGGGGGTTGTAGGAGCGGAAGGGGTTGTCGGCCACGGCGCGGGCCGCCGCGTGGGCGAACTGGTTCGAGCTGCCGACGACGAACGACTCGAAGCGGTACTTCGGGCTGAACGGGGAGGTGTTGGCGGCGGTGGGAGGCTTCCGATCGCGGATCTTGAACTCGTCGAGGGTGAAGCTCACCCGGATCGGCGGCTCGGTGTTCGCGGCCGCCCGGTCGACGACGGGCCGATAGCTCTCCTCGATGGTGTTGAGCCACCGGACGTCGGGTGCGCTCAGGACCAGCTGGTCGCCGTTCTCCGAGGAGACCCGCAGAGGGGCGAACCAGGTGTCGAACTCCTCCGGGTTCAGCTCCTGGCGGAGGTTTTCCTGCAGTAGGGTCCAGAGTCTCTCGGCCATCACACCTCAATCGAGCGCAAAGGAAGGGCATTCAGTGGACGAGGAGACCTCATCCACAACATTTCCACAGGTGTGGAAAATACTGCCGTGCTGCCAGTGATTTCCGGGTTGACTTCGGCCGAAGCTCGACGATGATAGCAACGGCCGGCGCGCGGTTGCAACCCCAGATCGGGGACAATCTCGTCGGATTTCGAGAGCTCGGCGGTACTCCGCCGGGGTTACGCCGCGGAGACGGACCGGAGGGGGCCGAACCGGCTAGAGATCGGCGAGCGCAGCGATCTCCCGCGGCAGCTCGAGAGTGCCGATGGGCCGCGGCGTCAGGGCTCGAAAGACGACCTCGGCGGACAGCGATCCGCGCACCAGCGGCTGATTCTCCAGGAGGAGATCGAGGAGTCCAGGCGAGCGGGGATAGAAGTCGATCCGGACCTCTTCGCCCTCCGCGATCCCGGCTTCGCTCCGCGCCGCGGCGATCGCCTCGTCGAGCCCACCGATGCCGTCGACCAGGCCCAGGCCCAGGGCGCGGTCGCCGCTCCAGACCCGCCCCTGCGCTACCGCTTCGACCTCGTCGGCCGTCAACCCCCTGCCTTCGGCGACGTGGCCCTTGAAGGTCTCGTAGGTCTCGCCCATCATCCGTCGGTAGTGGTCCGCCTGCTCCGGGCGGAATGGGTCCAGGGTCGAGTACATGTCCGCGTTGGCGCCGCGCTTCAGCTCGTCGTGGGTGATCCCCAGCAGCTCCTGCTGGAAGTCGCGGGTGGTGAGCTTGCCGCCGACGACTCCGATGGAGCCCGTGATGGTCGCTGGCCACGCCACCACGTGGCGGGCCTTCGCCGCGATGTAGTAGCCGCCCGAGGCCGCGAGGTCGGACATCGAGACGACCACCGGCTTGCGGCGACCCAGGACCTCGACCGAGCGGAGGATCAGGTCGGACGCGAGAGCCGAGCCTCCCGGGCTGTCGATGCGCAGGACGACCGCGCTCACCCCCTCCGCCTCGGCCAGGCGGTCGAGGAGACTCCCCATGTCGTCGGAGCCGATCACCATCTCGTCGGTCCACGGGTCGACGCCGCTCCCTCCCCGCAGGATCGTCCCCTGGGCGAACACGACCGCGACACGGGGACCGGAGGGCCTCGAGAGGCTTCGTCGGTACTGCGCGAGCTCGACCCGCTGGACACCCGAGAACCGCGCATCGACACGCTCCCAGAACTGGTCCGGGTAGGCGAGCTCGTCGACTAGCCCCAGCTCCAGGGCCTCACTCGGCAGGTAGGGGGCCCCGTCGATCAGGCTCTCGACAGCGGCCGCCTCGAGGCCGCGCGCGGTCGCGACATCGCCGACGATCTGGCCGAAGAGGTCGTCCAGCAGCGTGGCGAGGGCCTCCTCGGCGGCCGGCGAGTGCTCCGTCTCGGTCCACGACTCCGCAGCGCTCTTGTAGGCCCCTTCGCTGAAGAAGTCGGGCCGGATGCGCAGCTTCTCGAGAGTGCCGCGGAGGAAGAGCGCGTCGGAGTAGAGGCCGACGAGGTTCAGCTCGCCGGCCGGCGCCATCGACACGTGGTCGCAGGCGCTCGCCAGGAAGTACGCGACGGTGCCGTTGCTCCCCTCGCCCGCGGTCTCGAGGTAGCACTCGACCCGCTTCCCCTCGGCGCGCAGGGACAGGACGAGGCCTCGCAGCTCCTGGGCGGTCGCCAGACCCATCCGCGCGGCCCGGATGGTCAGTGCCAGGGCCTGGACCTCGTCGTCGCCGCGCGCGGCGGCGACGGCGCGATAGATGGAGGCCAGACTCTCACGCTCCAGCGTGCCCACGAAGGGCATGTGGATCGGCGGCAGGTAGTCCACCACGGTGTCGTCGAGCGTCAGCGTCAGGATCTTCTGGCCGCGGATCGTCAGCGGGCGGTCGGAGAGGAGGATGCCGGCCGTCGTCAGAACCCCGGCGACGACGAACAGGACGACGAGGATGACGAGGAGTCGTTTCATGGCGTGATCACCGGCAGGGCGGCGAATGATACCAGAGGTCTCGGCCGGCCCGGTCGTCTCGAACACGCTCCCCCGATTGGTCTTCGGGCTCCCGGCGCTCTATCCTGTCGGCCACCGGCGGGCTCCTCGCCGCCGCCCACGCCGATGGCCCCGAAGCCCGCCCCAGCCCGTCTGCTCGCCTGGTACCGGGCTCATCGGCGCGATCTTCCGTGGCGCTCGACCCGGGAACCGTACGCCATCTGGGTGTCCGAGGTCATGCTGCAGCAGACCCGGGTCGAGACGGTCATCCCCTACTACGAGAGGTTTCTCGAGAGGTTCCCCGGTGTCGAGCAGCTCGCGGCGGCGGACGAGGAGGAGGTGCTGGCGGCCTGGTCGGGTCTCGGCTACTACCGGCGGGCTCGGCAGCTCCACCGGGCGGCCCGGGAGGTCGTCGCTTCCGGCGGCGATCTGCCGATCACCGCGGCCGGCCTTCGCCGGCTTCCGGGAATCGGCGAGTACACCGCGGCCGCGATCGCGAGCATCGCGTTCGGCGAGGCCGTGCCGACGCTGGACGGGAACGTCCTGCGGCTGACGAGCCGGCTGACGGCCGAGGCGGGGGACGTGCGCCGAGCCGCCGTGCGAAGGGGGTTGGCGGAGGTCGCCGCCGGACTTCTCGACCCCGTCCGCCCGGGCGAGTCGAACCAGGCCATGATGGAGTTGGGCGCCACGGTCTGCCGTCCGCGCGCGCCGCGCTGCCTCGCCTGCCCGCTGGGCGAGGGGTGCCGGGCGCTGGCTGGCGGTGACCCGGAGCGCTTCCCGGTTGCCGGCGGCGGCCGGCCGACCGAGAAGGTGTTCGGGGTCGCCGCGGTGGTCGAGACCGAGGGTCGGGTGCTCCTCGCCCGCCGTTCGGCGGCGGAGGCCTTCCTCCCGGGCATCTGGGAGGTTCCCTGGGTCGTCGAATCGCGGAGCCCGGCGGCGGCCGCGGCTTTGGCGGGACGCTACGGCGGTGAGTGGCGGTTGGGTGAGCCCCTGGGGAAGGTGCGCCACGGCATCACCTGGCGCGATCTCGAGATCGAGGTCCGGCCGGCGCACCGGCGGTCGCCGGGCGGTGTGGCGGAGGGGCCGGAGATGGGTTGGTTCGCTCGCTCCGAGATGGAGTCGCTGCCCACCTCGTCCCTCCTGGGGAAGATCCTCCGCCTGACCGGAGCTTGATCTGCCGCGAGGCGGGATTCAGGTGACGCCCGAGCTGACCGGTGGTTCCGGGCTCTCTCCGGCGGCCATGATCGTCCAGCCCAGGATCTTCGAGTCCAGCTCGCGCAACCTCTGCGCGGCGATCCGGCAGAGCATCTGCAAGAGTCGCAGCGAGGAGATCCGGCGGATGTCGAGCAGGCCACCGAGGACGTCCTTGGAGATGGCCAGGACGACGGTCGGGTCGGTGTGAGCCGTGGCCGTGGCGGTTCGGGGCTCGTCGTCGACGAGCGCCATCTCGCCGAAGAACGCGCCGTGCTCGAGGACCGCCAGCGCCTCCTCGCCGGCGCCCGGAATGAACTTGCCGATGCGCACCTCGCCCTCGACGATGACGTAGAGGTTGTCGCCCGGGTCTCCCTCGCGGAAGATCGTCTGCCCGGCCGTGAAGCGCTCCTGGCGGGAGAGCGACGCGAGGAAGCTCGACTCCATGGTGGAGAGGGGCTTCTGGAGGAAGAGGTTGCGCTTGGCCTGGACGCCAACCTCGACTCTGTCGTAGGTCGCCAGGTCGGGCACCTCGCTCACGGGAGGGCGCTCGCCGTCCGGGAAGAACTCCGTCAGGAACTGGTTGCCGGTGCGGATCTTGGCCGACAGGCTCTTCCACAGTGACCACTGGAAGGCGACGGCGAACCGCTGGTCCTCGGCGGCGGCGGCATCGAGCGACTCGGCCGCCAGGAGGACGAGCTCTCCGACCTCCTCGCCGATCACGTCGGCGGACCGCACCTCGCTGTCGGTCAGCCGGATCTCACCCACCATCTCTCCAGCGCGCAGGCGGGCGAGGACGATCTCTCCATAGGAGGTCTGCCGGCTGACGCGCGCGCCACCGCTCAGGAGGACGAAGATGTTGCGGCTCTCCTCGCCCATGCGGATGATCCGGGTTCCGGGCCCGTAGGGTCTGTGCTGCGCGATCGCCGCCAGCCTCTCGAATTCGGCTGGGGCGAAGTGGGCGAAGATGCCCAGATCGGGAAGGCGCTTGGCCAGCATCTCGAGGCTATTCTAGCGACCGCGAGGTTCCGCGGCCGTAGCCTGCGGCACGGAATCGGTCAGAGAAGCGGCATCTGGGAGGGCCGGAGACGGTTGCCCAGCACGCTCTCGACCTCGCCGACCCAACGCTCCCGGGCGACAGCGTCGAGGCGCAGGGGGGAGAGGCCGCGGTCTTCGAGCTCCTGCTCGAGCCGCTCGTCGACCGCCCGTTGGAAGACCGGATCGACGGCCCGGAAACCATCGTCGCTGGGGCCGTCGACGATCGGCACGTGGATCAGCAGGTCGTAGGTCCTCATCCAGCGGTCCACCAGCGGCTCCAGGATCGGCTGCCGCCCCGACGCCAGAAGGAGATAGACGTAGTTGTCCAAGGCGCTTCGGTCGCAGAGCACGACCGGGTGACGGTGGGCCGCGAGGATCTCCTCCGCGATCTGCGTGTGCAGGATCCAGGACTCGGAGGCGACGCCCGTCTCCTTGTTGACCGGCAGGGGGCACCGCCGAGCCACCTCGTGGACGACGTCGAGGGCGACGTCGCGGGCCTTCAGACGAGCGGCCAGGCCGTAGCAGAGGGTCGTCTTGCCGACGCCGTGGCTGCCGATGAAGGCGATCTTGAGGCGGGGGCGGGAGTCCATCGAGCCGAGTCTACCCGTGGTAGCTTTCGGCCTTGCCGGTGACGGCAGAACCTCGAGGGAAGATCGATGCGCTCCACGTTTCTCCGCGACCTCCAGGCCCGCGACCTCGTCCACCAGGTGACCGACCCGGCCGTCGACGAGCTCCTGGCCACGGAGGCCGTGACCGGCTACATCGGGTTCGACCCCACGGCTCCCAGCCTGCACGTGGGGAGCCTCCTGCCCGTCCTGGCGCTGGAGCGCTTCCAGTGGGCTGGCCACCGGCCGATCGCGCTCCTGGGAGGCGCCACCGGGATGGTTGGAGATCCCAGTGGCAAGGAGAGCGAGCGACCGATGCTCGACGAGGAGACCCTCGCCACGAACGAGGAGGGAATCCGGGCCCAGCTCGAGCGCTTCCTGGACTTCGACGGCCCCCGTGGAGCGCTCCTGGTGAACAACGCGGAGTGGCTGGGGCGTCTCGGTCTTTTGGAGTTCCTGCGCGACGTCGGCAAGCACTTTTCGGTCAACGCCCTGGTGGCCCGCGAGTCGGTCCGTCATCGGCTGGAGTCGCGCGAGCAGGGCATCTCGTTCACGGAGTTCTCCTACGCGCTGCTCCAGGCGTACGACTTCCTCGAGCTTCACGGCAGTCGCGGGTGTCGCCTGCAGATGGGGGGTAGCGACCAGTGGGGCAACATCGTCTCGGGCTGCGACCTCATCCGGCGGCGCCGGGAGGGCGCCAGCGCCTTCGGGGTGACCTTCCCCTTGGTGACGCGATCGGACGGTCGCAAGTTCGGCAAGTCGGAGGCGGGCAACGTCTGGCTGGACGCGGAGCGCACCAGCCCGTACGCCTTCTTCCAGTTCTGGCTCAACACCGAGGACGTCGACGCGGGGCGCTACCTCCGGTACTTCACCTTCCTGGACGGAGACGAGCTCGCGGCCCTCGACGAGGAGTTGGCGTCGGCGCCGGAGCGGCGCGAGGCCCAGCGGCGCCTGGCCGAGCTGTTGACCGAGCGGGTCCACGGAACGGCCGCGGCGGAGCGGGCCCGGCGCACGTCCGAGGTCCTGTTCGGCTCGGGGGACTTCCACGAGCTGTCGGCGCAGGCGCTGAAGGAGGCGTTCGCGGAGTCGCCGTCGAGCACGCTACGGCGGGAGCTGCTGGGCGGCGAGGAGGCGGGCCTGGTCACCGTGCTGGCCGAGTGTGGTCTCCTGCCGTCGAAGGGACAGGCGCGCAAGGCGATCCAGGGGGGCGGCGTCTACGTCAACGACCGCCGGGAGGCCGACATCGGGCGGGTGCTGGAACCCGGGGACGCGGTGGACGGGCGCTACGTCGTCCTGCGCCGGGGCAAGAAGGCCTACCACGTCCTGGAGGTCGTGGGGTAGGCGCGTTACGCCCCTGACCTACCCCAACGCCGCCTCCAGAAGATCCAGACCCAGGTCCAGGAGGCCCTCGGAGATGGTGAGCGGCGGGACGACCTGGACGACGCGTCCCTGCGCGCCGCCGGCCAGGACGAGCAGGCCGCTCCGGCGCGCGCGGCCGGCGATGGCGACGGCGGTGGCGGCCGTCTTCAGCTCGACGCCCCACAGGAGACCCCGTCCCCGGACCTCGCGCACCGTGGCGTGGTCGCTCGGCCAGGCCGAGAGGCGAGCCGAGACCTGCTCGCCGAGTCTCCGGGCGGCCGCGGCGAGGCCCTCCTCCTCGACAACGTCGAGCACGGCGTGGGCGGCCGCGCAGGATGGTGGATGGGCCAGGAACGTCCCCGTGTGGAGGGCCTCCCCGGGGGTCGCCCACGCCTCCATGGGCGCCCGTCGCCCGACGACCGCGGCGAGGGGCATGCCCCCGGCGAGCGCCTTGCCCAGGCAGAGGAGATCGGGGCGGACCCCGTCGACATCCACGGCGAAGGTCGCGCCGGTGCGGCCGAAGCCCGTGAAGATCTCGTCCACCGCCAGGAGGGTGCCCGCCTCCCGGCCGGCCTCGGCCAGGCCGGCGAGCCACCCGGGCGGCGGCACGATCACCCCCTCCCGGCCGACGACCGGTTCGACCAGGATCGCGGCCACTGCCTCGTCCTCGAGAGCTCGGCGCACCTTCTCGATCGGGGTCGCGAAGGGCAGGCGCGTCACGTGGGCGTGGAGATGGGCGGCGAAGGGCTCCCGGAACGCGGGCCGAGAGGTGGCGGCCAGGGCGCTGAGGGTGACGCCGTGGTACGACGGGTCGAAGACCAGGATCCCGGGTCTCCCCGTGGCGAGGACGGCGGTCTTCAAGGCGACCTCGACGGCATCGGCGCCCGAGACGGCGAAGTGCACGCGGCCTTCGTCGACCGGGGCCAGGGCGACGAGGCGCTCCGCGAGGGCGATGCGGGACGGGTGGGCGGCCACGTCGCCCAGGCCGTGGAGCAGCCTACCTGCCTGAGCCGTCACGGCTTCGACCACCCGGGGGTGGCGGTGGCCTACCGCCGCGACGCCGAAGCCCGAGGAGAAGTCGAGGTAGACGTTGCCGTCGAGGTCGCGAACGTTGACGCCGGCGGCCTCGTCCCAGACCAGGGCCGGGAGGCCGCGGTAGAGGGTGTTGATCCCGGGGGCCTCGGCGGCCGCGAGTCGGCGGCTGGCGTCTCGGGATCGGGGGCCGGGAGGCTCACAAACCATCCCGGGCGGCTGCGCGCCGAAGGGTGGACGGTCGGCGGGAGGCGTCACATCTCCCGCCGACCGGAGAGAGCCCGCCCCAGGGTCACCTCGTCGGTGTACTCGAGGTCGCCGCCCACGGGAATGCCGAACGCCAGACGGCTCACGCGAACGCCGCGGGGCTTCAGCAAGCGGGAGAGGTAGAGGGCGGTCGCCTCCCCCTCGACGTTGGGATTGGTGGCGATCACGACCTCTTCGACCCCGTCCAGGCGTTCCAGGAGACCCGTGACCGCGATCTGGTCGGGTCCGATACCGCGCTGCGGCGAAAGGGCTCCCAGGAGCACGTGGTAGCGGCCCCGGTACTCTCCCGTTCGCTCCACGGGCGGGATGTTGAAGGGTTGCTCCACGACGCAGATTCGGGAGGTGTCACGCTCCGGATCCGCGCAGATCGAGCACGGATCGTCGACCGTGATCGCGTTACAGCGGGAGCAGTGGACGAGAAGCTCCTTGACCTCCACCAAGGCCTCGGTCAACGCGTCGACCTCCGAGCGCGGCACCCGGAGGACGTGGTGGGCGAGCCGGGTAGCCGTCTTGGGGCCGATCCCCGGGAGCCTGGAGAGCTCTCCGACCAGCCGGGCCAGGGGGTCGCGGGACGCCATCGGGAGGTCGCTTCAGAACATGCCGGGCAGGCCGCCCGACATGCCACCGAGCTTGCCCTGCATCTCGTCGTCCACCTTGCGACCGGCCTCGTTGACGGCTGCCAGGACGAGATCCTGGAGCATGGACGGATCCTCCGGGTCCATGACCTCGGGGTCGATGGTCACGGCGATCACGTTCTTGTGGCCGTTCATCTTGACGCTGACCATGTTGCCTCCCACGGTGGCCTCGACCACCAGCTCCCCCATCTCCTGCTTGAGGCGGTCCTGCATCTGCTGGGCCTGCTTCATCAGTTGGCGAAGATTCATCGTCTCATCGGTCCTTCGGGCCATCGCCCGAGCTCTCCACGGACTCCACGCTGCCATCGAACAGCTCGAGCAGCGTCTGGACCGTGGGGTGTTGGGAGGGATCGTCTTCCGGGGTCTCGGTTTCGGCCGCGGGGCTCGCTTCCACTTCGGCCGTCGGAGCGGGTGGGCGGGGGTCGACGGCGACCTCCTTCAGACTCCAGGACGTGGCTTCGCCGAAGACCCGGGTGATGGCGCCCTCGAGGATCGAGCGGTTGCCGGGCCGCTCGAGCGCCGTGGACAGCCACTTCTCGCCGGCCGGCACTTCGATTCGCAGGGTACCGTCGTCGAAGGACAGTCGCTCGGCTTCCGCGAGATGCGCGGCGAGCGAGCCCCGCTTGCGGGTGACCAGCTCGAGGAGACGTCGCAGGCGGTCGGCGGCCGAGAGCGGCGAGGACCCGGTCGCACCCGCCGGCGGCGGCCCCGGGGAGGCCGCGGTCGACGGGGCGTCGGCGGACGGAGCCTGCTGGGGCTCCTCGTCCAGGGGTTCGAGCTCGTCGCCGAGCTCCTCTTCCAGGGGCGGCGGTTCCGGCGGCGGCTCCGGGAGCGGCCTGGGCGGGGGCTGACTCTTCCGCCGTCCTCGGTTGTTCGGCTCTCGTTCCCTCTTCTCCGGCTCTCGTTCGTTCTTCTCCGGGGACGGCTCATTCTTCTCCGGGTCTTGGTTTCTCTTCTCCGGGGACTGTGGCTTCTCCGGGGACTGCGGCTTCTCCGGCGTCGCCGGCTTCTCTCCCGCGGCGTCGGCGGCCCCGGAGGGGCGGCCCGGCTTCGCGTCGCGCCCCCGCCGCTCGGGCTTCGCGCGACCCCGGAGCGACGCACCCGTCCGGGGGGAACCGCTCGCCGGGTCGACCCCGGCGGGGCCGGAGGCGGCGCCGAGCAACGACTCGAGGGAGGTCAACCGGGGCAGCTCGGCGGCCCGGAGGAGCGCGATCTCGAGGGCCAGGCTGCCCATCTCGCTGCGCCGCACGGTGGCTTCGCTGGCGAGGAGCTGCTGGGAGAGGCGGAGGAGGTTCTCGTAGCCGGCCGCGCGACCGATCCGCGCGAGGGCCTCGCTCTCCTCGCCCGGAAGGTCGATCTGCTCGGTGGGCGCCCCGAGGGCGAGGTGCAAGCCGTCGCGGAGGTAGGCGAGGAACTGGGCGAAGACGTGCCGGGGATCCCAGCCTTCGGACTCCACCTCGGCGACAGCGTCGACCACCGCGGCGACGTTCCCGGCGAGGATCGCCTCCAGCATTCCCTGGAACCGGGAGCTGTCGACCCCTCCCAGCAGACGCCGGGCGTCGTCGTCGGAGACGGTGCTCGAACCGAAGGTGGCGAGCTGGTCCAGGAGGGCGACCGAGTCGCGGACGCTACCCTCGCCGGCGCGCGCGATGAAACGCAGCGCGGTGTCGCTCGCTGCGATGCCCTCCTCGTCGGCCAGGAAGCGGAGATGCCCGACGAGCCCCGCGGAAGGGACGCGGCGGAAATGGAACTCCTGACAACGCGACAGGACGGTCGCCGGAACGTCGTCGATCTCCGTGGTCGCGAAGATGAAGACCAGGCGCTCGGGTGGCTCCTCCACGATCTTGAGAAGCGCGTCGAAGGCCTGGCGAGAGAGGCGGTGGATCTCGTCGAGCACCACCACCTTGTAGCGGTCCCGGGCCGGGCCGTACTTGAGGCTCTCGGTGAGCTCGCGCACCTGCTCCACCTTGGAGTAGGTGGCCGCGTCCACCTCGATGACGTCCAGGTCGGAGCCGCCGGTGATCTCCAGGCAGGGGGTGCACTCGTTGCAGGGATCGGCGGCCGGGCCCCGCTCGCAGTTGAGCGCCTTGGCCAGGACGCGGGCGACGCTGGTCTTGCCGACGCCCCGGATACCGGAGAAGAGGTAGGCCTGGGCGATCCGGCCCTCGGTCAGGGCGTTGCGCAGCGCGGTGACGATCGGCGCCTGGCCGACGACCCCGGAGAAGTCCTGGGGGCGCCACTTGCGGGCGAGAACCTGGTAGGCCATGGATCGATCGAGAGAGTTGCAGGGGTCGACGAAGGGTTCAGGTGAACTGCAGCACCCGGCCGGGTCACCTTATCGCTGCTCCCTTCCGGGCCTGACGAGGTTCGGAGGCGGCCAGCGCACAGGACCCGAACCCTTCGTCGACCCCTGGGGGCGACATGGTACGTGCCCGGGCGGGGCGTGTAAAGTCGGCCCACCGGTTTACCCGCCCCGGCGAATCGGCTAGACTTGCCGGTCTTCGGGTTCCGGGCGATCCCCATGGTGAACGACCGGGAGTGGATGCTCGAAGCCCTCGACGAGGCGGATTGTGCCGCGCAGGAGGGCGAGGTTCCCGTGGGGGCGGTGGTGGTGCTGAAGGGTGAGGTGGTCGGGCGCGGGCGCAACCGCCGAGAACGTGATCAGGATCCTCTGGCACATGCAGAGCTTCGGGCGATCTCCGAAGCGGCCCGGCGGCTGGGAAGCTGGCGGCTGACGGGTTGTACGATGTACGTCACCTTGGAGCCGTGCGCCATGTGCGCGGGCGCCTTGGTGAACAGTCGGGTCGAGCGTCTCGTGTTCGGGGCGTCCGACCCGAAGGCGGGCTTCTGCGGCTCCCTGGGCGATCTGGTCCGGGATCCGAGGTTGAATCATCGGATGGCGGTGACCTCCGGTGTGCTGGCCGAGGAGTGCGGGTCGCGGTTGCGGAGCTTCTTCGTCGGGCTCCGTCGTCCGCTGGTTCGTTGACAGGTAGTTCGCGACGGAGAGGTGTCCGAGTGGCTGAAGGAGCACGCCTGGAAAGCGTGTGTAGGGGCAACCCTACCGTGGGTTCGAATCCCACCCTCTCCGCCAATCGCCGCGGCTGGCCGCGGTCGGTGGGCGACGTCGCGCGGAGTTTCAATGGAGAGGTGCCGGAGTGGTCGAACGGGGCGGTCTCGAAAACCGTTGACCGAGCAATCGGTCCGTGGGTTCGAATCCCACCCTCTCCGCCATGATCCCCGACGAGTCGCGCTCGCCCCGCGACCGTCGCATTCGGGCCGGAATGGGCGCTTGACCAGCCATTGGCCTTGCGATAAGGTCTTCGACCCGTCTGCGCCACGAGACCGGCGCGCAAGAATTCAATCCTCGACAGCGGGTAACTCGACGTGAAGCGCACCTTCCAGCCGAACAATCGCCGCCGCAAGAAGAAGCACGGATTTCGACTCCGCATGCGGACGAAGAACGGTCGAGCGGTGATCAACCGCCGGCGCCGCAAGGGTCGCAAGCGCGTCTCCGTCTGAGCCGCTGCGTGGCTGAAGGGCGCTCGCTCGTGATGGACGAGAGCCTGAGGCGTGCGGATCGGCTGCGGCGACGGGCCGACTTCGTGCGTTGCTACCGGCAGGGCAGGCGCCGACACGGCGCCCTGATGGTCCTGCACTCCGCGCCGAACCCCACTGGCGGGCCACGCCTGGGGATCACGGCGAGCCGCAAGGTGGGCAACGCGGTGGTGCGTCACCAGGTGAAACGGCGAATCCGGGAGATCTATCGGCGATGGAGCGCACGAAGCCGGTTGCCGAGCCTGGATCTGGTGGTGCATTGCAAGCCGCCGGTAGGCCGGGCGAGCTTCGGCGATACCGAGAGGGAGCTGACGAGGTTGCTACGGCACCTCGTCGGGGCGGTCTCAGCCTCCTCGGGCGGCTCCTCGTGAGTCTTCTCGCGGGTTACAAACGGTGGATCTCACCGTGGCTGCCCCGGGCCTGCAGGTTCCAGCCGAGCTGTTCGGAGTATGCGCGGATGGCGATCGAGAAGCATGGGGCCGGGCGGGGTTCGTGGCTCGCGGTGCGCCGGCTCGGGCGCTGTCATCCCTTCCATCCTGGTGGGGTCGACTACCCGTGAGCTGTACGATCCTCTGAACCGACCGGCGGGCCGCTGCCCCGCCAGATCACAGGAACACCGATCCGATGGAACAGCGCCGCCTCGTTCTTGCCGCCCTGCTGTCGCTGGCGGTACTCATCGTCTGGAACATCGTCTTCCCGCCGCCACCGCCGGACGAGTCGGAGCTGCCGACGGCTCCGGTGGAGGCGGTCGAGAACGACTCCGGAGGGAGCTCCCGGGGCGACAGGGAAGGACGAGCCGGAGGTCCTTCTTCGATCGGGTCGACGCCGACGGCCGAGGCCGGCACGGCGGAGAGCTCGCCGCGGGCCCAGCCGGAGCCACGGGCGCTGGCCCAGGAGCCCATGGATTCCGTCGAGGCCTCGAGGGAGGAGAGCGTCGTCGTCGAGACGGACCGCTTCACGGCCCGTTTCACCAATCGCGGCGCCCAGCTCGTCTCGTTCGAGTTGGAGGAGCACGAGGCGGACGACCTCGAGCGGATGAACCTCGTTCGTCGGCGCTCGGCGGGTCCGTGGCTGTTCGCCCTCGAGGATCCGGACGGGAGCCTGTCGCCGCTCAACGACGCCCTGTTCGAGGTGGAGCGCGAGAGGTCGGGGTCCGTCGAGGTGGTGCGGTTCCATTACCGCGGGACGGCCGGGGAGGCGGAAAAGGAGTTCCGCTTCGACGGCGACGGCCTCTTCGACGTCGCCGTGCGGCGACCGGGAGCGGCGACGGGCTGGAGCGTGCTGCTGGGCCCGGGCGTTCGCAACCCCTCCGAGGCGGAGCTGGCCAACCGATTCGCGCGTCGGTCGGGCGTGTATCTCCAGGGGGAGGAGCTCGAGCGAATCGACGCCGCGGGCGCCGACGAGACGACGGTCGTCCCGGGTGCGGCCATGCGCTGGGCCGGTCTCCAGGACACCTACTTCGTGACGGTCGTGGTGCCGCGCAGCAACCTGGAGGCTGTCGTCTACGAGCCCATGGTGCAGCTCGAATCCGGGGGGGCGGATGAGGCACCCCCGGGATTCGCGCCGCTCGAGATGGTGCCGGAGAGCGACGCCATCCGCGAGCTGTCGATGAGCCTGCGGGCCTCGGGGGAGTCGCTCGAGGCCTCGGCCTACTTCGGAGCCAAGGTCCACTCGCGGCTCGCGTCGTTCGGCCTCGGCCTCGAGCAGACGGTCGAGCGGGGCAAGTACCTCGGCGTGATCGTCGGCCCTCTCCACTGGGGCCTGCTCTGGATCCACGACCACGTGGTGGCGAACTACGGCTGGGCCATCGTGCTGATGACGGCGCTCATCAAGCTCCTGCTCTTCCCGCTGACCTTCAAGAGCATGGTCTCCATGCAGCGGATGCAGGAGGTTCAGCCGAAGATCCAGGCGATCCGGAACAAGTACAAGAGCAAGCTCAAGGACAAGCAGGGGAGACCCAACGCCGAGGCACAGCGGAAGATGAACGAGGAGGTGATGGGCCTCTACAAGGTGGAGGGCGTCAACCCGGCGGGCGGTTGCCTTCCGATGTTGCTGCAGATCCCCATCTTCTTCTCGCTCTATCGGCTGCTGTACACGGCGGTCGAGCTACGCCATGCGCCTTGGGTCGCCTGGATCCAAGATCTCTCGACCTATGATCCGCTCTACGTGCTGCCCATCGTGATGGGTCTCAGCCAGTTCATCCAGCAGAGGGTGACACCGTCATCCGCCGACCCGATGCAGCGGCGCATCTTCCTGATGATGCCGGTCGTCTTCACGGTGCTGTTCCTGAAGTTCCCGAGCGGCCTGGTGCTCTACTGGCTGACCAACAACGTCCTCACGATCGTGCAGCAGGTCATCTATCTGCGGGTGAAGGAACGGCGCGCGGCCGCTTGAGGCGGATGCGCGTACGAAAACCACTGGGGGGTTCGTCGAAATGAGCGAAAACGAGCGTAGGTTCTTCTCAGGCGTCTCTCTGGAGCAGGCCCTCATGAGGGCTGCCAGCCACTACGGCATCGATCCGGACGAGGTCGCCTACCGCCCCGTGGAGAAGCGCACCGGATTCATCCGCAAGCGGAGGGGCGTCGTGATCGCCGTGGATCCCGAGCAGCCCCGGATCGTTCGTGAACAGGAGGCGGCGCCCGTTCCGGAGCGGCGCGAGGCGATGCCGGAGCCGCCTCCGACCGCCCACGTCGAAGCGGAGGCCCCCCGGGTCGAAGCGGAGCCCCCCCGGGAGGTCGCGCCGGAGCGAGCGCCCGTGAGCTGGGAAAAGCCGCGGGTCGAGCTCGAGGCGGAGGCCGTGGCTGAGGCGAAGCCCGAGCCCGAGGTCGAGGTAGAGGTCGAGGTGGCGGATACGAGCGAAGCCGAAGCGGAAGCGGCGCCGGCGGTCGAACCGGGACGGGAGCGTTTGCCGGAGGCCACGGGCTCGCTCGCCCTCGCCGCCGAGAGGGCGGCAAGAATGGCCCTGGGGTTTGCCGGCATGGAGCCCCGGATCGCGGTCCGGCAGGGCGACGGTCGCCTGGAGCTCGAGCTGGAGGGTGAAGGCAGGGAGCGTCTCGTGGCCGAGGGCGGGGACCTGCTGCTGTCGCTCGAGCACCTGGTGCCCCGGATGATGCGGGGCCTCGTGGACGAGTCCACGGCCGTTCGGGTGGACTGCGACGACTTCCACGAGCGGCGCAGGGTGCGGTTGCAGGAGGAGGCGCGGCGGGCGGCGGACCAGGCCCGCTCGCAGGGTGAGGAGGTCGCCCTCGAGCCGATGGCTCCGGACGCCCGGAGGCTCGTCCATATCGCCCTGGAGGGCGACACCACGGTGTCGACGCGGAGCGTGGGGCGCGGGCTCTTCAAGCGCGTGGTGATTCGCCCCGCGGAGAGCTGAGCTCGGTCGGCGATCGGTGTGGCGGCCCGTGCGACGGCCCCCGGGGTCTTCCTGTGAGCCGATGACCCGGCGGCCAGGCCGCTCCGTCGTCGGGTTTCCCGTGAAACATCGGGACGCCCCGGGCGGACTCGGCCGGGATGTTTCCCGTGAAACATGCTGGCGGCGGGCGTGCCGAGCGGGTGGTCGCGGGTCGGGACGTGGGAGAATGAGCGTGTGGCGACCGACCTGCCCCCCATCCCCGAATCCGAGTTTGCGCGACGCCTCGCCGCCTCTTCGCCTCCGGGCCTGACGGACCTGCCGGTCCGCCCTCTCTGGCTCCACTACGAGGAGCTCCGGCGCTGGGGCCGACGCCAGTCTCTGATCGGGCCGGGAGACGAGGAGCAGGTGGTCGAGCGTCACTACGGCGAGTCCCTGTGGGCCTCGGAGCTTCTTCCCTCCGCGCCGTTTGTCGCCGTCGACCTGGGCTCGGGCGGCGGCTTTCCCGGGTGGGTCCTGGCGGCCCTCCGTCCCGACGCGGAGTTCCTCCTCGTGGAGTCTCGGGAGAGGAAGTGGGCCTTCCTGGAGTCGGCCAGCCGCCGGGCGTCGTTGTCGTGTCGCTGCCTGAATGTTAGAGTCGGCCCCGCCCTTCCGGCGGAGATGGATCGCCTCGTTGTCGATCGGGTCACTGTGCGGGCGGTCCGTCTCGACGACCGGACGGTCCGACCTCTCGTCGGGCGGCTCTCCGCCGACGGCTCCTTCCTTCTCTGGGTCGGGGACGAGAGCGAGGTACCGGACCTTCTGGAGGAGGTGCGGCGTGTCCAGTTACCCGGCGGCGCTCGTCGCTGGATCGTCGAGGCACGGCCTCGCGTCGTGGCGGACGGGGCCTTCAGGAGAGACAACGGATGACCGTACTCGCAGTCGCGAACCAGAAGGGTGGAGTGGGCAAGACCACCTCGGCGATCAACCTCGGTGCGGCGCTCGCGGCCTTCGATCGGCGGGTGCTCCTGATCGACTGCGACCCCCAGGCGAACGCGACCCGGGGGCTCGGCATCGCGCCGCGTCCGCCGCACCTCTACGACGTCCTCGTCGGCGGCGTGGAGCTCGAGGAGGCCATCGTCGCGACCGGCCTGGCCGGCCTCGACCTCGTGCCCTCCCACCGGGACCTGGTCGGTTTCGAGGTCGAGATGGTGGGCGTCGAGGACTGGCCGCTGCGGATCCGGCAGGCGATCGCGGCCGTCCGGGAGCGCTACTTCGCGATCCTCCTGGACTGCCCGCCGTCCCTCGGGCACCTCACGGTGAACGCCCTCACCGCCGCGGATGGTGTCTTCGTGCCCCTGCAGTGCGAGTACTTTGCCCTCGAGGGGATCTCGGCACTGCTCGACACGGTCGAGCGGATTCGCGGTGGCGTCAATCCGGGCCTGCGGCTCGAGGGGATCCTGCTGACCATGTACGACGAACGGACCAACCTCTCCAAGGACGTGGCTGACGAGATCCGCGAGCATTTCGGCGGGCGGGTCTACTCGACGGTGGTGCCGCGCAACATCCGGCTTGCCGAGGCCCCCAGCCACGGCCAGTCGATCCTGCAGTACGACATCAAGTGCCGCGGGGCGGCGGCCTATCTCGATGTCGCCCGCGAGTTCCTCCGGAGGGTGGCGTGACCGCCCGTCGGCGCGGCCTGGGCCGGGGGCTCGACGCCCTGATCGAGAGGAAGGAAGCCCCCGTGGACGGCGGCTTCCGAACGGTGCCCCTGGATCGCCTGGAGCCCAACCGGTTCCAGCCCCGGACCGACTTCGACGAGGAGTCGCTCCGGGAGCTCGCGAGCTCGATCCGCAGCCAGGGGCTGGTGCAGCCGATCGTGGTCACGCCCGCGGACGAGGGCCGTTGGACCATCGTCGCCGGCGAGCGCCGCTTCCGGGCCGCCCGGCTGGCTGGGCTCACCGAGGTGCAGGTCGTGGTGCGCGAGGTGGCCGACAGCCAGACCCTGCTCGAGATGGCTCTGGTCGAGAACCTCCAGCGCAGCGACCTCAACCCGATGGAGGAGGCCGAGGCCTACCAGCGCCTCGCCCAGGAGTTCGGGCTGGCGCAGGCCGAGATCGCGAAGGAGGTCGGCAAGGGGAGGACGACCGTCACGAACGCCCTACGCCTCCTGAGGCTTCCGGAAGAGGTCCGCGCGATGCTGCGCGCGGGCCGGGTCACCGTCGGACAGGTGCGGCCCCTCCTCGGCCTGGACGGCGAGGACGAGCGGATCCGACTCGCCCGCAGGATCGAGGAGGAGGGGCTCACCGCCCGCGAGGTGGAAGCCATCGTCTCGCCGCGCCCCGCAGCCCGGCGCAAGAGACCGCGCAGGGAGCGGCAGACCGACGTCCACACGGCCGCGGCCGAGGAGCGGCTCGTCGCCGCCCTCCAGGCGCGGGTCGAGATCCGTCGCCGAGGTGCCGGCGGCACCGTACGAATCCACTTCCATTCGGAGGAGGAGCTCATGGGCCTCTACGATCGGCTCGTGGGCTCGCAGGAGGCCCCGTCATGAGCCCTCGTCGCCATCCTCGGACCGTCCGAGCCGGAGCCTGACGATGCTGCGCGCCAAGGGCAAGGGCGGTGAGCTCAATGGTTTCCTGGACGCCGGCAGCCGGGTGGACGGAGACCTCAGGTTCGAGGACACCTTCAGGATCGACGGGCACTTCCACGGTCGGATCCACTGCAAGGGAACCCTGATCGTCGGCGACCAGGGTCACGTCGATGCGGATGTCGAGGTCGGTCGTCTCTACGTCCACGGCGAGGTCCGCGGCAGCGTGAAGGCCCACGAGCGGGTCGAGGTCGTGGCAGCCGGCCGACTGCTGGCCGACATCGAGACGCCGGCCCTGGTGATCGAGGAGGCGGGCTTCTTCCAGGGGCGCTGTGCGATGGAGTCCGCCCGGTCGGGTGGTCGGGCCACGGTGCTTCCGGGGCCGCCGGCACGCGGCGGGGGCTGAGCCCCGGCGGCGTTCGCGGGCGCGCTCAGCGTCGGGATCCGCCGATCGGCTGGGCCGCTCCCGGCCGGGTCTCTTCGCCCTCCGAGTCGATCGCGACCCCGGGCGCCGAGGGCGCCACGGGCTCGCCCAGGGCGTCGTAGGAGGGGACGAACACCATCGGGTGACTCGCCAGGTGCCGGCTGTTGAACCCGGCGGTGAGGACCTGGCCGTCGAGGTCACGCGCAATCGGCAGCCCGAGGCCGTAGGCGAGGGTCGGGACGACGTCCACGAGGCTGGCGCCGTCGATCCGAGCTCCTCCGTTGACGCCGTCGCCTCGGAACAGGAGGACGCCGTCGCTTCCGTCCCAGGTCACGCCGGCGACCGGTGGATTTGCGACGAGCTGGCCCCAGGCCCGCGAGAGGCCCTCCTTCCTTCGCGAGCCGGAGGCGGAGACGACGGCCAGTAGGCGTGGCTCCCGCAGCCCGTTCCAGAGGTCCGCGAGAATCGTGTCCAGGTAGCGGTAGTAGGAGATCAACCGCTGTCGTGCCTGGCGAGCCCCCGCGTCCTGGGAGCCGCCGAACTCGACGGCCGAGAAGCCGCCGAACCACCGGCGTGAGGCTACCTCGAGCCCCGGCAGGAGGACGAACACGGCCCGGGCGTCCTGCCGTTGCTCGAGGAGGAAGCGGGTCAGGGACTCGCGCCACCGATCCCCCGCGAGGGCCCGCGACACACTGGCTCCGAGGCGTCCCTGGAAGCTCCGGACCAGCGCGGGGTCGAGCTCGTCGGCCCCGACCCGGAACAGGAGGCCGCGCTCGGCGAGCTCGGTGGGGGTCGCCAGCCCCACCGACGCTCCGGTCTCGAAGAAACGCTCCGAGAAGCAGTAGGCGGTGCCTCCGGGGGTCGGGTCCGTCAACGGGAGGCCGATGACGCCGGTCGGAATGCCGAGGCGCGGGAGGACCTCCCAGATCGGCAGGGAGAGCCTGTCCAGAGCGCTGACGGGGACGCTGGCGCCACCCGGCAAGCCCCAATGTTGGAAGCCGAGGCCGACGGGGAGGAGCCGCAGCCTGCCCGGCAACACGCTCGGGAGAATCCAGGTCTTGCCGCCGACGATACCGTGCTTGAAGGGGAGCTTGCCCGTGCTCAGCGTGGACCAGAGTGCGAGCCGGCGGCTGGGGGTGAAGCCCTCGAGGTGGCCGTACGCTCCCTGCCGTACGACCTCCGCCAGGAACGGAAGGTCTCCCTTCTCGGCGAGGGGCAGGACAGCGTCCAGGGTCGCGGACTCCAGGCCGACGAACAGCAGGTTGGGTCGCCGTAGCTCCTCGACGGCCGCGGTCAGCGGCGCGGGTTCGGTCCGGGGCCTGAAGGCCTCGCGTCGCTCGATCATCACGTAGACGGCGGCGAGGGCGACGATGGTGAGGCCGACCCGGCTTCGGAGCCCGTAGCGTCGGCCGTGGAGGGTATGAAGAAGAGCGGTGTAGAAGGAGATCAGAGTGCCGAGGGTCAGCCACATCGCGGCCTTGAGCAGCCGCTCGTTGATCCCCGGCGGCAGGAAGAACGCCAGCCGGGAGGCGTGCACCCCCTGGAGGAGCGCCGAGAGGGCCAGAACGCCCGTGAGTGCCCAGGGGAGGACCCTCCGGGCCAGCGAGGGTCGCCGCCACAGAAACGGCAGCTGGATCGCGAGGCCAGCCGCCCCGAGCAGGCTGCCGTAGAGCAGGACCGCCCGGGTCCAGGTCGCCGGAGCAAGAGGGATCTCCGGGTTGAGGAAGAAGAGCAGGCCTGCGATCTGCGTCCCCGCCAGGAACCCTGGGGCGAAGCCAGCGATGAGACTCGTGAACCGACCCTGCGCGCGCATATGGAGACCTTGTCCCGTGACCGGAGTCGCCTGGCTGAAGCGCCAGGCCCAGAGGCCCCCGAGAGACGCCTTTCCGTGGCTGGAACCCGGTCGGCTGGCAGGCCGGCCGGATCGAGCCGCTCGCCATCCGCTCGAGATCCCGGCTCCGGCGGCCCACGGTCCGCGCACCGGATCCGCTCGGCCTGTTCGGCCCGATCATGCTAGCAAGGCGCGCGTCGGATATCGTGTGCCGCGGGCGTCCGGCCGCTTTCACGGTTCCTCCCGGTCGGGAGATCGGAGAGCCCACCAGGAGAGCCCCGAGCCCGTGATCATCGATCGCCTCTACCGCATGGCCTTCCCGGCCTTCGTGCGCATGGACGCGGAGCGGGTGCACCGCCTGGCGCTCGGCTTCCTCGAGGTGTTGGCCACGGTGGCTCCGGCCAAGCCCCCCAGACGCCAGGTTGCGCTCGAGCAGCCGCTCTGGGGAACGCTTTTCCCCAACCCCATCGGACTGGCCGCGGGCTTCGACAAGGATGGCGAGGCGCTCGGAGCCTGGCCGCGGCTCGGCTTCGGCTTCGCGGAGGTGGGGACGGTGACCCCGGAGCCGCAGGCGGGGAATCCCCGCCCCCGCCTGTTTCGACACCTTGCGGAAGAGAGCCTGCAGAACGCGATGGGGTTCAACAACGAGGGGCACCAGGCCCTCCGTCACCGGCTCGGGTCCGCGCGGCGGTTCGCGATCCCCGTGGGCGTCAACCTGGGCAAGAACAAGACCACGCCGGCCGAGCGCGCTCAGGACGACTACCTCCTCCAGATCGACGCCCTCTCGGGTCTGGCCGACTACTTCGTCGTCAATCTCTCGTCGCCCAACACCCCGGGCCTGCGCGATCTGCAGAACCGCGAGTTCGTGGAGGGCCTGCTGGGCCAGGCCGTGGGGCTCACCGAGAGACCGATCCTGGTGAAGCTGGCGCCGGATCTCACCGACGCCGCCGCCCTCGACCTGGCCCTCCATGCCGTGGAAGCCGGCGCCCGCGGGATCGTGATCTCGAACACCACCACCAACTACGCGCTCCTTCCCGGATCGGGGCCGCCGGGCGGACTCAGCGGCCGGGTCCTGACGCGGCGCAGTCGGGAGATGCTGAGAAGTCTCGCGCCTCATCTCCTGGGGCGGGCCCTCCTTGTCAGCGTCGGGGGAATCCACGATGGCGACGAGGCCTACCGACGCATCCTCCTCGGGGCGTCGCTCGTCCAGGCGTACACGGGGTTCGTCTACGCCGGACCCGGGTTCGCCAGGGGCCTTCAGCATCGCTTGCTGGAGAGACTGGAGCAGGACGGCTTCGGCAACGTCCGAGAGGCCGTCGGCGCGGGTCTCGAAGGCCGGATCCGAGCCGGGGCCGACGAAGGGAGAGTGCCATGAGTGGAGCAACGACGGCTTCGGCGGGACGCATCGCGGGGGTCGCGGTCGCCCTGGACACGCCTGACGAGTCCCGGTTCGACCTCTGGTGTGGGACGTTCGGGCCGCGGGTCGAAGTCCTCAAGGTGGGTCTCGAGGCCTACGTCCGGTGGGGCGAACGGGCGGTGTCCCGGGCGCGATCGACTGGCGCTCGGGTCTTCCTGGACCTCAAGCTCCACGACATCCCGGCCACGATGGCCGGGGCCGCGGCGGCCGCCGCCGACCAGGGCGTGGATCTCCTCACCGTTCACGCCGCCGCGGGTCGGCGTGCCCTCGATGCCGCCGTCACCGCCGTGGACGGACGTGTCGGCCTGCTGGCCGTGACCGTGCTCACCTCCCTGGGTCCGAAGGATCTCGAGGAGCTCGACCTCCCGGGGACGCCTGGCCGTCGTGCCTCCGCCTGGGCGGCCGTCGCCCGGGCGGCTGGTTGCGCCGGTGTCGTCTGCTCGCCGCTCGAGGTGAGGGCTCTCCGGGCCGAGCTGCCCCGCCCGTTCCTCCTGGTCACCCCGGGAATCCGATTCGGGGGTGCGACGGCCGACGATCAGAGACGGGTAGCGGGACCCCGCACCGCCCTTCGTGACGGAGCCGACCTCCTGGTGGTGGGTCGAGCATTGACCGGCGCGCCGGACCCCGGGGCCGCCCTGGCGGCGCTAGAGAGCGAGCTGCGACGCTCCGGCGACCCCGATCAGAAGTAGAAGATCGGTTCGTCGACCTCGTGCCGGAAGGTCCACATGTAGGTGTAGCCGGGGAACTCGATCGGCACCGTGTAGGTGCAGATGATCCGGATCCGCGCCTCCCCCTTGTCGACCTTCAAGCCCTTGGCCGTCAAGGGCAGGTCCAGCTCCTTGGCTCTCTCGAGGATCCGCTTCCTGATCGTCTCACCGGAGGACTGCCGCGCGAAGCGGGACTGGTCCTTCAGGGTCTCGTAGAGCTTCGTGCTGTTGACCTTGACGGGTCCCATCTTCGCCAGGATCAGAACGAAGATGGCGACGAGGATCAGCCACAGGACGCAACCCAGGCGGACCTCGCCCGAGCGTCCTCGCTGCCACAGCGCGCGTCGGATCTGGAGCATGGCGAGAATACTAGCTCAGGCGACCGGGTCCCAAGAAGCACCTCCGCAACATCGAGCCGGAGGCCGACGGAGCGGGACACTAGCGCACCAGCTGGAAGCTGCGATCCCACCGGGTGTGGCTGGGAAACCGTACCGCCACCTCCAGGAGCTGCTGCAGTCGGCTGCGGGGCGAGCTCGCGACCGCGGGCGACTCCGAGCGGAAAGACCAGTAGATCATGAAAGCCCGGCCCTTGACGTAGCTCGTCGGCACGGGACCCCAGAACCGGGAGTCGTGGGAGTTGTCCCGGTTGTCGCCCATGCAGAAGAGATGGCCCTCGGGCACCGTGTACGGCCCGAAGTTGTCTCGCAGCCGATATCGCTCCGCCAGCAGGGGGTGCCGTGGGTAGGTGCGCTCGTCCTCGAAGTGCACGTAGGCTGATTCGTCGACCGGCTCGCCGTTGATCAGGAGGCTCTTGTCGACGATCTCGACCGAGTCGCCGGCTAGCCCCAGGCAACGCTTGATGAAATCCCGGGAGGGATCGTCCGGGTACTTGAAGACCACCACGTCGCCTCTTCGCGCCGCACGGTTCGGCAACAGCATCCGCTCCAGCGGGCTGGCCGTCGGGCCGTAGACGAACTTGTTGACCAAGACGTGGTCGCCGACCAGGAGGTTCTCCTCCATCGAGCCCGTCGGGATCTTGAACGCCTGGAGCACGAAGGCGCGGGCGAAGGTCGCGAAGATGACCGCGATGAGGAGCGCTTCGAGGTACTCCCGCCAGAGCGGAGGGACGCTCCGCGCGCGCGTGCTCGGCTTCCGATCCGGCGCGTGCGGCTCGCTCAGCCGGGTTTCGTCGGCCGCACCGTCGGCCTCCGCCGCCGCCCCGAGGTCGGCGTCCCGGGTTGAGTCGTCCTGCCCGGCCTCGAGGGGGGGGCTCTCCCCGGGTCTCTCCATCAGCGCACGATCTGGAAGCTGCGGTCCCAACGGGTCTTCGTGAAGAAGCCGACGACGGTCCCGGCGAGCTGGCGCGCCCAGTGGGCCACGCCGTACCAGTTGCCATCCGAGACCTCGCCGCCGTAAGACCAGTAGATCAGGAAGGCCCGGCCCTTCACGTAGTAGGCCGGCACCGGGCCCCAGAATCTCGAGTCGTAGGAGTGGTCCCGGTTGTCCCCCATGCAGAAGTAGTGGTCTTCCGGAACGGTGTACGGACCGTAGTTGTCGCGGTTTGCCGCCACGGCGCGAACTGAGCCGCGGCGCAGGATCCGAGGATCCCGGTGGAGGGCGTAGGCCGAGTCGTCCACCTCCTGCCCGTTGATGAGCAGGCGCTTGTCGACGACCTCGATCACGTCGCCCGGTAGGCCGATGCAGCGCTTCACCATGTCCATCGACGGCGTCTCCGGGGAGCGGAAGATCACGATGTCTCCCCGGTCGACGGCCCGCAGGGGGAGGAGCGCGCGCTCGAGATCCGAGGCCGCGGGGCGGAAGATGAAGCGGTTCACGAACAGGTGGTCACCGATGAGGAGCGACTCCTCCATCGACGCGCTCGGGATGTAGAAGGTCTTCACCACGAAGGTGTTGGCGAAGCCCAGGAAGATTCCGGCAACGAGGAGAGCCTCGAGGTACTCCAGGATGTTCGAGCGCTTGCGAGTCATGACGGGTGGGCTCCTTGGAGGGGCGCGGGCGTGGGGCTCCCGAGCGCCGGGGGTGGGGCCGAAGGAGGCTATCACCCCGCGAGGACGACCGACAAAGGTCGTGTCGAGCGTCAGGAGCGCTTGACCGCTCGTCAGCGGGGCGTTGAGAAAACACGCTCCACCTTCTAGTTGCCGCGCCGCGGGAGGGTGATCCGTGGTGGAGCCGGAAAGAGTTCTTGACCGCCGACACTGGGAGGTGTCGGCCGCGATTCCACGCAAGTTGTTGACTATCAGTGTCTTATAGCGACTTCTCTGAGCTGGCACGGCTCTTGGAAACTGGTCTCCGCGAGTGAAGACGAACGGAGAAAGGGGGTGCTGTCGCAGGAGATCGATCAGGAGAGAAGAGGCAGGCATCTCGGGCGGGCTGCCGGCCCAGACCAACTGGCAGCGTCTGACATGACCTCCGGCTCGCAGCCGGATTCGAGGGTTCCGAGCCCGCTCCGGGCGCTGGTCCCTCCCCTTGACCCAGTCCGACAGAACCAAAGGAGTGACACCCCATGAAGATCAAGACCCTGGACGTCCCCGCCGTTCTCGTGGCGGTAGCCCTGCTCGTTTCGATCACCGGCCTGTCCCGGCCCGCCTCGGCGGCGGACGGCAAGGTGAATATCAACCAGGCCGGTGTCGAGCAGCTCGTCTTCCTGCCGAGAATCGGTCCGGCCGTAGCCCAGCGGATCGTCGAGTTCCGAGAGGAGAACGGCCCCTTCCGGACGCTCGAAGCCCTGATGCTGGTCCGTGGTGTCGGCCAGAAGACCTACGAGCGTCTCCAGCCCTGGATCTCCCTGGAAGGAGAGACCACGCTCCGCGAGAAGGTGCGCGACGGCGGGTCGGGAGAGGAGGGTGGCGGAAGCGCTTGACGACGGACCGACGACCTGGCCCACGATCTCGGTGAGCGAACCGTGCAGAAGATCCGCTCCCGAGCTGCCGCCGAGAAGGGCTTCACCCTCGTGGAAGCCTTGGTCGCCCTCGCGATCACGGGCCTCGCCCTGGCGCTGGTGGCTCCGGGCCTGAACCGTCTCGCCGCTGCGCTTCGGGTGGACCTCGCCACCTCCGAACTGGTTGGTGTCTTCTACGAGGCGCGATCGCTTGCGATTCGCCACAGTCTTCGGGTCGGGGTCAAGTTCCGCACCGATCCCGATCTGCACCGGGTCTCCTACACGCTCTACGCCGACGGCGATGGAGACGGCGTTCTCACTTCAGACATCGACTCCGGGGTCGATCCTCGGGTGGCTCCCGCCAGAGATCTCACCCATCTCGGTCGCCGGGTCCGGTTCGGTTTCCCTCCTGGGCCGCCGCCCCGGGACCCCGGCGATCCCGCCCGACGTCTCGATAACCTCGATGACCCCATCCGATTCAACCTCTCCGACATTGCCTCCTTCGGGCCTCTCGGAGGGTCGACCCCGGGGTCGGTCTACCTGACGGACAGCATGCGGCACCTGTCGGTGGTGCGGGTCCTCGGCACCACGGGAAGGGTGCGTAGCCTCCGCTACGACGTCGATACGGAGCTGTGGAGGTAGTCAGAGGCGGCTCGGGGCCCGAACTCGGCTCCCTCGTGGCGCCGGCCGGGCGGCAGCGGCCAGATCGACCCTCGACGAGGGGAGTTTGACGAGTCGGCCCTGGACGGGTAATGTCTCCGATCCGTGGAAGGTATCGTCGTCGTCACGACCGTAGGCTCGGAAGAGCAGGCCAACCTCATCGGCGAGGAGCTGGTGAGGCGCCGCCACGCGGCATGCGTCAACATCGTCCGCGTGCAGCGGAGCATCTATCGCTGGCGGGGCAAGATCTGCCGCGACAGCGAGTACATGCTGGTCGTGAAGAGCCTGGAGTCCGAGTATCCGCAGGTCGAGGCGGCGATACGGGAGCTCCACAACTACGAGCTCCCCGAGATCCTGGCCTTCCAGGCGGTCCACGGTGACGCCAGCTTCTTCGCGTGGATCCGACAGAGCCTCGACAAGGATGCGGTGTTCTCCGATGAGGACGACGAGGACCTGGAGGACGACTAGACCAGCGTTTCCGAAGTTCGGCGACAAGGGCCGGACGGGAGGCGCTCGGGGGCCAAGGCGCGCCGACGCAGGCAATGCAGGGACATTGTCGAGGAGACGGAACGCTGGCAGCCGAGATGCATCGCGGGCGGACTGTCGTCGAAGTTCGGAAACGCTGGT
>CAJQNK010000216.1 GCA_905479655.1 uncultured bacterium | reverse complement strand
GGAGCGGTATCTCGTGGGCGAGACGGCGATGGAGCAGCGCTTTCTCCTTCTGAAGCCCTTGCCTCTCGCCGGTGCGGACCTCGTCATCGAGGGGGCCGTCGTGGGTCCGGAACCCTTCGCGGCCGTGGCCGACGGTTGGACCTGGGGCGTGGCAGCCGGCGCCGTTCGGCTGGGGAACGTCCGGGTGTTCGAGGCAGGGGGGCGCGAGCTCCCGGGCCGCCTGGAGGTCGCCCGGTCGTCGACCAGGCTGGTCGTGGATGGCCGCACCCTCGCGGCTGCGGCCTACCCGGTGACGATCGATCCGGAGATCGGCCTCGACGACTTCCGGATCAGCGACATGGGGCCTGAAGGCGACTGGCTGTACTTCGGCGGCGAGCCCCGAGCGGCGTACAACCCTCTGCGCGACGAATACCTGGTGGTATGGAACGGCCTGGACGACTTCGCCCACGGCGGAGACGAGATCTTCGGGCAGCTCCTGGATGCGGCGACGGGCGAGGAGATCGGCGTCAACGACTTCCGGATCAGCGACATGGGGCCCGAAGGAAACCACCTCTTCAGCGCCCGCGATCCGGAGGTCGCCTACAACTCGACGAACGACGAGTACCTCGTCGTCTGGTTCAGCGACGACACTCTGGATGGAGAGCTGGAGGTGTACGGGCAGAGAATCGCCGGGGGTACCGGAGAGGAGGTCGGGGAAAACGATCTCCGCATCAGCCATGCAGGACCCGACGGTGACAGGAACTACCAGGTCTTTGACCCTCACCTAGCCTACAACGCCGTAGCCAACGAGTACCTCGTCGCTTGGACCGGAGCGGATGACGAGACCGGGCCCTTTCACCTCGAGATCCATGTCCAGCGCCTGGATGGGGCGACCGGTGAACCGCTAGGCGAGTCCGGCATCCGCATCAGCGAGAGCGGCCCCCCCGGGGATACGCGGTTCCTGGCCGAGAACCCGACGGTGGCCTTCAACCCGACGAGGAACGAGTACCTCGTCGTCTGGTCTGGCGACCACCTGGTCGACGGCGAGTTCGAGATCTGGGGCCAGCGCCTCGAGGGTGCGACCGGCGCGGAGATCGGACGGGACGACTTCAGGATCAGTCAGATCGAGGACGAGGCTCGCCAGCCGAGTGTGGCGTACAACCCGGACCGGGACGAGTACCTGGTGGTGTTCGAGGCGGTGAATCAGGCCGTGGACCCCAACCGGGAGATCTACGGCCAGCGCCTCTCGGGTGCCACGGTCGCCGAGGTCGGGGAGAACGACTTCCGGATCAGCGATATGGGCGCAGAGGGCGACGATTCGGTCACCTTGATCGCCAGCCGGCCCCAGGTCGCCTACGGGACCGGCTCCGGCGAGTACCTGGTGGTTTGGGCTGGTCACGACGAACCGCTCCCCTTCGACGGAGAGGCCGAGATCTGGGGCCAGCGGTTGGACGGTGCGACCGGGTCGGAGCTCGGAGCCAACGACTTCCGCCTCTCGACGATGGGGCCGGACGGCGACGCGCGCTTCGACGCGGGCATGCCCGGACTCGCCTACCACCCTGAGCGCGACGAGTTCCTGGTGGTGTGGGGCGGCGACGACCAGTTCGACGAGGACGCCGAGGTCTACGGCCAGCTCTACGCCCCCGGCCTGTTCGAGGACGACTTCGAGGACGAGGAGATCGCCACCGACTGGTCCCTGCCCCGGGGAACGTGGAGCGAGGACCTGGGCGTGCTGGCGGGCGTGCCGGCGGCCGAGGGGCTGCCAGCGGGGGCGGTGGCGGCCGGCTTCGCGGGGTGCTCGGTCTGCACGGTGACCGCCGACCTCGCGGCCCGCAACCTCACCGGCCCGCCGGAGGGGTCGCTGGTCTGGCTGATGGCCTTCGCCGAGGGCCTGCCCAGCAACGTCCTGGTGGCGCTGCGCCCCCAGCTCGACCGGGTGCTCTTCGCCCAGCGCGACGGCGGCCGGATCCTCGCCGGCGGCTCGGCGGCGGCGGCGATCGATCCGGGCGTCTCCTACCGGGTGGAAATCCGCTCGGACGGCGCGCGCTTCGTCGTCGCGCTCGACGGCGCGGTGCTGTTCGACCAGCCCTCCGCCTTCCCCGGGCAGCCGTTCGGCACGGTCGGCTTCGGCGCCCGCGGGGCCGAGGTGGAGGTGGCGGGGGTCTCGGTGGTGGAGGGGGCGGGCGGGTCGCGGCCGTAGGCGGTCAAGGCGCGCGCCCCGCCGCGCCTCAGCCGCCGGTCTCGGGCACCACGTGGAAGTTCTCCACCGCGAGGTCGGCGTCGCGCGAGCCGAAGCCGAAGCGGCCGTGGGGCTCGGCGGCGGCGGCGTTGGGCTCCCGGATCAGGAGCTCACCGTCGAGCAGCACCTGGAAGTCGGCGCCGTCGAAGGCGATCTCGACGGTGTACGAGGTGTCGTACTCCGGGGTGACGCCGGCGGTGACGTGGGCGACCCACGCACCGTTCTCCCGCTGGGCGAAGACCACCTGGTCGGCGTCGGGCTCGAGGAGCACCACCGCGTGGGAGCGGGGGGCCGCCACCCAGCCCAGGACCGCCGCGGCCGCGGCGGGCGCTTGCGGACCGCCGGCCGCCGCCGGCTCTCGCACCTGGAGCACGGCGGTGACCCGGCACCGGTCGCAGCCGGAGAAGCCCCCCGTGAGCGCCGCCGCCAGCCGCCGCGAGCCGAGCGGCTCGGTAAGCCAGCACCGCCCGAACGGGTGTGGCAAGACGACCCCGGGCTTGGTAAAGAGGGGTAGGTTGGCAGCGCTCGGCCAACGGGCATTGCCGCATCGCGGCAATCGACCAGCGAGGTAGACTCATGATATCCAGAAGATCCCCATCGCTCTGGTTCGTAGTGTCGCTATTGCTCGGCGCACAGACGGGGTTCGGCCTGCCGCCCTGCGGAAGGGACTGTCGGCCCACCTATGAGGCGTGCGTGGAGGTGTACCTGGTCGGGTTCGGCTCGATTTCCTCTACGCAAGAGGAGACGTGTGCATCCTTCACCGCGACGTGCTGGAACAACTGCGAAAGTACTTCCTACGAGGAGTGTCGCTACGACTACACCTACTGGGTCTATGAAGACGATGACCACGACCCGTACTGCGAGTCGAGAGAAGGTCACCAGTCGGATGAGGACTACCCGAGGAGTTCGAAGACCAGAGTTGCGAGGGGTTCTACTTCCAGTCGGTCGACAGTAACTGCTTCTGACCCGATGCCTCTCGACGTACGCCTCGTGGAATGCGTGATCTAAGGAGCAGCAGGAGCAAGAAGTACCGTGCCTTCTCGGGTGCCGTCGTTCTGCTCACCGCCGCTTTCACGGGAAAGCTCCCAGGGCAGGTGCACGGCGAGCACGTCGAGGTCGAAGTCATCAACATCGAGGTTTCGGTTCTGGACGATGCTGGCCGACCGGTGGCCGGCCTCGAGGAGGATCAGTTCCGGGTGAGCCTCGACGGGCAGCCGTGGGGGATCGACTACTTCGTCGAGATCCGGGATGGCACTCGCAAGGGCGATGATCGTCCGTCGGAGATGGCCAGCGGCGGTCCGATTCGGCTCCTCGTCTTCGTGGACGAGACCACGCTTCGCGAGGGCGCAAGGAACGACGCTCTGGCCGAGTTGGATCGTCAGCTCTCCTCCCTACCGCAAGACCCCGAGGTCGCGCTCTTCGCCTTCGACGGTGACCAACTGCACCCCCTCCAGCCGTGGACGACGAGCCGTCAGGAAGTGCGGCTCGCCCTGGCGAAGGCGGCGAGCCGGGAGTCCCCCTTTCTGCGACTGGACCTGCAGAGGCGGACTCGCCGGGAGTCGACCGGCTGCCGCGGGAAGCAGGAGATCGCCATCGACGAGGCGAGGAAGCTGTCCGAGGCAGCCGTCTCGGCCTTCGACATGGCGGGAGCTCGCCCGGCCCGAGGGGCGATGGTGGTCGTAGCGGGATCCTGGCCCGCGGTCGTGCCGGGGTGCCGAGATCGGGAGGGGCGACCCGAGCTGCCGCCCTCCGAGGGCGTTGCCCCCCGGATCCGCAACCCGGAGTCCGTCGACGCTCGAGCTCGCCTTCGGAGCGCCTACCGACTGTTGAGCGACGAGATCGCTCGCCGGCGGTGGCTGCTGTTTCCGCTGGACGGGATGGGCTTTCTCCCGAGGCTCCTGTCGATCGATGTCGAGACGACGGTCATGCCGGGAGTGGGTACCGGGACCGCGCGGCGAGTGGAAGGCGGCGACCAAGAGGAGCTCCACGCACTGCTCGACAGGCTCGCCCGGGACACCGGAGGGCAGGCGCTGCTGAATGCCCAAGTGGGCCGACTCGCCGAGATCCTGACCGCCTCGGTGCTCAACTACTACTCCCTGGGCGTGACGTGGGGGCCGGGTCCGAGAAGCCGCGAGGCCTCCATCGAGGTCGACGTGCTGGTCGAAGGAGCCAGGGTGCTCCACCGCAAGACCCTCCCCCCGCCTCTCTCGACGGATGAGGCCGTTCGCCGCGATCTCGTGGCCACCCTCCTGAGTCCCGAGGACGTGCCTCGGGAGCTGGATCTGGAGTTGGGCAGGGTCGAGACCGAGGGCTCACGGCTACGCCTTCCCTTGTCGTTGCGGATCCCGCTCTCCAGATTCCCCGGGACTGCCAGCGCGACGCCCTTCCGGGCTCAGCTCGGGCTCTACCTGCTCGCGATGGATGAGGGAGGGGCGACATCGCCCCTGATCGATGTCGAAGAACCGATCGTCGTCTCGGGGCCAAGCCCCCCGAGGGACGGCGACTACTTCCTCTACAGGACCGAGGTTCGGCTCCGAAGAACGACATCGCGGTTGGCCGTTGCGGTCCGCGATCTGATGAGTGGAGTCGTACTCCGAGGGGTGGCGAGTCTGGGGGCCGAGTCTCCGACCGACTCGCAGGGAAGTGAAGAGAGCAAACGATTGGAAGTGCAGCGCAACCGATCCGAAGTGCGATCCGAAGTGCCAACCGTCTCGGGGACCGGTATCGGAGCGACATGGGACCCGACGGGGGAGGCGACAACGTCGCCGGATTCCGCCCGGACGTCGCCTACAGCCCCGCCGACGGCGAGTACCTGGTGGTGTGGAACGGCATCGACGAGCCGGCCGTGCCCGGCAACGGCGAGGCGGAGGTCTGGGGCCAGCGGCTCGACGGCGCCACCGGCGAGGAGGTGGGGGCCAACGACTTCCGGTTGAGCACCATGGGTCCGGACGGGGACACCAACTTCGACGCGGCGCAGCCGAAGCTCGCCTACCGCCCGGGGGCCAACGAGTACCTCGTGGTGTGGGACGGCGACGACCTCGTCAACGGCGAGGGCGAGGTCTGGGGACAGCGTTACGCCGCGGGCCTGTTCGAGGACGACTTCGAGGACGAGGAGATTGCCGCCGACTGGTCCCTGCCCCGGGGGACGTGGAGCGAGGAGCTGGGCGTGCTGGCCGGGGTGCCGGCGGCGGAGGGCCTTCCCGCGGGGGCCGTCGCGGCCGGCTTCGAGGGGTGCTCGGCCTGCACGGTGACCGCCGATCTCGCGGCCCGCAACCTCACCGGCCCGCCGGAGGGGTCGCTGGTGTGGCTGATGGCCTTCGCCGAGGGCCTGCCCACGAACGTCCTGGTGGCGCTTCGCCCGGAGCTCGACCGGGTGCTCTTCGCCCAGCGCGAGGGCGGGCGGATCCTCGCCGGTGCCTCGGCGGCAGTGGCGATCGACCCCGGGGTCTCCTACCGGGTGGAGATCCGCTCCGACGGTGCCCGCTTCGTCGCCTCGCTCGACGGCGCGGTGCTGTTCGACGAGCCCTCCGCCTTCCCCGGGCTGCCGTTCGGCACGATCGGCTTCGGCGCCCGCGGGGCCGAGGTGGAGGTGGCGGGGGCCTCCGTGGTGGACGGGGCGGGCGGGTCTCGGCCGTAGCACGGGGGGATCGAGGCGCGCCCCGCTCCACGCCTCAGCCGCCGGTCTCCGGCACCACGTGGAAGTTCTCCACCGCGAGGTCGGCGTCGCGCGAGCCGAAGCCGAAGCGGCCGTGGGGCTCGGCGGCGGCGGCGTTGGGCTCCCGGATCAGGAGCTCACCGTCGAGCAGCACCTGGAACTCGGCGCCGTCGAAGGCGACCTCGACGGTATAGGAGGTGTCGTAGTCCAGGGCGACGCCGGCGGTGACGTGGGCGAGCCAGGCACCGTTCTCCCGCTGGGCGAAGACCACCTGGTCGGCGTCCGGCTCGAGGAGCACCACCGCGTGGGAGCGGGGGGCCGCCACCCAGCCCAGGACCGCCGCGGCC
>CAJQNK010000215.1 GCA_905479655.1 uncultured bacterium | reverse complement strand
TGGAGCCGACTGGCGATGGCCTGGGCTTCGGCGCCCCCGATCCAGATCGGGAGGAGTCGGGTGTCGTTCTCGTCCTTGAGAACCACCACCGGAGAGCGGGTCTTGGGTTCGAGGATGATCCCCTTGATCTCCATCTCGATCCGCTCGTCGGCCGTCTCCTGGGCCTCCGGCTCGCTCTTCCGTCCCGGCATCTCCCGACTCCCTCTCCTAGCGGTTCGACTCGGCGAGGAT
Organism: uncultured bacterium; assembly: GCA_905479655.1. GTDB lineage: Bacteria > Acidobacteriota > Thermoanaerobaculia > Multivoradales > JAHEKO01 > CAJQNK01. Next base: position 14,159 of record CAJQNK010000215.1, on the reverse strand, counting down.
CGGAAAACGTGCGGAGAGAGGCTCCCGGGAGGCCTCGGGCGCATTCGTCAGGCGGCCGATCAGGCTGTGCGGCAGCGCCTTCGCCACCCTCACGTCGACGAGCTCGCCGAGACTGGGGGCCGGGCTGCCCGCCGAGAAGTGGATCACGCGGTTGCAAGAGGTCCGGCCGGTCTGGGTGCCCGCCTCCCTGCCCCACCCGGTGACGAGAACCTGGAGGTCCCGACCCACGAGGTCCCCGTTCAGGCTTCGCTGGATGCCCTCCTGCGCGGCGAAGATCTGTTGCAGGCGTCGCCCCGCGATCTCCGGCTGGACCGGGTCCGGGAGGCGCGGAGCCGCCGTGCCGGGTCGCGGGGAGTACTTGAAGGCGTAGATCTGCGCGAACCGAACCCGTTCGACGAGAGCCAGCGTCTCGGCGAACTCTCCCTCGGTCTCGCCGGGGAACCCGACGATGAGGTCGGTCGACAGCGCCAGGTCGGGTCGGGTCGCGCGCAGCCGGTCGACGAGATCCAGATAGCCGCCGATCGTGTACCCACGGGCCATCCTCCGCAGGACCGAGTCGGACCCGGACTGAACCGGGAGATGGAGGTAGGGGACGATGTTGGGGTGAAGCCCGATCTGCTCCACCATGCGCGGCGTGAAATCTCGCGGGTACGAGGTGACGAAGCGAAGGCGGCGGACACCCGGAGTTCGAGCGACGGCGTCGAGAAGGTCGGCGAAGTCCTCACTGCCTCCTGGCTCCCGCCAGTGGTTCACCGTCTGCCCGAGCAGCTCGATCTCGACGAATCCATAGTCGACCAGGTGTCGGACCTCTTCGAGAATCGTGGCGAGAGGACGACTCCTCTCCGGCCCCCGGGTGGTCGGTACGATGCAGAAGGTGCACTTCTTGTTGCAGCCCTCGATAATCGTGACCATGCCCTTGTACTCGCCGTCGCGGGCGATCGTGTCGATCTCGTAGTGCTTCTCCTCGGGGAATCCGACGTGTGCCAGACGCCGGCCGGCGGCCCTTGCGGCGAGGGTCTCCCGCAGTTCACCGACGCGGCCCGGGCCCAGGACGAAGTCGAGGTCGGGTACCCGGTCGAGGGCCCGCTGGCCGACCTGCTGGGCAACGCAGCCGCAGAGCCCGATCATCATTCCGGGCCGGTCGCGTTTCAGGTCCCGATACTCCCCGATGCGACTGAAGACCTTGTTCTCGGCGTTCTCCCGCACGCTGCACGAGTTCAGGAGCAGGATGTCCGCCTCCTCGACGGCCCGGGTCGGCAGCAGGCCCTGCTCCATGAGCTGGCCGGCCATCCGCTGGCTGTCGAGTTCGTTCATCTGGCAGCCCCAGGTCTCGATGAAGAATCGTCGGGATCGCATCTCACTCCCCTTCCCCTCCCGTCTCGTCCACGACGGTCGGCTCCCTGGGCTCGGCCCCCTGTCTCGGCTCTCCCTCGGGCTCCTGCTCGACGGCTGGGGGCTCGAACTCTACACCCTCCCGCAGCCATCCCGGCAGGGCGCCGGCCCGGTGACCCTCCTCCAGCAGGACGTCCACCGCCTCCCGCGCGGCCTCCACATCCATACGGGACTGCCCCAGCTCGGCGCTGGTCCGATCCAGCTCCGGCTTGATCCGCGTGTCGCGCACCCAGGGGTCGTCCTCCGAGTAGAAGCGGCGTCGCAGGTCCGCGGCACGGTTCTCCAGCACGGTGATCCGGTCCCAGGCGTCCCTCCAATCGAGACGCGCGTCTCGCATCGTCGAGCGCCAGTAGGCCTCGTCGCGAGCCACGGACGCCGGGGTTTCGGCGTCGGGCGGGCTCTCCTCCACCGGACCCGCGGAGACCCCCCCGGCCACGGTGAGATCGCCCGTGGCATGGTCGGCCAGGTTCTCGTCATCGATGACGTGGACCGGTGCCTCGGTCCGGTCCCTGCGCAACCTCTCGGCCTCGGCGGCCTCGGCCAAGCCCCGGGAGCCGGCCCGGGTGTCCTCGCCGGGGTCGATCACGATGGGCTCCGCCGAGGGCAGGGACACCCGGGACGGGGCCTCGGTGCGGGCCGGGGCTTCCGGCGGCTGGTCCGGCGACCGGGGCTCGGCCGACGGCACGACGGCCTGCGGCGGCAGGGCCTCGGGCTCCAGGGTGCCGGCGCACCCCGAGACGAGAACGAGAACGAGAACGAGGAGCGGGACAGCCAGGACTGCCGTGCGCGCGCCCTCAGGCGCGCCCGTAGCGATCCTCGAGGCGGACCACATCGTCGAGCTCCGGTGTCGAGACCTCGAGGATGTCGCATCCGTTCGGCCCGGACACCATCCGGTGCTTCGTCCCCGGGCCGATGTGGTACGACTCCCCCTCGGTGATCTCGCGGGTGACCATTTCGCCGTCCTCCTCCACCTCGAGCGCGAAGCTGCCCTTCAGGAGGTAGAGGGTCTCGTCCTTCTTCTCGTGGTACTGGAGCGATAGCGCGTGCCCCGCGTCGACGTGGAGGATCTTGCCCACGTAGCGCTCGGTGTGGGCCCAGATCAGCTCATAGCCCCAGGGCTTGTCCACCCTCCGCGTCGGTTGCAGCATCAGCCCATCCTCCTAGTCTTCGGCTTCGTAGCTCTCGAGGCAACGAGCGACCTCGTCGGCCGATCCGAGGTTCGTGCACTCCGCCGCGAGCTCGCGGAGCCGCGGAATTTCCAGGGTCCGGATCTTCCCCTTGACGTCGGGGATGGTCCGCGGGCTCATGGAGAGCCGTCGGACACCCAGTCCGGCCAACAGCGGGGTGTAGCGGGTCTGCGAGGCCATCTCTCCGCAGATCGCGAGCTCCGTCTCGGCCTCCCTGGCGCTCTCGACGACGAACCGTATCATGCGCAGGATCGCCGGATGCAGCGGCCGGTAGAGGTACGAGACATGCTCGTTGTTGCGGTCGACCGCCAACGAGTACTGAATGAGGTCGTTCGTGCCGATGGACAGGAAGTCGACCTCGCGCGCCAGGAGGTCGGCGGTGATCGCCGCCGACGGAACCTCTACCATGGCGCCGAGCTTGAAGTCCCGGCTGTACTCCAGGCCGTCCTCGTCGAGGCCCTTCATCACCGCCGTCACGAACTCGCGGAACCGCCGCACCTCGTCGTTCGCGGAGACCATCGGAAGCAGGATCCAAAGGTTGCCCTTCAGGCCCGCCCGCAGGAGAGCCCGTACCTGGACCTCGAAGATCTTGGGTCGCGCCAGGGTCAGGCGGATTCCCCGAAGGCCGAGGACCGGGTTGTCCTCCTCGGACTCCATGACCTGACGCGCCAACTTCCTCCCCCCCAGATCGTAGGTCCGGATGACGACGGGCTCCGGCGCCATCGCCTCGATCATCCTCGAGTAGATCTCGAGATGCTCCTCCTCGGTCGGGAGCTCGGGGCTCCTCTCGATATAGAGGAACTCGCTGCGGTACAGCCCGACGCCCGAGGCCCCGTAGCGGACGGCCTCGTCGATCTCCTCCGGCAGGTCGATGTTGGCCATCAGCTCGATCCGCTCCCCGTCGAGCGTCACCGGCGGTACAGCCCGGGTCTCCTCGAGGCTGGCGATGGCGATCGAGAACTCCCGCTGCCGCCGTCGGAAGCGCTGCAGGGTCTCCTTGCCTGGATGCAGCGTCACGGTCCCGGCCGACCCGTCGACCACGACGGGATCCTCGTCCCCGACGACCTGGGTGATCCCCGAGACTCCCGCGACGAGAGGCAGGTGGAGCGAACGGGCGATGATGGTCGTATGGGAGGTCTGGCCCCCGCCCTCGATCACCAGCCCGACGGCCCGCTGCCGGCCGAGGCGCACCGCGTCGGAGGGCGTCAGGTCGTCAGCCACGATCACGACGTCTCCCTCGACCTCGGAGAGCTCGTGGTGCGCGATGCCCTGGAGGGAGCGCAACAGGTAGCGACTGACGTCCTGCAGGTCTTCCGCACGGGCCCGGAGGTTCTCGGACTCGAGACCGGCGAAGCGCTTCTCGAGCTCCTCGGCTGTGCGGTAGACGGCCCATTCCGCGTTGATCCTCTTCTCCCGGATCCGCTCCTCGATCCTCAGCAGGAACAGGTCGTCGTGGAGCACCAGCGCGTGGGCCTCGAAGATGGCCGCCAGCTCGTCGCCCAGCTCGTCGCGGGCCCGCTCCCGAATGGCCTGGATCTCGTCGTGCGCGATCCCGACGGCCCGCCGGATCCGCTCGATCTCCCCTTCGACCTGGTGTTCCTGGAGCGGGATCCGGAAGACCTCGTGAGTCCGACTGCGGAAGCAAACGACACGGCCGATGCCGATGCCTCCCGAAACCCCGAGACCTTGGCGGATCTCCTCGGCGCCCGTCATCTAGGCCCCTTCACCGAAGCGATCCTCGATGAGGTCGATCACCGCGCCGAGGGCCTCCTGCTCATCCTCACCCTCGGCTCGGACCACCACGTCCGACCCCTGGGCCGCCGCCAGCAGGAGGATGCCCAGGATGCTCTTGGCATCTGCCTCCTCGCCATCCCTCACCAGCGTCACGTCGCTCTCGAACTCGCCGGCGGTGTGGACCAGCTTGGCGGCTGCCCGGGCGTGAAGTCCGAGCGCATTGATGATGCGGGTCTTCTTCTCGATCATTGGCCTCCCGCGGACTGGGTGACGACCGTCGGCGGGGGCATGCAGCCCTGCGCCTCTCCGGCCGTGCAGATCGCCCTCTTGCCCTTGGCCTGGATCCAGATGGCCAGCTCGCCCGGCGTTCTCCGCCGGCGCTCCAGCGCGCAGCCCAGGCGAACCACCATCGGGAGGTTCACTCCCGTGACGACCTCGACCCGCCCGGGGTCGTAGAAGGTCACGGCGACGTTGTAGGGAGTCCCGCCGAAGATGTCGGTCAGGATGAGGACCTCGGTTTCGGGAGCCAGCTTCGCGAAGTGATCGGCCACCTTCCCGTGCGCCACGTCGAAGCTGTCCTCCCAGGCGAGACACAGCGCTTCGAACTCGGGCATCTCGCCGCTGATATGCCGCGCTGCGGCAAGAAGCTCGTAGCCCAGTGCGCCGTGCGTCAGGATCAGAGTCTTGATCATCTTGATTCCGTTCGGCGCGGCCGCGCCGGCAGACATCGATTAGCGGTCGATGTCCCGGTGAACGAGCCGAACCGCCCAGTCCTCCTTCTCGAGTAGAGTCTTCAATCGCTCGGCCGCACCGACCGACCGGTGGTGTCCACCGGTACAGCCGATCGCGATCGAGGCGTACCGTCGATGCTCGCGATGGTAGCGAGGCAGGAGCCAGAGCATGAGGTCTGCCAACCGAGCCACCATCTCGAGGAACTCGGGTTGGGCTTCCAGGTATTCCCGAACCGCGTCGTCGCAACCGGTCTGCGGCCGCAGCTCGGGAATGAAGTGGGGGTTGGGCAGGAACCGGACGTCGAACAACAGGTCGGTGCCGTACGGGATTCCGTGCTTGAAGCCGAAGCTGACGATCGGCACCACGAGGTCCGGGCCGCCCGCCGATTCCCCGGAGAACACCCGGAAGACCCGGTCCCGTAGTCCGTGAATCGACCACTCGCTGGTGTCGAACACGAGATCCGCCGCACCTCGGATCTCCGCGAGCCGCAGCCGCTCGTCACGGATCCCTTCAATGACCTGGCCGCCGCTGGAGAGCGGATGGGGTCGGCGGGTCTCCGAGAAGCGACGGACGAGGATCTCGTCGTTCGCCTCCAGGAACAGGAGGGTGAGGTCCGTGCTCCCCCGGTCGATCTCGGCCAGGAGGGCCGGGAGCTCGGTCGCGAACCCTGGCGCCCGCACGTCGGTCACCACCGCGAAGCGGTCGTAGCCCCGCACCAGGGAGGCCGGATCCTCGAGGAAGCCTCTCAGAAGGGGCAGCGGCAGGTTGTCGACGCAGTAGTAGCCGAGATCCTCGAAGCTCTTGGCAACGGTGCTCTTGCCCGAACCCGAGAGGCCGGTCACCAGGACCCAACGCGGTTTCCCCATGTCGACTCGTCTCTCTGTCTGTCGCGGTCGCGAACCGAGCGGGCTCTTCAGGAGACTCGGGCCTTGTCCCGCAGCTCCTGCTCGAGCTTGTCGGCGAACTCGCGGGCCGAGTGGTGGCCCTGGAGCTTGAGATGGTGGTTGCGGGTGGCGATCTCCACCAGGATGGAGATGTTCCGACCCAGGGCGACCGGCATGACGATGAAAGGACAGGGCGAGTCCAGGATCGGGTAGACGGACTCGTCCAGGCCCAGACGATCGTAGGGCTTGGACTCGTCCCAGGGCTCGAGCTGGATGACCAGGTCGATGGCCTTGCGCTCGCGCACGGCCGCCAGGCCGAAGAGGTCCTGGACGTTGATGATCCCCAGGCCTCGGAGCTCCATATGGTGACGGTAGGGACCCGAGCTCTGTCCGACCAGCTCGCCGCTGGGGTAGCGTTTGACGACCACACGGTCGTCCGCCACCAGGCTGTGCCCGCGGGTGATCAGGTCCAGCGCCGACTCGCTCTTCCCCACCCCGCTCTGGCCGATGAGGAGCACGCCGAGACCGTAGATCTCGAGCAGCACGCCGTGCAGGTTGGTCGAGGGCACGAGATGCTCCTCGAGGAAGAAGCTCACCCTCTTGATGACGGTGGACGACAGCGCCGTCGAAGAGAGGACGGGGATCTCCCGTTCGCGGCAGGCCTCCAGGAAGTCCGGTAGCGGCGCGATCCCCTTCGTCACGACGAACACGGGGACGGCGAGGGCGGTGATGCGGTCGAAGCGTTCCGCGCGCTTCTCCGGATCGAGGGTGCTCAGGTACTCCGTCTCGCTCTCGCCGACGATCTGCACCCGCCCCGGACGGATGTAGGCGTAGTGGCCAGCAAACGCCAGCCCGGGCTTCTGGACCCTGGGGTTGATGATCTCGTTGTCGAGATGGGTCCCCCCGCACAGGACCGTGAGGTCGAGGTCGGCCAGCTCCGACTCCAGCAGCTCAGAGACCCGCACGGCCGGGTAGCCGGAACGACGACTCACTCGCCGTCCTCCTGCAGGATCTGGTAGATGGCCGAGGCGTCCTCCATGTCGCTGATCCGCTCCCGATGGTGGCCGTTCTTGATCCAGCGGGAGATCGCCGCCAGGGACTGCAGGTGGGCCGCCGGAGCGTCGTCCGGAGAGATCAGGAGGAAGAAGACCTTCACCGGAACGCCGTCGACCGCGCCGAACTCGACCCCGTCGGGGCTGATTCCTACCGCGAGCACGACCTCGTCGAGGCCGGGGAGCTTGCAGTGGGGTAGGGCCACCCCCGAGCCGATGCCGGTGGAGCCCAGGGCCTCCCGCTCGCACAGCTTCCGGTAGAGCTGTTGCGAGTCGGAGACACGACCCTGCTCTTCGACTCTCTCGGACAGGGCCCGCAGAGCACTCGACGCGTCGGGCGCCGAGATTCCCGGGAAGATCAGTTCCCGCGTGGTGAGGGATGCGAGTCGCACGGATCAGAACTCTGGAGAGATGAGGCCGTAGTTCTCGTCTCGGCGCTTGTACAGGACCGACACCCGGTCGGTCACGGCGTCCCGGAAGACGAAGAAGTCGTTCTTCGAGCCCTCGAGCTGGAGAGCGGCCTCGTCGATGGTCATCGGTTTGATCTGGAGGTGGGTCGAGCGGATGATCCGCGGCTGGTCGCCGGCATCCAGGCTCGCCCGCTCCACGATCGACAGCGGCCACTCGTGGCCGTTCCACGGCGGCGGGTCGGCGCGCCGGATCTTCGACTGGTGCTTCCGCTTCGCCCGCCGGGCCTGCTTCTCGAGCTTCTCGACGGCCTGGAGCACGGAGCCGAACATGTCGACGGTCTCCTCGCGGGCCTGCATCACTCCGAAGCGATGAGCGATGTGCAGGTCGGCGATCTGCCGGTGCTTCTCCTGTTCCAGCGTGAGCCGTACGTCGACCGGGGCCTCGAGGAACTTCGAGAGCTTCCCGAGCTTGTCCTCGGCGTACTCTCGGATCTTGTCGTCCAATACATAGCCACGAGCCACGAACTCGACGTTCATTTTCGTCCCCTTCGTCGTGAACCTAGAAGATCTGCCGACGGTCGGTCGAAGACGGGATGCTCAACTCGTCACGGTACTTCGCGACCGTGCGGCGGGCGATGTTGATCCCCTCCCGCTTGAGCATCTGCGCCAGCTTGTTGTCGGAGAGGGGCTTCTTCCCGTCTTCCTCCCCGATGAGCCTCTCGATCATCCTCTTCACCGTCAGCGACGAGATGTCCTCGCCGTAGTCCCGATCGATCCCGCTGTGGAAGAAGAACTTCATCGGGTAGAGACCACGGGGGGTGTGGATGTACTTGTTCGAGACCACGCGACTGACCGTGGACTCGTGCATGCCGATGTCGTCCGCGACGTCACGCAGCACCATCGGACGCAGGTGGTCGATGCCCCGGTCCAGAAAGGCCTTCTGCTGCTGGACGATCGAGGTCGCGACCTTGTAGATCGTCCGTTGACGCTGATCGAGGCTCTTGATGAGCCAGAGGGCCGAACGCATCTTCTCCTGAATGTACTGCCGTGCCTCCGTCTCGCTCTTCTTGCCCCGCATCTGTTGGAGCATACGTCGGTAGGCGCGACTCACCCGGAGCCTGGGCAGGCCGTCGTCCGAGAGCTGGATCACGTACTCGCCACTCACCATGACCACCGTGACGTCGGGCTCGACGTAGTGGATCGTGTCGGTCGAGTATCGCCGACCCGGGCGGGTCTCGAGACTCCTGATGCGCTCGACGACGGGCTCCAGCTCCGGGAGCGGAATCCCGAAGAGCTTCGCGATGGCCGGAAACTGTCGTCGGAGGAAAGGACCCCAGGCCTCCGAGATGACCCGGCGCACCAGGGAGTCCTCCGCCTCGCCCTGGGCATCCAGCTGGGCGAGGAGGCTCTGCGCGAGGTCGGGCCAGGCGACGCCCGGGGGATCGAAGCCGCGGACGAGGGCCAGGGCCTCACGCACCGTCTCCTCCGGGTAGGGCTCGCCGCCGTTCAACCCGGTGCCGAGCCCTGCCATCTCCTCGATCGTGGCCACCAGGAAGCCGTCCGGATCGAGGTTGCCGATCACGATCTCGGCGACTTCCCGGATCGCCGGCGGCAGCTCGGCCATGTGGAGCTGCCACAAGAGGTGGTCGTACAGGTCGGGCTCGCGCGAGACCGTGTTCTCGAGGGGCGGAGCCTCCCGCGCCGCGACCACGGACGGCTCGGTGCTCGACTCGTAGTAGTCGTTGAAGTAGGCCTCGAGGTCGATCTCCTCCTGCGAGGCCTCGTGGTCCAGCTCCCCTTCCTCGGGCTCCTTCTTCTCCTCCTGACGCTCGAGATCCGCCGTGGTGGCGGCCGCCTCCTCCTCCTGGGTCTCCTCGACCTCCTCGAGCACCGGGTTCTCCACGAGCTCCTGAGCGACCGCCGTCTGGAGCTCCATCCTCGTCATCTGCAGCAGCTTGATCGCCTGCTGCAGCGACGGGGTCATGACCAGCCTCTGGGCCAGTCGCAGGGAGAGCTTCTGCTCCAGTGCCATCGCGTGAACCCTACAGGGTGAATTCCTCGCCGAGGTAGATCTTCCTCACCTGAGGGTCCTCGGAGAGCTCGGAGGGGGGGCCTGAGCGAAGGATCTCACCGTTGTTGATGATATAAGCCGAGTCGGTTATTTTCAATGTTTCCCGTACGTTATGGTCCGTGATCAGGATGCCGATCCCGACCTCACGGAGATGCTGGACGATCCGCTGGATGTCCAGCACCGCGATGGGATCGATGCCCGAGAAGGGCTCGTCGAGGAGGATGAAGGACGGGCTCAGAACCAGGGCCCGGGCGATCTCCACTCGCCGCCTCTCTCCGCCCGAGAGCTGGTAGGCCTGCGAGCGACGGACCTTCTCCAGGCCGAAGTCGCGGATGAGCTGGTCGATTCTCCTCTCCTGCTCTCCGTGGGCCAGGTCCAGGGTCTCGAAGATCGATCGGAGGTTGTCCTCCACGGACATCTTCCGGAAGACGGAAGGCTCCTGGGGTAGGTAGGAGATCCCCCGCTGGGCCCGCAGGTACATCGGGAGCCCGGTGATCTCCTTCCCTCCGAGGAATACGCGGCCCTCGTCGGGCGGTACGAGCCCCACGACCATGTTGAAGGTCGTGGTCTTGCCCGCTCCGTTGGGCCCGAGGAGCCCGACGATCGTCCCGGGATGGACCTCCACACTGACTCCGTTGACGACCGCCCGGCCCCGGTAGACCTTCTTCAGGTCTCGAGCCGACAGGGATCTGGAGGTGCTGTCGGTGCTCACGGCTGCTCCTCCCCTTCCCCGATCGGCTCGAAGACGCCGGGACTCTCCACCCTCGCAGACCCGGTTGCGAAATCGTAGACGAGGACCGGCCCCACGACCTCGCGACCGTCGGCGTCCTCCATGCGCACCCTCTCTCCGGAGACCCGGGCCGTGCTCGTCTCGAGGTCGTAGACGGCGAGGTCACCCTCCACCGTCCGCCCCGCCAGGCGGTCGACCACGGAGGCGTTCTCCCGGCAGGTCACCCGCCGTGCCTTGCCGTCGTCGTCGAGGTCCGCCTCCATCTGCTCGCAGCGCATCGAGCGCAGCCCCTGACGCGCGTAGACGTCGCCCTGATAGGTGATGACGGAGGAAGGCCGATCGTAGACGAGGGACTCCGCGGTCACTTCGAGCGCCTCCTCGCGAGGTGCTTCCGGGGCCGCTTCGGACTCCGGGCCCCCGGAGTCGGCGATCCCGGGGTCGGCGCGCACTTCCACGAAGCGCTCCGGCACCTCCGCCGCCTCGCGCTCCCACAGGGTCCTGACTCCGCCGCTCGCGGTCAGGCGCTCCACGGCGGTCTCCTCGCGCACCTCCTGGGCCAACAGGAGGCTGGTCCCCTGCCAGGCCTGAACGTTGCCGAGAAAGACGACCGAGCCGTCCGCCGGCGACCAGGAGGCGCTCTCCGACTCGACACGCACCGGCTCGTCCCGACCCCGGAACGAACCGGTCCCGCCGACGAAGCGCGCCAGGACACCGCCCTCCGCCTCGATCGAGCCGTCCTCCCGTTGGTGGATGGCGGGCGCCGTCAGCTCTCCCCGGTCGAACAGGACGGCCGCCGGCACCCCCTGCAGCTCCCCGGCGCCCGACTCGTGCTCGACGGTCGCCTGGTCGCCCCGAGAGTGCAGACCGCTCTGCCAGAGCTCGACCGCGCCCTCGAGGATCGTACGGACGAATCCTCCGGAGTCCAGCTCGACCTGCGCCTCCTTCGCGCAGCCCCATCCCAGGAGCGCCTGGGGGTCGGAGGTGAGAGCCTCCGTCAGGGCCACCGGCTCCGACATCTTCATGAGCCGCAGCTCGCCGGCCGCGAACTCTCCCGTCAGGTAGGGCGTGCTCAGCCGACGCATCGATCCCGCGGCCGTCTCCTGCTCCAGGATCACCGAGGATCGATCGCTGCTCTCGATCTCCAGCTCCTGGGGATCACCGGTGGTCTCGTCGAGGGTCAGGGACAGCGCTTCTCCGCGGAGACCGATCCAGAACGGGTCGCCGTCCGGGTCGACCCCCGCCCGGCGACCGGTGACGCCCCAGTGCGCGCGGATGAAGCTCGCTCGGCGCTCGTCCTCGGTCAGCCTCACGGCCAGGCGTCGCGCACTCAGAAAGTCGTCGCCCCGACGCAGGCGGACGTCGCCCAGGGCGCGGATGAGCCCCTCGTCGCGCTCGAACAGCAGGAGGTCGCAGGCGAGAAAGCCCACGGCGGGGACTCCCCGGACGAGGTCGATCCGCACCTTGCCGTCGAGGCGGTAGACACGACGCCGCAACGTCACGGTCAGGCTGTTGGCCCGGCCGGCGTAGCGTTCCGCGAAGCGGAAGCGAACCGGGGACTTGGACTGGATCAGCTGTCCCCGATGCACCGTGATGCGCTCGGTCTCGAAGCGCAGGCCGTCGGGACCGCGGACGACGACGTCGCCCTCGAGCTCGGACTGCTCGCTCCTCAGGTTGTAGCTCCCCTTCTCCGAGACCAGGTGGAACGCGTCCCCGTCCTCCTGGTAGAGGGTCAGCTCCACGCCCTCGAGGACCACGTTGTCGTCCCGGTCGGACAGCATCCGGTCACCGTGGATGCTGAGGGCCTGCCGGCCTCCCTCCGTGTACTCGTAGTCGAACCCCTCGCCGGCGAGCACCAGCCCGCGCTCGCGGGTCTCCAGATTCCTCTCCGTGCCGGGCTCGGCCTCCCCGCCGACGTCCTCGCCCTGATCCAGGAGGGTCCTGAGGACCACGGCGCTGAACCCGATCAGGCTCAGCAGCAAGAGGGCTCTGAGCCAGGCGATGGATCGGGTGGCCATGGGGGGATTCTAGCCTGCTCCCCACTCCGCTCGGCGGGGCGACGAGCGCACTTCGGGTTCAGCTCTCGTTGAATCGCCCCAGGGCGCGGAAGCGTCGATAGCGGCCCTCGAGGAGCTGCTCGGTCGACAGCGCGCACAGCTCGTCCAGGGCCTCGGCGACGACCCGTCCCACCGCCTCACAGGTGGCGTCGGGGTCCGAGTGGGCGCCCCCCTCGGGCTCCGGTAGGACAGCGTCCACGATCCCGAGCTCCAGGCAGTCGGGGGCTGACACCCGCATGGCCTCGGCGGCCTCCTGCTTGCGGGCCTGGTCCTTCCACAGGATGGCGGCGCAACCCTCGGGCGAGATGACGGAGTAGGTCGAGTACTGGAGCATGAAGACCCGGTCGCCGACACCCAGGGCCAGAGCGCCGCCGGATCCTCCCTCGCCGGTGATCATCACGACGATCGGAACGCGTAGCGAAGCCATCTCGAGGAGGTTCCGCGCGATCGCCTCCGCCTGCCCCCTCTCCTCCGCCCCGATTCCCGGGTAGGCGCCGGGGGTGTCGACGAACGTGAGGATCGGCCGGCCGAAGCGCTCGGCCAGGCGCATCACGCGCAGCGCCTTGCGGTAGCCCTCGGGCCGCGGCTGACCGAAATTGCGGCGGATCTTCTCCGTCGTCCCCCGCCCCTTCTGATGTCCGATGACCGCCACCGGCCGCCCACGAAAGCGGGCGAGACCGGCTACGATCGCCGGGTCGTCCGCAAACGAGCGATCACCGTGGAGCTCGACCCAGTCGTCCATCAGGCGCTCCACGTAGCCCAGGGTGTGGGGCCGGTCGGAGTGCCTCGCGACGAGGGTCTTCTCCCACCGATCGAGCTGGCCGTAGACGCGCCGCGTCTCCTTCCTCAAGCGACCGTTCAGTCGCTCGATCTCACGCTCCCTCCGACGATCGTCGGGGTACGCCTCCAGCTCCTCGATGCGTCGCCGCAGCTCGGTCAGAGGCTCTTCGAACGGGACCTCGGATACAGCCATGGGGTGGCAGGCTAGCAGAGGCGCCGGCGGCGCGGCAAAGATGCGGTCCCGACCCCCGGGGCGGGCTAGCAGCCCGTGGTGAAAAGGCGAGACACGCTACGAGCGGCCCTCTTCTCCGGACTCTTCGTTGGGAATCCTCCCCGATTCATCGGGGCGCGGTCGCACTCTGGCTCCGGCGGCAATGGTTCTGCGACGCCGCCTGATCCCGCTATGAACCGAGCGCGACGTCGAGCATCATCATGACGGTGAACCCGAGCACCGTGCTGACCGTCGCCAGGTCGGTGTTTCCGGCGCGGTGCGAAGCGGGGATCAGCTCCTCGACCACGACGAAGACCATCGCGCCGGCCGCGAAGGCAAGGGCGTAGGGGAGGGCCGGTTGGACGACGAGCACGGCAGCCGCTCCGACCACTCCGGCCACCGGCTCGACCACGCCAGAGAGCTGGCCGTACCAGAAGGCACGCGACCGCGGAGTCGGCGCGTCGGCGCAGCCTGCGGGAGGCGGGGCGGCGGTACCAGGGGACGCCTCGGGGGCGGCGGCTGCACGCGGCGCGTCAGCGGGCATACCGGGAGCGTCAGCGGCAGAAAGTGACGCATCACGGTTGCCGCACGGCGGGAGGCTCTGGGAGGGTCGCGCCATGGCGAGGGGAGCCTCAGTCGAGAGCCCGAGGAAGCCTTGTCGGGGCGGAAGGGAGCCGGTCGATCGTCTGCGTGCGCTGTCGGCACCCCTGCGAGCCGGTGGTGCGCCACGACTTCCTGCGCTGCCGCCGGCCGTGGCGCGTGTGGAGGCGCGGCGATGATCTCTCCGCGGCTTTCCGCCGAGATCCGGCGACTCCATGAGGTCGAGGGCTGGGCGAAGGGGACCATCGCGCGGCATCTCGGGGTCCACCACAGCACGGTGACGCGGGCGCTGGCTCGCGCCGGCGTGCTCCGAGCTTCGCCG
>CAJQNK010000214.1 GCA_905479655.1 uncultured bacterium | reverse complement strand
CAACCGCCGCAGGACCTCCTCGATCGCCACCTCGAGCTGATTGTCGACGCCCTTCGCCAGCGCGCTGGGATCCTCGGGCACCTCGATGTCGGGGTCGACGCCGTGGCCCTCCACGATCCAGTTTCCCTCCAGGTCGTAGATGGCGAAGGTGGGCACGGTCACGACGCCACCGTCCACGAGCGCCGGCGCGCCGCTGACGCCGATCAGCCCGCCCCACGTCCGCGTCCCGATCAGCGGACCGAGGCCCGCCTGGCGGAAGTAGAGGGGGAAGAGGTCGCCGCCGGAGCCGGCCCAGCCGTTGACGAGCATGACCTTCGGCCCCTGCTGGCCGTCGAAGGGCCAGGCCCAGTCCCTGCCGTCACGCACCGCCCAGTAGTTGAGTCGGGGACGGTTCAGAAGCTCGATGAAGCGGTTGGGGATCTGGCCGCCGTTGTTGAAACGCTCGTCGACGACCAGGCAGTCCCTGGACACCTGGGGGTAGAACTGCCGGACCAGCTCGCTCTGGCCGTCGATGCCGGTGGAGGGGACGAAGATGTAGCCACAACGACCGCCGGTGGCCTCGTCGACCCGCTGTCGCTTGGCCTCGACCCAGGCGAGGTTGCGCAGGCGCTCCTCGCTCCCCAGGGTCTCGACCAGGACCTCCCTTGCGCCGTCCGCAGACGGCCGATCGTTGACCGTGAGAGCGACGGTCTGGCCCGCGAGGCCGTCGAGGGCGGCCCACGGCTCGCGCCCGGGGTCGACCGGCACGCCGTTCACGGCCAGGAGCCAGTCGCCCTCGTCGACCTCGACGCCCGGCTCGCGCAGGGGCGACCGGACCTCGGTCTCCCAGGGAGCCACGTCGACGATGTCGGCGATGCGCCAGGCGCCCTCCTCGAGGGCGAAGTCGGCGCCGAGAAGGCCGATGCCCCGGCTCCTCGGCTGCTCCCGGTCGCCGCCGCCACGATAGGAGTGGGAGGAGTTGAGCTCGCCGATCAGCTCGCCGATCACGAAGTTGACGTCCCAGCGGGTGACGGCGTCCTCGAGGAGCCGACCGTAGCGCCGGCGCATCTCGTCCCAGTCGACGCCATGGAGGTTGGGGTCGTAGAAGTAGTCCCGCTCGAGTCGCCAGGCGTCGGCGAAGATCTGGCGCCACTCCGCCCGGGGGTCGACGATCGTCTCCATGCCGGCGAGGTCGAAGGGCTCCTCGACCTTCTGCTCCGGGGCCGGGTCGATCAGGCCCCAGTCGGAGCCCGTGGCGACCAGGAGCCTCTCGCCCCCCGCGGCGACGGCGTACCCCTCGACGCCGGCGAGCACGGTCTGCTCCTCCCGCTCCTCCAGGTCGTAGATCTGAAGGGTGCCGCCGCCGTCGGGGAACGGCCCGTCCGTGGCGCCGCTACGCTCGCCGCGCAGGTAGAGGACCTTGCCCTCCACCGCGGCCACGTTGGACAGATTGCCCGCGGGCACCGGCAACACGACCATGCGGGACTCCAGGCCCTCGAGGTCGATCTCGACGGCGGGAGTCTCTTCGTCCTCCTTCCCCTCGTCGTCCGAATCGCCGTCCTTCGCCTCCTCCCCCGCCGCCTCGTCCTTCTCGTCATCCGCCTCCACGTCGTTGCGCGGCGCCAGCGGCGAGGGGCCGTCCGCCGTCAACGGCAGCGCGGCCAGATGGCCGGAGTTCGCGTACACCCAGTTGCTCCCGAAGTCGTCGTAGGTCGGCACGAACCGGCGGTTCAACACGAAGAAGAGATGCTCCCCGTCGACCCCGAAGGCCGGCGACATCGCGGAGTAGAAGCCGCTCGTCACGGGATGCCGCTCGCCCTCGACGGTGTCGAACAGGAAGACGCCGAACAGGACGTTGTCGAGCAGCCGAGACCAGGTCATCCAGCGCGAGTCCGGCGACCACGACACGGCGAATCCCTCGAGGCCGCCGTGAGCCTCCCAGAGCAGGCGGTCGACCTCGACCACCTCGCCGGTCTCGACGTCGGCGTAGTACACGCCCTTGGCCTGGTCGACCCAGGCGATCTTCCCGCCGTCGGGCGACCAGAAGGGACGGTAGCGGTAGCCGGGGCCCAGCGTGGTGACGGTGCGCGGCTCGCCCGAGCCGTCCGCGGGCCGCACGGTGAGCTCGTACTCGCCGCTGGCGTCGGAGAAGCAGGCAACCCACTTCCCGTCCGGCGACCAGGCCGGGTTGCGCTCCGCGACACCGCTCGTCCGGGTGAGGTTGCGCGTCACACCGTGCTCCGCCGGGACGGTGAACAGCTCGCCCCGGGCTTCGAAGAGCGCCCTCTTGCCCGAGGGCGAGACGTGGGCGTGGGCGATCGCGTCGCCGACCGCCTCCACCCGCGGCAGCAGGGTGGCGCCGTCGGTCAGGACCTGGATCTCCACCTCGCTGTCCTCGCCGCTGGCCAAGTCCACACGGTGCAGCCGGCCCGCCACCTCGTAGACCAGGTCCGACGGCCCGACGGCCGGGAAACGAACGTCGTGGAGCTCGTGATGGGTGACGGGCCGGAAGCCCTCCATCTCGGACCAGGCCCAGACGTTAGGGCGCTTGTTCTCGTCCCGATCCGAGAGGAAGTAGAGCGTCTCGCCATGCCACATGGGGACGCTGTCGTTGGCGTCGGACTCCGTCAGTCGACGGGCCTCCAGGGTCTCGAGATCGAACAGCCAGACGTCCGGAGCGAGGCCACCGCGGTACCGCTTCCAGGTGCGGAAGTCCCGGCTGCGCTGGGTCATGGCCAGCGTCCGGCCATCCTCGCGGAGGGACGCGAAGGCGCCGTAGGCGGGCGGCAGGACCTCCGCCTCACCGCCCTGGAGCGCGATCGTGAACAGACGCTCGAACCGCTCCTTGCCCGAGAGCCGGCGACTGGCGAACATCACCGCCGAGCCGTCCGGCGTCCAGTCCACCACGCGATCGGGCAGCGGGTGCCAGGTGAGACGCCGCGGCACGCCACCCTCGACCGGCACGACGTAGACGTCCGAGTTGCCGTCGTAGTTGCCCGTGAAGGCGATCTGACGACCATCCGGCGAGAAGCGCGGGAAGCTCTCCTCGCCCGGGGGCGTGGAGAGCCGCTGAGCGGGGCCGCCCGTCTTCTGGGCCAACCAGAGGTCGCCAGCGTAGACGAAGACGATGTGCGTCTCCGAGACGTCCGGGTAGCGCAGCATCCGCGCGTCGAGCGCGACGGATGGACCGGCGGCGAGCGCGAACAGGACAAGGGCGAGAAACGAGCGGACGAGGCTTCGCGACATGGAGGTTCTCCCTGGCAGACTGGAACGGCGGGGGTCGGCCCGGTGACGGCCGACCCTTGTGGGCTTACCGAATTCCTACGCTGACGGACGAGGCCGGGTTTCAGCCAGCCCGGAGGCCATGGATGAGGCAGGTCGTCGGGGGGCGACAGACGGATCCCTCGAGGTTCCCCCGGATTGCGGGCACGGCCGCCAACCCGGCGCCCTACGCCGACTTCAGCTCGAACGACTCGATATCGAGGTCCCGCTCGATCGCCTGTTGGAAGGCGGCCGCCGGGAGGCTCGCCACCGGCTGGCCCGTCGACTCCTCGAGCCGGTCGATGAACCGGAGCCACGCCTTCTCGCGCCGGGAGATCTCGTCCAGGTCCTTCACCTGGCCGAACTCCTGGACGTAGCGGTTGTGGCGGCAGAGCATGCGGAAGGCATGGGAGGTGTTGGGACGCTCGGAAGGCAGGCCCAGAATCGTGACGTCCCGGCCCACAGCATGCACCGGCTGCCCCCATTCCGAGTAGCCGGCGAAGATCGTCCCCAGCTTGTTCAGGGCGTGCCCCATCCGGTCCTGCTTCAGCGTCGCCAGGACCTTCGACAGCACGGGGAGGGTCACGTTGCGGTGGAGCGTGGGCTCCGCGAGCTTCACGTCGACCCCCAGCTCCGCGCTCACCGTGTCCCGGATCTCGCGCGAGCTCAGACGGTTGTCCGTCGCCAGGTGGATCCGCCTCCCCACGCCGGCGGGCTTCTTCAGCGCGGCCACGATTCCGGCGACCACCCGATCGACCGGGATCAGGTTCAGCTGCGCCGTCGGGTCGCCCGGGAAGACCATGGCCATCTTCGCCAGGACGTTGACCTGGGCCCGGTCGACCCAGCTCCCGTCCTGGGCCGCCTGCATGGCCTCGTGAGCTCTGCCGAAGAGGTTGACCGGGGCGTTGACCACCTTCGTGTCGCCGCGGTTGTTTCCCGTGCGCCCCTCGCCGATGACGATCGCCGGACACAGTTGGACGACCCGCAGACGGTGCTGCAGGATGAACCGCTCCACCTCGATGGAGGCGATGGCCTTCGTCAGCTCGTAGTGGTTGTTGTAGAAGTTCTTCGGGAAGACCATCTCGTCCTCCCGCGCGAGCTGCTTGACCTGGCGACCGTGGATGTAGGACGTCTCGATCGCCAGGTGGCTGACGAAGCGGCTGCCCTCGGCCTGCTGCAGGCGGCGGGAGAACTCCAGGGCGTTGAGCGTCCCCATCACGTTGGCGCGGTAGGACTTCTCGTACGGATCGTCGAAGGCCACCGAGGCGGCGCAGTGGATGACATGGGTCAGGGTCGAGGGCAGGTCGCCGAGCACCTCCTCGTCGATGCCCAGTCCCGGCTGCTCGACGTCGCCCCCCACGAACCGGAAGCGGCAGGTCGACTCCACGTCTTCGAGCCAGAGCTGGTGCAGGAGATCCTGCCCGCGCTCCTCCGGGGAGATCACCTTCAGCACCTCGCCCGACTTGCGATCCCGGATCGTCTTCGGCCGGATCACGACCACCATCTCCTCGATGTCGGGGTCGTGGGCCGCCTGCCAGAGGATCTCCTTGCCGACGAAGCCCGTGCCGCCGGTCAGCAGCACCCGCAGGCGGTGGCGCCCCTCCCGCTTGGTGGCGTCGAGGGCCTGACGCGCCTGCTCCTCGAGCTCCGTCAGCATCTTCTCGATCTCCTCACGGGAGGCCGGATGCTTCTTGTAGCGGAAGTAGTACTCCCGGTCCTTCAGGCCGAACAGAGCCTGCGCGATCGCGCCCTGGTTCTGACCGGTGACCCGCGACAGCAGCTTCGCCGTCTTGTGCCCCAGGCGGCGGACCTCCCGCATGCGCTGCCGGGCCTTGTCCTCGTCGCCCGTGGCGGCCACCATCCGACTCATGAAGCGCCGCGCCTGCACGTCCACGATGTGGTAGTCGCGGTGGTTCTTCACCAGGAGCTGTTCGGGCTCGACGGGCTCGTCGAGCACCTCGCCCGTCACCAGGCTGACCTTCTCGATAAATCGGTCCGGGGAGATCTCCGCCGGAATCTCTTCGCCTCTCGCCATTCTCTCGCCTCCTGACACTGGAGCCGGGTTGGACGTTAGCGAAAGCGCGCCGGGGGCGCAAGCCGGACGCGGCAGCCCGGGACCGCTCGGGCGAGCCGCCCGTCGGATCGCAATGCAACCTTCTGCCCCTCACGGACGTCACAGAGCCATAGCAGCAGCGGCCCGGGGACCACGGCACGACCGCGGCACCCCCTCGACAGCCCGAGACCCGAACCCGACCCCACGGAGGCATCCCATGATCCAGAGAACCCTTCGCGCCCTCGCCCTGGGCGCCGCCCTGACCCTGACCGTCACCTCGCCAGGCTTCGCCGACTTCCGGATGGAGAAGAATCTCGACTTCTCCGGCTCCCGGATCGAGGTGGAGGTCGACGGCGCAAGCATCACCGCGCGCGGCGGCGGCACCGGCGTCGGCGTCGTCGTCACGGCCAATCGCGACGACGTGGAGGAGCGCTACGACATCCGCTTCGAGAACGACGGCGACACGCTGAGGATCATCGCGGAGCGCCGAGGCAAGAGCTGGAACTGGAACGGCAGCCTCCACTTCGAGATCACGATGCCGTCCGCCGTCACCTTCGACGCGGACACCTCGGGCGGCTCCATCGAGGTGGAGAGGGTGCAGGGATCGGTGCGCTGCGACACGTCGGGCGGCTCGATCTCCGTGGAGGAGATCGACGGCGACGCCGACCTCGACACCTCGGGCGGCTCGATCCGCGCGGAGCGGGTCTACGGCTCCGTCATCGCGGACACCTCCGGCGGCAGCATCCGCATGCGCGAGATCGGCGGGGACATCTCGGCCGAGACCTCGGGCGGCACCATCACGATCGACGAGGCGGGCGGCCGGGTCGACGCGGAGACCTCGGGCGGCTCCGTCGACGTCGGCTTCGCCCCGGGCAACGGTGCGGGGGGCGACCTCTCGACCTCCGGCGGCGGCGTCACCGCACGGGTCGACCCCGGTGTCAGCCTGAGCATCGACGCCCGGTCGTCCAGTCGTGTCCGGAGCGACCTGCCGCTCTCGATCCGTCGCCAGGACGACGAGGGCACGCATCTCGAAGGCGACCTCAACGGCGGCGGCCCGGAGCTGCGACTGCGCTCGAGCGGCGGCTCGGTCCGCATCGAGGGCCTCTAGCAGCCCGTGGTGAAAGGCGAGACACGCTACGAGCGGCCCTCTCCTCCGGACTCTTCGTTGGGAATCCTCCCCGATTCACCGAATCGAGTGCGGATTCCCGCCTTGATTCCGAAGAAGACTGCGCGCTCTCGCTC
>CAJQNK010000213.1 GCA_905479655.1 uncultured bacterium | reverse complement strand
GAGATGACGGGTACCGGCCAAGGTCTCGTCGCCGCCCTGGCGCAGGACGCGGTTCTCCTCCCTGCGGACCCGATCGACGGCCTGCCCGAGGTGCATGGCGACGTGGAACTTGTCGAAGGCGATCTTGGCGTCGGCATCGGGCACGGCCTCTCGGGTGGCTGCGATGAAGGCCCCGGACATGTCCATGGCGATGGTCTCGAGGTGTTCGAGATCGTCGGCGGAGAAACCAGAGAAGTAGGAGCACTCCGCCGGTGCCCGCCCTTCACTCCTGCCGCCCCGGCTACCGCATCATCGCGGAGATCGGCGTCGACCGGATCCGGGAACGCAGCCTCCACCTCACCGACCGGTTGATCGCCAGCGCCGAGGCCGCCGGTTTCGAGATCCGCACCCCCCGGGACCACGAGCACCACGGCGGCACGGTCTCCGTCTGGCACCCCGAGGCCGAGCGGCTGGCGAAGGGCCTGATCGAGCGGCAGATCCTGTGCGACTTCCGCCCCGGCGGCGGCGTCGGGCTGTCGCCGCACTTCTACAACACCCAGGAGGAGTGCGACCGGGTCCGCAGGAGCTGCTCCAGGCTCAGGTAGCGGATCACTTCGCCAGCCGGCGGTAGAGCTCCGCGCGGCGGTCGAGGAGGTCGTCGATGGCCCGGTCGAAGCGCTCCGTCACCTCGCCGCCCTCGACGCTGCGGGTGCCGGGAAGGATCGTGACCGCGCCGGTGCGCGGATGGACGCTGACGTCGACGGACATCCCCTTCTCGAGGCCAAACTCCCGAACCACGTCGACCGGGATGGTGACGGCCAGGGAGGAGCCGGCCTGGACGAGCTTGCGCTTCATTGGTATGGACTCTGTCCGTACCTGGAGAACTCGCGGCTTCGTCCCGCCGTATCGTCCATCGCATGCCCCTCTCGCGCACGACTCGCCTGATCCTCGCCGGCCTGCTCGTCGGCGCCCTCGCCTGGGTGGCCTGGCGGTGGGATCTGGCCGAGCGTTTCTCCCCGGCCAACGTCGCCGCCCTGCTCGAGTCCGCCGGCTGGCTGGCGCCCGCCATCTTCATGGCGGTCATGGCGCTGGCCGTCGTCGTGAGCCCAATTCCCAGCCTGCCGCTGGACGTGCTGGCCGGCACGGTCTTCGGGCCCTTCTGGGGCACGCTCTGGGCGGCCCTCGGCGCCTCCCTGGGCGCCGTCGCCAGCTTCGCCATCTCCCGCCTCGTCGGCCGCGACATCCTGGCCCGGTACCTGAAGGGCCACATCAACTTCTGCCGCGACTGCTCCGACGCCCTGCTCACCAAGGTCGTCTTCCTCTCCCGCCTGATCCCCTTCGTCTCCTTCGACCTGGTCTCCTACGGCGCCGGTCTGACGAAGATGTCCATCGGCCGTTTCGCCGTTTCCACCTTCGTGGGCACGCTGCCACTGACCGCCATCTACGTCGCCTTCGGCGCCAGCCTCACCGCCAACCGCTGGGTCGCGGTCGGCGGAGGCGTCGTCATGGTGGCACTCTTCTTCCTCCTGCCGCGCTGGATCGAGAAGCGCGACCTCTTCGGGTTGCGGGAGCGGTTCCGGCACGGACGGGATCGACAGAGAACGAGACGCGCGGTGGCGGCGAAGCGGATCCCGCCGTCGGATAGAATGAGTTCATGAGTCTTCTGGACCGGATCACCCTCGATCCCGAGGTCCGCTTCGGCAAGCCCTGCGCGAAGGGCACCCGGATCACGGTGGGCGACGTGCTCGGGGACCTCGCCAGCGGGATGTCGGAAGAGGAGGTCCTCGCCGACTTCCCTCAGCTCGAGGCCGAGGACATCCGAGCCTGCTTCGCCTACGCGGCGGAGCCGACGAGAGTGCCGGTCACCTCGTGAGCAGCCCTCACGAAGACACCGCTCCTCCCCAGCCCTGCGTGCTACAGCTCGGGTGCTCAGCGGCGAAGCAACACCCTATCCCTTCTTGGCTGGTGCAGCGGGTGCTGTCGTAGATGACCTTGCAGCGCACGGGAACGTCCCAGGGGAGCACCACCGCCTCACCGCGAGGGCGGCACTACCACCGGGCCGACCACCCGGAACGGTGCGACCGCCCCGGCTACCACCGTGTCGCCATCGATGGCGACCCGGATGCCGAACTGGTCAAGGTCCCGGCCATCCGAGGGAAGCAGCCGGGCGACGTGGGTCCACAGGCCTCCCTCGCGCCGGAAGAGGTCCGCTGTGCCGGAGTCGATCCCCGGCATGGGGCTCCACGCAGGCGGTGTAGGCGCCAACGTCCTTCCCACTCCGGTCCCGGCGCGAAGTTCGCGGCCTGCAGCTCGTCCACGCGACCGTCCATGCCACGCCCGAAATAGACGTTCGAGGGCAGCACGTCGGGTGGCTCGATCGTGGTGACGGTAGTGGCGGGCTGGGCGAAGTCGATCGCCAGACCAAACTTGGTGTTGCGAGTTGAGGTCGACGAATCGGTGCGAGGCCCCGGGACTCGAAACCTATCGGTGTGGGGAACCGCCGGGTCCAGGCCGGCCAATGGTCGGAGAATGTCCAAGGCCGTTCCGGAGGGAGTGGCACTCCCCTCGGCCAGCCGCGGGTCAGGGCCGCCTCCGGCCGGCAAGGCCGTCCGGTAGACTGCGTTGCATGAGCGCCCTGCAGTCCCGCGCGGAGGCCGTGATCCGGGCGGCCGTCGAAGCCTCGTCGCTCGACGTCGCGGCGGTCTACCTGTTCGGCAGCGTGGCGCGCGGCACGGCGGGGGAGGGGAGCGACGTCGACGTGGCGGTGCTGCTCGCCGGCAACCCACCCCCGACCCTGCAGGGGCTGGGTCTCGACCTGGAGGCGGAGATCGAGCGGCGGGTCGGGCGCCGGGTCCAGGTCGTCGTCCTGAACTCGGCGGCGCCGGATCTGGTCCACCGGGTGCTGCGGGACGGACGGCTGGTGGTGGAGCGCGATCCTGGCGCCCGGGTCCGCTTCGAGGTGGCGGCGCGCCGGGAGTACTTCGACGTCCTGCCGCACCTGCGGCGGTACCGGCGCAGGGAGCCGGGCCGCCCGGAGGGTCGGTCGTGACCGACGCCGAGCTGGTCGCCAAGAAGCTCGCCGCCGTGGAGACCAACGTCCGGGAGCTCCGCGAGCTGGCCGACCCTTCCCGGCTGGAGGAGGACGTCAAGGAGGAGCGGTTCGTGCTCCACACCCTCCAGCTCGCCGTCCAGGCCGCCCTCGACGCCGCGTCCCACGTCGTCTCCGACGCGCGGCTCGGCGAGCCGGAGCGGAGCCGCGATCTCTTCCCTCTGCTGGCCCGTGCCGGCTGGATCTCCCGCGAGCTCTCGGACCGCCTGGAACGCATGGCCGGGTTCCGGAACCTGCTGGTCCACGAGTACGGGATCGTCGATCTCGGGATCGTCCGCGACGTGCTGGAGCATCGCCTCGACGACCTTTTGGAGCTCGTCGGCGCTCTGCGGGAGCGGCTGCCTCCGCCAGAGTGACGGTTCGGTGGCGGCGATCTCCCGCCCTGCCGACACCATGCCCTCCAGAAATCCGGCCCGCGGGACCATCTCCGCGGATCGCGGGTAGACTTCAGATGTCATGAGTCTCTTGGACCGGATCACCCTCGATCCCGAGGTCCGCTTCGGTAGGCCCTGCGGGAAGGGAACCCGGATCACGGTGGGCGACGTGCTCGGGTACCTCGCCGGCGGGATGTCGGAGGCCCACACCGGCTCCTGGGCGGGGACCGGGGCGGTAGCGACCAGAAGGGCCAGGAGCAGGGGCGAGCTTCGTTGGGTCATGGGGCTCCTCCATGCGGAAGGGGGTGTCGGACCCGCCCGATCTCCCTCGAGCCGTCTGGTGTCTCTTCGAAGGGTGACGGACTCGTAGCCGCCTCGGCCCTTCACCCCACCTCGATCGGCACCACCCTCTGCCGGAACCAGACGCCCACGGCCTCGACCTGCAGCTCGCCGCGAGCGGCGGCCATGACCATCTCCTCCATCTCGGGCTCCCCGACAACGAGCTCGAATCCGTTGAACAGCAGGAACAGCTCGGCCGCCATGGCCGCCGTCCTCTTGTTGCCGTCCACGAAAGGGTGGCTCGCGATCAGGGAGTGAAGGAGGACCGCGGCCTTGGCGGCCGGATCCGGGTGGAGATCTTCGCCGCTGAAGGTCGCCCGGGGCCGGGCCAGCGCCGCCTCGAGCGCGCCCCGGTCGCGCACCCCCGCGGCGCCGCCGAACCGCTCCACCTGCCGCTCGTGGATCCGCAGGAGCTGCTCGACGCCCGGGTAGCGGATCACTTCGCCAGCCGGCGGTAGAGCTCCGCGCGACGGTCGAGGAGGTCGTCGATGGCCCGGTCGAAGCGCTCCGTCACCTCGCCGCCCTCGAGGCTCCGGGCGCCGGGGAGGATCGTGACCGCGCCGGTGCGCGGATGGACACTGACCTCGACGGACATCCCCTTTTCGAGGCCGAACTCCCGGACGACCTCGACCGGGATGGTGACGGCGAGAGAGGAGCCGGCCTGGACGAGCTTGCGCTTCATGTAAGCATCATATGCTAACAGTGCTGACCGGTCCATCTTCGGGCCTTCGGGTCTTCGCGTGAGACCATCCCTCGGTGACCACGACGCCTCCCCACTCCCCTATGGCAGCCCGTGCCGCTTCCGCTTCTCCCACAGCGACTTGCGGCTGATCCCGAGAATCTCCGCGGCGTGACCCTGGTGGCCCCGGGTGTAGGCCAGGGCCTTGATGATCTGGCGACGCTCCATCTCCGCCAGGCTCCCCGGCCTGCGCTCCGCCTCCGGGGCCGGTTCGGGATCCAGCTCGGGACCGGCCTCGAGGATCGCCTGGCGCTCGAGGACGTTGCGGATCTGACGCAGGTTGCCCGGCCAGGAGTACCCCTCCATCCACTCGCGGGCCACGGCGGCCAGGCGGAGCTCCGGCCGCCCCTGGCGATCCGCGAGGTCGCCCAGGAAGAAGCTCAGCAGCGCGGGCAGGTCTCTCCGGCGCTCGCGCACCGGCGGCAGTCGGAAGGCCAGCACCTCGATGCGGTGGTAGAGGTCGCGACGGAAGGCGCCGGACTCCACGCGTTCCGGCAGATCGTCGGGTCCGATCGCCACGAAACGGACGTCGGCCGTCTGTTCCGAACCGCCCAGCGGCGCGTAGCGACCCTCGGCCAGGAGGCGTAGGAGCTTCGGCTGGGTCTCGAGCGGCAGCTCCTCGACGTGGTCGAGGATCAGCGTCCCGCCCTCGGCCTGGGCCACCCGGCCCGGGCGGCTCCGGTCCGCGCCGGTGAAGGCGCCGGCCCGGTGGCCGAAGAGCTCGCCCTCGAAGAGGGTCGAGGGCAGGGTGCCGGGGTCGACCTCCACCAGGGGTCCCGCGGCGCGGGGCCCGTCGTTGTGCAGCGCCCGGGCGAAGGCGGAGCGCCCCGTGCCCTGCTCGCCGAGGATCAGGACCGGCGCCTGGCTGGCGGCGACCCGGGAGGCCAGCCGGAAGAGTCGCTCGAGGGAGGGTGAGGAGTCGGCCAACCGGGCGAGCGTCGCCCCCGGGCCGGAGTCACCCGCCTCGCTCAAGAGGCCTCGACCCCTCCGAGCTCCTCCCCGCCCGACCCCGCCTCGCCGAGCTCCGCATCTCCGAGCTCCTCTTCCCGGAGGTCCCCTTCCCCGAACTCCTCCGTGACGTCCGGCGCGTCGGACCACAGACGCTCCAGGGCGTAGAAGGCCCGCAGATCCTCCTGGAACACGTGGACGACGAAGTCGCCGTAGTCGAGGAGCACCCAGTTGCCCTCGCGCTCACCCTCGGAGTGGAGGGGCCGGACCTTGCGCTCCCGGAGCCGCGCGTCGACGCTCTGGGCGATGGCCTGCACCTGCCGGTCGCTCGAACCGGAGCAGATCAGGAAGTAGTCGGTGAAGTCGCTGACCTTCTCGAGCTGGAGCACGCGCAGGTCGAGCGCCTTCCGGTCGCGGGCCGCGTGGGCGGCCCGCCGGACACGATCGGGGATGTCGACGGGACGGGGGGCAGGTTCGGTCATCGATACAGGGAGTACTTCCGCAGGTACTGTACCACCGCCTCCGGCACCGTCCCGGGAGCCGGATCCTGTCCCTGGACGAGGCGCTCGCGCAGCTCCGTGGCCGAGACGTCGACCGGCCGGTTGGCCACGAACCGGACCCGGCCGTCGCGCACCCAGGCGGCCAGCTCGGGATGGAGGTTGGACACGCCGGCCGCCTCCACGCGGGCCATCACGACGGGTGTCGCCAGCTCCACCAGCTCCTGCCAGCGGCGCCAGCTCGGCAGCTCGAGGAACGAGTCGAGGCCCAGGAGGAGGTACAGCTCGGAGCCCGGGTACTCCCGGGCGAAGTGCTCCAGGGAGTCGACGGTGTAGGCGGGGCGGTCGAGCGTCATCTCGTGGGCCGAGACCTGGAGGCGGGCGTCGCCCAGGAGGGCCAGCTCCACCATGACCAGCCGGGCCCAGGCCGGCGCCATCCGCCGGTCGGGCTTGTGGGGAGGGCGCGCCGTCGGCAGGTAGACCACCCGGTCGAGGTCGAGCGCCTCGAGGGCCGCCTTCACGGGCTCGATGTGGCCCCGGTGGATGGGGTCGAAGCTGCCGCCGAAGATCCCGACCTTCAAGGGAGCTCCTCCCCCGTCGTCACCGGCGTCTCGGCTGCCGCCGCGTCCAGCTCGTCGGCCAGCCGGGCCACCAGCTCCGCGAGGCCCGCGTGCGTCACGGAGCTCACCGCGAGGTAGGGCAGGTCTCTCTGCCGGGCGGCGTCGGCGAGCTCGGAGCCCCGCTCGGCGTCCGCGGCGTCGAGCTTGCTGCCGACGACGATCCGCTCGCGCTCGAGGAGGCCGGGGTCGAAGCTCTCGAGCTCGCGCTCGATCCGTTCCATGTCGGCCACCGGCGAGTGGCCCTCCTCGGCCTCAGCGGAGAGATCGACGAGGTGCAGCAGCACCCGGCATCGCTCGACGTGGCGCAGGAACTGGAAGCCGAGACCGGCTCCCTCGGAGGCCCCCTCGATGAGACCCGGGAGGTCGGCCACCACGAAGGGCTGCCGGTCGACGCCGGTGGAGACGACGCCGAGCTGGGGCACCAGGGTCGTGAAGGGGTAGTCGGCAACCTTGGGCCGGGCCGCGGAGATCGCCCGGATCAGGGTCGACTTGCCGGCGTTGGGAAGGCCGACGATGCCGACGTCCGCCAGCAGCTTGAGCTCCAGCCGCAGGTGGCCCTCCTCGCCCTCGAAACCCGGCTCGCAGCGCCGGGGCGCCTGATTCGTGGAGGTCGCGAAGCGCGCGTTGCCGCGCCCGCCACGACCGCCTTCGGCCACCGTCAGCTTCTCGCCGTGCTCGAGCACCTCGCCGAGCACGGCCTCGTCCTCCGCGACCCGGACCACGGTGCCCAGAGGCACGGGGATGACGAGGTCCGGCGCGCTCCGCCCGGTGCGGTTCGAGCCCTCGCCGTGCTTCCCACGCTCGGCCGCGTGCAGCTGACGGAAACGCAGGTGGTACAGCGTGTTGACGCCCTCGTCGCCGACCAGCACGACCGAGCCGCCATGACCGCCGTCGCCACCGGACGGCCCGCCCCGCGGGACGAACTTCTCCCGCCGGAACGCGACACAGCCGTTCCCGCCTCGCCCGCCTCGGACGTGCAGCAAGGCCTCGTCGAGGAAGATCAATCGATCCTCCGGAGTCGCGGCACGAGCGCCGCGGCAGCCCGGGGGCCGTCGGCCCCGGAGCCCGTCGTCACTCGGCGGGCAGGACGCTGACGACCCGCCGCTTGGCGCGGGTCTCGAAGCGCACGACACCGTCCATCTTCGCGAACAGCGTGTCGTCGCCACCGCGACCGACGTTGAGGCCCGGGTGGAACTTGGTGCCCCGCTGGCGCACGATGATCGTGCCGCCGCGCACCACCTGGCCTCCGTACCTCTTCACTCCCAGGTTCTGGGGGTTCGAGTCGCGCCCGTTCCGGCTGGAGCCCTGTCCTTTTTTGTGAGCCATGGGTCGTGCTCCCTCTACCGTATTCCTCTACGGTGTTCCCTGCGCTACGGGGCGATCTCTTCGATGCGTACCCGCACGAGATCCTGCCGGTGTCCGTTGCGTCGCTTGTAGCCCTTGCGGCGCTTCTTCTTGAAGACGATGAGCTTGGGCCCGCGCACCGCGCCGAGGGAGGTGGCCTTCACCACGGCACCCTCCACCACCGGCGAGCCGACCTGGACGTCGTCGTCGTTCGAGACCATGAGGACCCGATCGAACTCCACCGCCGCGTCGGCTTCCGGCTGCTCGTCCCAGCGCTCGACGTCGATGACGTCTCCAGGCTGGACGCGGTACTGCTTGCCTCCGGTCTCGATGACTGCGTACATTGAAAGCACTCCTCTCCCGGCACGCCGGGCGTGAGGAGGGAAGATACCATGCGGTTCGAGAGGACGTCAAACCCCCAGGAGGATCGACGATGACAACCTCCACCTCCGCCTCCCCCGACTGGCTGATCTGTCTCGAGTGCGAGGCCCCCTGCTACGTCTTCGAATACCGGGACGGCGAGATCCTCGAAGCGATCTGCACCACCTGCGGCAACGAGGATCCCGAGTTCTTCATGAGCCCGGGCGACTTCGACGAGCTCCAGGACAGCCTCTAGCAGCCCATGGTGGAAGCCGGGCGCGAGCGAGAGCGCGCAATCTTCTTCGGAATCAAGGCGGGAATCCGCACTCGATTCGGTGAATCTGGGAGGATTCCCAACGAAGAATCCGGAGAAGAGAGCCGCTCGTAGCGTGTCTCGCCTTTCACCACGGGCTGCTAGTCCCGGAGCCGGTACTGCACGACCTGCGCCTCGGGTCCCGGGCCCAGGGAGAAGAGGCCCGATCCGAGGAGGCGTGTCTCGTCCCGGTGAACGGCTCGCCAGCCTCGGCCGAACTCGAGAACCCGGGTGCCGTTGGTCGAATGGTCCACCAGGACGAAGCTCCCGGGGCGCGCCTCGACCCTCCCGTGCTGCCGGGACACCGAGCGATCGGCAATCGTCAGGTCGCAGGAACCGTCCCGGCCGAAGGTGATCTGGGTCCGATCCTCCCCGACCCACCAGCTCTCGCCGTCGTAGGACAGCTCCACCGCGCGGGCGCGCAGCTCCGACGGCAGCGTCGTGGGCCCGAGGGTCAGCAGGTCCGGGTCCCAGACCAGCTCGACAACGTCGTACCGACCGCGCTTGCCC
This sequence comes from uncultured bacterium, assembly GCA_905479655.1. Lineage (GTDB taxonomy): Bacteria > Acidobacteriota > Thermoanaerobaculia > Multivoradales > JAHEKO01 > CAJQNK01. Next base: position 4,272 of record CAJQNK010000213.1, on the reverse strand, counting down.
GGAACGACCGCGGCCCCGACCTCCCGCAGGGCGAAGCCCCCGTCGCCGTCCAGCTCGGCACGGATCTCCGAGGGGAAGTAGACCTGCTCCCGATGCGCGAGGGTGGCCATCCGTCGAGCCGTGTAGATCACGTCGCCGAACAACCGGCCCTGATCCTCGAGGACCTCGCCGTAGTGAAAGCCGACGCGCACGGAGACGACCGCGGGAAGGTCGCCGCGCCGGCGCATCCCGCGCACGCCCCGCTGCATGTCCACCGCCGAGCGCGCCGCGGCCGCCGCTCCCGGAAACGCTGACATCACCTCGTCTCCGATGCGGTCGACCACCCGCCCACCGTGGCGCTCGGTCGAACGAGCCAGCTCGTCCAGCGTCACCTCCAGGGTGCCGAGCGCCTCCTCGGCTCCCAGCTCCTCGACCAGACGGCTGCTGTCGCAGACGTCGGCGAAGAGGATGGCCTGTGTCATCGAGCGCCCACCCATACCCGTGTCTTCCCCCGGGGCCGATCGCCCCGGAGGTCCGGAGACGAGACGGCCCGAAGCACCTGCCGATCATACGCCCTCCGACCTCCCCTCGACCTCGGGACCGCTCGGAGGGTCGGGCCCGAGGCGCGGTTCGGACGCCGGACGGTAAGATCCCGCCGTGCCAGCCAACCCGACCCAGCGCCAACTCGGTACCTTCCTCGGCGTCTTCACTCCGTCGATCCTCACCATCCTGGGCGTCGTGCTGTTCCTGCGGACCGGCTGGGTGGTCGGACAGGTGGGCCTCGTCCCCGCCCTCCTGATCATCCTGCTCGCCCACTCCATCACGGTGGCGACCTCCTTCTCGGTCTCCGCCGTCGCGACGAACATGCACGTCGGCGCGGGTGGCGCCTACTACATCCTCTCGCGCTCGCTGGGCCTGGAGATCGGCGGCGCCATCGGGATCCCGCTGTTCCTGGCCCAGACGTTCTCGGTCACGCTCTACGCTTTCGGCGTCGCCGAGAGTCTCGAGCTCTTCTGGCCCGGAACGCCCCAGCGTGCCGTCGCCGCGCTCACGGTCCTGGCGGTCTCCGCCCTCGCGGCCCGCAGCGCCAGCCTGGCCCTCAAGGCCCAGCTGCCGATCCTGGTGGCCATCGGCCTCGCTCTGGCCTCCCTCATCGTGGGCGCCACCGAGCGGGCCACCGGGACCCTGCCCCTGTGGGAGCCCTCGCCCGACTCCCCGGGCTTCTGGACGGTGTTCGCCGTCTTCTTCCCCGCCGTCACGGGCATCATGGCCGGGATCAGCCTCTCCGGTGACCTGAAGAATCCGGCGCGCTCCATCCCGCGGGGCACTCTCGGAGCCGTCATCGTGGGCCTCGTCGTCTACCTGGCGGTTCCGATCGTCCTGGCGAGCGCCGCGACTCCGGAGGCCCTGGCCACCGACTCGATGGTCTGGTTCCGGATCGGGGCGGTGCCGTGGTTGATCATCCCGGGCCTCCTAGGCGCGATCCTCTCCTCGGCGATCGGCAGCATCCTCGGCGCTCCCCGCACCCTGGAGGCCCTGGCCAACGATCGCGTCGTGCCCGCGGCCCTCGCGCGTCACCTGGTCGGTCCCCGGGGCAAGGGCCTGAGCCTCCTGGCCTCCGCCGCCGTCGCGCTGGCGGCCGTCCTCCTCGGCGACCTCAACGCGGTCGCGCCGGTGCTGACGATGTTCTTCCTCACGACCTACGGCATGGTCAACCTGGTCGCGGGCCTCGAGCAGCTCTCCGGCTCTCCCTCGTACCGACCGGCCATCCATGTTCCCTGGTTCGTCTCCCTCCTGGGCGCCGTGGGCTGCATCTGGGTCATGGGGCTCATCAACCCTCTCGCGGCGGTGGTCGCCGTCCTGCTGGAGATCCTGGTCTACGTAGGCCTGCGACGACGGGCCCTGACGGCCTCGTGGGGCGACCTGCGACACGGCGCGCTGCTCTCGTTGACCCGAGCCACCCTGCTGAAGATCCGCCGCCTGCCCTCCGACCCCCGCAACTGGCGGCCCCATATCCTGGTCTTCGCCGGGGACCCCAAGAAGAGGCTCGACCTGATCCGCTTCGCCGACTGGCTCAACCAGAAGCGGGGCATCCTCACCGTCTCCCACCTCCTCATCGGCAACCTCGAGGAGCTCGCCGAGAAGCGCGCCGAGGAGACGGCGCTGATGGACCGCTTCCTCGAGGAGCAGGGCATCACGGCGTTCGCCGAGGCCGAGGTCGTCCCGGACTTCGAGGTCGGCGTCCTCGGAGTCTGCCAGGCCAACGGCATCGCCGGCATCACCTCCAACACGCTGATGATGGGCTGGACGGAGAAGGAGGAGCGCCTGGTGAACCACCTGCGGATCGTGCGGCAGGCCGGCCTACTGGGCAAGTCGACCATCCTCTGCCGTATCGCGCCCCGGCGATGGTCGCACCGACTCCACAGCATCGACGTCTGGTGGGGAGGGCTGCAGAACAACGGCGACATGATGCTCCTCTTCGCCCACCTTCTCTCCCTCAACCCGGAATGGGCCAAGGCCCGGCTCTCGATCAAGACCGTCGCCTCCAATGCCATGACCCACGAGCAGACGCGGCGGAGTCTCGAGGCGCTGGTCGAGCGGTGTCGGATCAACGCCGAGACCTTCGTTCTCGAGCGGCCGCCGGGAGCCAACGTCCAGGACCTGATCCAGCTCGAGTCGGCCGAGGCGGACCTGGTCTTCCTGGGCCTGCAGAGAGTGGCGCCAGGGGAGGAGGCGGGCTACGCTAGACGACTGCGCGGCATGGTGGGCGATCTGCCCACCGTCATGCTGGTCCATGCGTCGGGTCCGTTCGCGGGTCAGCTCCTGTAGCCCGCGCCGGTCCGACCCTCGCGGCGTCCAGCCCCCCTTCCCGCCCGGCGCCGGGCCAGCTACCCTGAGTCGGTAGAGGACATTCGACGGAGGTGCTGGGGATGCGCTGGAACGTACTGGGAATCGTGTTGGCAGGCGGCGAAGGGAGCCGGCTGCGCCCCCTGACCCGCGACCGGGCGAAGCCCGCGGTGCCCTTCGGCGGTCACTACCGCCTGATCGACTTCGGGCTCTCGAACCTGGTCAACGCCGGTCTGCGCAAGATCGTCGTCCTGACCCAGTACCTCAGCCACAGCCTCGACCGTCACATGGCCCAGACGTGGCGGCTCTCCCCGCTCCTGGGCAACTACGTCGTGACCGTCCCGGCCCAGATGCGGACCGGCCCGAAGTGGTTCCAGGGTTCGGCCGACGCCATCTTCCAGAACCTCAACATCCTGGGCGACGAGAGGCCCGACTACGTGGCCGTTTTCGGCGCCGACCACATCTACCGCATGGACGCTTCGCAGATGATCCGGCAGCACATCGAGAGCGGGGCCGGCGTCACGGTCGCGGGGATTCCGGTGCCGCTGGAGGAGGCGCGCCAGTTCGGGGTGATCGAGGCCGACGACACGGGTCGAATCCGCGCCTTCGTCGAGAAGCCCTCCTCGCCGCCTCCGATGCCGGGCGACCCCGACCGCGCCCTGGCCTCCATGGGCAACTACGTCTTCGCCGCGGACCTCCTGCGCGAGGTCGTCGTCGAGGACGCCGAGAACCAGGAGTCGCGGCACGATATGGGACACGACATCATCCCTCTCCTGGTGGACCGGGGCGAGGCCTGCGTCTACGACTTCGGCAAGAACGAGGTCCCGGGGCAGAACGAGGTCGAACGGGGCTACTGGCGCGGCGTGGGGACCCTCGACGCCTACCACCAGGCGAGCATGGATCTCGTGAGCGTGTCGCCCGAGTTCGACCTCTACAACCACGGGTGGCCGATCCTGACCTGGCAGTACCCCCACCCCCCCGCGAAGTTCGTGCACGAGGCGGGGGAGCGCCGCGGCACCGCCCTCAACTCGCTGGTCTCCGGCGGCGTCGTGATCTCCGGTGGCACGGTGCGCCGGTCGATCCTCTCACCCCGCGTGCGGGTGAACTCCTACGCCGTCGTCGAGGACAGCGTGCTGTTCAACAACGTCGACGTGGGCCGCGGGGCCAAGGTCCGCCGCGCCGTCATCGACAAGAACGTCGTGGTGCCCCCGAGGGAGGTCATCGGTCATGACCTCGAGCGCGACCGCGAGCGCTTCACGGTGTCGGACGACGGCGTGGTGGTGATCGCGAAGGGCATGGTGCTGGCCTAGCCTGACCTTCTCACCGAGTGTCGTAGCGAGAGGCCGTAGGTGGTTGAAGGTGCAAGGCTTGCGACCGAGGGCGACGCAGGCGTACTGTCTGTACGTCGAGGAGCTCTTGCGGGAGCGTAACGCCGCAGATTCAGCC
>CAJQNK010000212.1 GCA_905479655.1 uncultured bacterium | reverse complement strand
TCGGCGGCCCGGGGCGTCAATTCGGCGTCCGCGCCTCCGCGCGCGACGCGGGACAGGTCCTCCAACCGCAGGCTCTCGCCATCCAGCAGAACGGTAGTCATGCGGGCACGGCACCTCCCTGCGCCGGATCGATCCTCTCGTAGGAGGTCGTGATCTCGATCGCCCCTTCGAGCGACCGGTAGACCGGGCAGTAGCGGGCATGGAACCCGTGGACCCGCTCGACAACGGCTGCGTGCTCCGGGTCCGCGACGAGCTCGTAGTGCACATGGATCCTGCGGATCATCAACACCTTCTCCTCGAGCTCGACCTCTCCCCTCGCCTCGCCCACCAGGCGACCGTTGCCGGCCGCGACGTCACGCGCCTCCAGCGCGCCCCCGAAGGTTCCGGTCAGTCACCCTCCGGCGGCGGCGACCACGTAGTCGAGCGTCGTGGCGTGAGGCTCGGAGATCTCCGGCGACACACCGTAGTGCTCCGCGATCGCCCCGTGCACACCGAAGGCGACGGGCTCGGTCTCCGCGGGCAGCCACGCGTCGCGCAACGGACCCTCCCGGCGGACGATCCTGACTCGAGATACATAGGCCGGCTCGCTCTTCATGTCGTAGCTCCTTCCACGGGTTGCCCCGCCGGTTCCTCCAGGCGATCGGTTGCCAGGACTCGGGTCTCGTCGAGGCCCGGCTCGTCGCGGGCGGTGCGCAACGACCAGGCCAGGCGTCTCGCGGCGGCCAGGGGTCGGGGATCGGCGGACTCCGCGAGCGCCCACGACGCGTGCCGCGCCGCGAGCAATACCTCGAGGCCCCGTCCGATTCCCAGCGCGATCCGACGGGCGGCGGCGGACGACGCGTCGGGCCCGCTCTCCGCCGTCTCGCGCAGGAGCCGCAAGGCACTCCGGACCGCAGCCGCGCCGGCCGCGGCGGCGACCGCCGGCTCACCCGAGCCCGCGCCAATGACCAGATGCGCCACCTCGGCTTCGAGGGCCGCCCGGGTCCCCTCGTCGGAGAGAACCCGCAGCACGTCGAGGGCGAGCACGTTCGTGGTGCCCTCCCAGATCGGCAGGACCTGCGCGTCGCGAAGCAGCAGGGGAAGTCCGGTGTCCTCGATGTAGCCGGCGCCGCCGAAGGCCTCGAGGGCCTCGCTGGTCACCGTGACGGCCTGCCGGGCGGTGGTCAGCTTCGCGACCGGGGTCAGGAGTCGCAGGAGCGCCCGCCCCCCGGGGTCGATCTCGCCCCCTTCGACGGCGCCGAGAATCTCCACCACGCGGAAGGCCAGGTGGAAAGCTCCCTCGGCCTGGGCCTGGAGCTCCGCCAGAGTGTCGAGGTGCAGCGGCTTGCTCGACAGGGGGGCGCCGAAGGCCGACCGCCGGTCGGCGTAGTCCCGGGCCAGAGCGACGGCCCGCCGCATCAGGGCGACAGCGCTCACCGCGTTCCAGGTCCGGGTCACGTTGAGCATCGGCGCGATGTTCCGGACTCCGTCCGTCAGGCCCCGGACGGGGACTGCCCGAGCTCCGTCGAGCGTCAGCTCGGCCGTCGGCACCTTGCGGGTGCCTAGCTTGTCCTTCAACCGCTCGATCAAGACGCCGTCCGGGCTGCCGTCCGGACCCCGCGTCTCCAGGTAGAAGAGCGCGAGCCCGCGCCCGCCGGGCGGGTTGCCCTCGGGCCGAGCCAGGGTCAGCGCCATCGGGGAGGTGGTGGCCGAGGTGAACCACTTCCGCCCGTAGAGCCGCCAACCCTCTCCGTCGCGGCGGGCCTCGGTCTCGCTGCGACCCACGTCCGACCCCCCGGTCGTCTCGGTCATCCACTGGCCACTGGTCCAGAACTGGGCCGGGTCCCGGCTGGTCAGGTGCGGCACGGCGCGCTCGATCAGGGCGGCGTTGCCCGAGTCGACGAGGGTTCGCGCCGCCCCGTCCGTCATGGCCAGAGGACAGGAGTAGATGTCGGTCGACGGAGTGAAGAGGTGAACCAGGGCGAACTGGTACGCCCTCGAAAAACGGCCGTGGGGTCGCTCGTAGGCCAGGGCCACGAGGCCCGATCTGGCCGCGATCTCCTCGGCCCGGCGCCACAGGGGGGTGACCTCGATCCGGTCGATCCGGCGGCCCCAGGCGTCCCAGCGCTCGAGCCGCGGCTCCCATCGCACCTCCGCGAGCTGCTGCCTGTACAGCTCGCCGGCCGCCAACTCCCCCATTTCGTCGAGGGAAGGCTCGAGGGTCCGCAGCAGGTCGGCGGGAACCGTTCGACGCAGATAGCCGACGAGCAGTCGGTCCTCTCGATACTGGTTGTCCAGCTGGGGTGGGCTCTGGAGGAAGCTCATCGCCGTCGGATGCGCGCGGCCGTTCATGAGAGGCGCGTCGCCGCAGTCTAGCAGCGCTCGCATCCGGCCCGCGGCAACCGCTCCCCGGGCGACTCGTCACTTCAGACGGGCGTGTGGTGCGAGGTCCGACTCACAAACCTCAGAAAATGTGGCCTGGATTACACATCTGGGGTCGACTTCGTGTATATTGAAGTCTGTAGGGGGATGCGCCGGGGCTCAACGGCACCCCGACTCCCTTACCGCGGGGCTCCGGCGCGCTTTTTCTCTCTCCCCCCCGGTCACTGATCCTGCCAGCTCCCGAGTCCGGTCGAGCGAACGCAGGCGGAAGAATCCAGGCTGAGCGGGTCCAGCCCGAGCCCGGCGTTACGGTGCCCGCTCCGCGCCAGGGTTCAGCTGCCTGGAAATTCGGCGGCTTCGACTCTCAACGGCCACGATTCTCATCGCGTTCGAAGCTCGCCCGCCCCGGAGCGCCGGAAGCCGAACACCACCCACGGGACCTCGACCTCTTCTCCCGGGTCGACCGCAGCCGCCGCCTCGGCGACGGCGGCCTGCCTCTCCTCGGCGCTCAGGCCGGGCGCCAGTCGAGCCGTCATCGCCGGAATCGCCATCAGCTCGATGAGTTCCCTCTGTCGGCCCTTGTAAACGAGACTCTCCCGCTTCTCCAGACGGAAGCCGTGAACTCCGAGACGCTCCTCCAGGCGTTCGGGGTGCAGGGCGACGGTAGGCCGCGCGAACGACATGTGCCGGCCCCGCAGCCTCCGGCCCAGGGCGACCTGGAAGGCGTGGGGACGCACGACCTCGCCGGCCACCTCTTCCGCCGGCACATTGAAGGTCAGCAGGGCGTCGGGCTCCGACAGCGCGCCGAGGGCGGCGTAGAATTTCGCCGTACGCGGTAGCAGCCAGAAGGAGGCGTTGGCGACGATCCGGTCGAACCGGTTCCTGACTGCCTCCCCCACCGCCCGCGCGTCCGCGACGACGAACAGGGCCCGCTCGTCACGGACGCGGCTCCGGGCGACGCCCACCATCTCGGCCGACCCGTCGATCCCGACGAGCCTCGCCTCCGGCCGCATCCGGCGCAGGCACGCCGCCGCCGTGGCTCCGGTGCCCGAGCCCAGGTCGAGAACGCGTCGAGCTGTCTCGAGGTCGGCCCCCGCCGCCAGATCGCGATTGAGCCAGGCGTAGATCGGCCAGTGCTCGACGAACTCCTGGTACACCTCGGCGTTCAGCCAACCCTGCCAGCAGGAACGTTTCTCCATGACGCGGATCCCGGCGCCCCGTCCGCCTCCGCCGTCGAGAGAGCGCCCCGTCGGCAGATCCTCGAGCCGCCGCCGGGCGGCTGGGCGCCACCACCGCCACGGTAGCAGGGTCCCCCCGTCCGGGCCCCTCCCCGCTCTTTCTCTCGGATACCGCCGTCTGCCCGCAGCCGGAAGACGCGGGGGCTACCCGCGGTGGGTCCCTCGGATGCGACCGGTCCTATCCATCTCAGGAGAATGAGTTAACTCTAGCAGAATCCAGCCCTCGGATCGTGGGCAGCGAGCGCGCTCGCTACTCCTCCGACGAGTCGGCCGGCCCGGCCCCGCGGCGGCTGTTCCTGAGCGCTCGCGCCAGCTCGGGGTACTCGTCGATCAGCCGCTCGAGGATCACCTGGAGCCGCCGTTCCCGCATCGCGGGCCGGGCGGGCCAGCCCTCGACGCGGCTGCCGGCCTCGACGTCCCGGTACATCACCCCGGTGGCGCTCCCGACGACCGCGCGCTCACCGATCTTGCGGCCCTGACCCGCCGCCGACGCCTGCAGCATGTAGACCTCCGGGCCGACCTCCACCGAGCCACCCAGAGCCGTCCTGCCGACGAGGACCGAGCGGGCGCCGATCCGACAGTTGTGGCCCACGTGAACCTGGGAGTCGATGATCGTGCCCGCCTCCACCACGGTGTCCCCCAGGGAGCCGCGGTCGATGGTCGTCAGAGCGCCCACCTCGACGTCGTCTCCCAGGACGACCGTCCCGATCTGTGGGATCCGGCGGTGACCGAGGGAGAGATCCCTCCGATCGCCCGACCGTGGCACGAAGCCGAAACCATCCTTGCCGATGACGGCGCCGCTCCAGACGACCACCCGATCTCCCAGGACCACCCGATCCAGGAGCTTCGCCCCCGGATGGATGACGCACCGGCCGCCCAGGACGGCGCCGCGCCCCACGTAGGCCTGCGCCCGGATGCTGCTGCCCGCTCCGATCCTCGCACCCGCCGCCACGACCGCGAGGGGTCCCACGGAGACACCCTCTCCGAGCTCGGCGGTGGGGTCGACCACCGCGGTGGCGTCGATGCCCGACGGCGGCTCCGGATTGAGCTCGGCGTGGACGTAGTCCAGGAACTTCAGCATGGCCCGCTGCGGATCCTCCACGACGAGGCAGGTCCGACCCGGCACCGGCTCGCTCGAGACGACACACAGGGCCCGGCTGGACGCGGCGTCGTTCGAGAATGCGGAGTCCCAGTAGAACGCCAGCTCATCCGGGCCCGCCTGGGTCAGCGAGCGGACCCCCGACACCCGATCGTCTCCTCGACCCGGATCGGTCAGTACGCCGCCCAGCAGATCGGCCAGCGCCTCGAGTCGCATCTCCATCGCGAATCCACCTCCACGTGAGGCACCCGCCAGGATGCGTCGAACCGCCGTCGCTCGCAGGTGCGCTGTCGATGATAGCTGGCTTCCGCGCGTCGGGAGAGCCGATCCTCCCACGGGGCCATCGGTGCTAGAATTCCAGGGACCCGCGACCCAGCCCAAGCTCCTCCCGCGACATCGGGAGGAGCGCCGCCACACTCCCGCCGGAGGCCCACCCGCGTGGGCCCTCCCGGCAAGACCCGGAGGACCCTCGATGCCTCACCCCAACCGCTTCACGAACCCTCTCGCCCTCGTCCTCGCCGTGATCCTCCTCGTTCCGGCCCTCGCGATGGCTGCCGGGACCGGAGTCGTGATCCACGACGCCTCGGGCGTACCGCTCTCCCGGGTGATCGCTTCTCCGATCTCTGCGAGTGAGCGCCCGGAGACTCCGCAACAGCAGATCATCGACAGCCACTGCTGCGGCGCCGAGCCCCTCGACTGGGGCCTGAACGACACCTTCTACTGGGCCACCGCCTTCAGCACGGACCTCATCACCGAGCCCTACCGGGTGACGGAGATCCGCTGGACCGCAGACGGCGGCGAGACCGAGGAGTACTGGATCGCCCCGGATGGCGGGGGCGCGCCGGACACCAGCCAGGCCCAGTATCTCGGGACCCAGAGCGTCCCCGATAGCGGCGGCGCCTTCGTGTTCCAGACCTTCGGCACGGTGTCCTCGGGGGCCGTGGTGGAGCCCGGGCAGCTCTACTGGCTGATCCGGGCCAGCAACCCCCTGGGCGGCTTCGGCTTCGCCCTGACCTGGCGGAGCTCCACGAATGCCGACCCGGACATCCAGGACCCCGTCTCCATCTCCCAGAACTTCGACACCGGCTGGGCCCCCTGGGTGACGGGCGTCAACTGGCAGATGGAGTACGAGATCGTCGGCGCCCCGGCCGGTGACTTCCCCTCCCTCAGCCTCACCGGCTCGTGCCCCGGGGCGGCCACGCTGGAGATCGCGAACGGCACGCCCTCCGGGAGCGTCGCCCTGATTCGCGGCACGGTGTCCGGCTCGGCGGCCCTCCCCGGCGGTCCGTGCGTCGGAACCGAGATCGGCATCGCCGACCCCGGCCTCCTGCGGATCCTCACCGTCGACGGCAACGGCGATTTCACCGCGTCGCCGAACCTGCCCTCCGGCGCCTGTGGCGCCCTCGTCCAGGCCGTGGACCTGACGACCTGCCTGCAGAGCGGCGTCGTCACCGTGCCGTAACCGGAGCTCGCACCGCCGACGGCCCCCCGCGGGTGCGCTCCGGGGGGCCGTCGGCAGCTTCGCGTCTTCGCGTCTTCGCGTGAGATGCCGCTCCTTCCCGCGAGGAAGGTTCGGCGGGCGACCACAGGGTCACGCCAAGACGCAAAGACGCGAAGGCCCGACGCGGAGAGCCGGTGTCCGCGGGCGGCCCGGTCGGCGGCCCTTCTGCGGCTCTCCGTCGACTCCTCGGGCGACGAAACCGAAAGCTCGCGAGCGATCGCGGCGCCGGTTCGCGTCCATATCGGGTGAAATGCTCGCCCGCGCCACCGCCGCCACCCCGTGGGGCATCGAGGCCCTGCCCGTCGAGATCGAGGTCGACGTCCGCTTCGGCCTACCCCAGATGCAGATCGTGGGCCTGCCGGACACCGCCGTCCGGGAGAGCCGGGAGCGGGTGCGCGCCGCCGTCAAGAACTGCGGCTTCGACCTGCCCGCCCGCGCCGTCGTCATCAACCTGGCCCCGGCCGACCTGCGCAAGGCGGGCAACCACCTCGACCTCGCCATCGCGCTGGCCCTCCTCGCCGCCCACGAGAAGATCGACGGCGAGCATCTCGCCGGCCGCATCCTGTGCGGCGAGCTGGGCCTGGACGGCGGGATCCGGCCGATCCGCGGCGGACTGGCCATCGCCGACCTGGGACGGAGGATGGAGAGCTCCGAGATCCTCCTGCCGGCCGAGAACGCCGCCGAGGGCGCGGCGCTCGACGCCGTGCCGGTCATCGCGGTCGCGTCGTTGCCCGAGGCGGTGGAGCACCTGACCGCTCGGACCGTGATCGAGCCGGCGAGGGCGCGCCCCGCCGAGGTGCTGCGAGAGCCCGCGGCTCCCGACCTCTCCGAGGTGCGGGGGCAGGAGACCGCCAAGCGCGCCCTGGAGGTCGCCGCCGCCGGCGGCCACAACCTGCTCTTCGTCGGCCCCCCGGGCTCCGGCAAGACGATGCTCGCCCGGCGCCTCCCCGGCCTCCTTCCTCCCCTCTCCCTGGCCGAGTCCGTCGCCGTCACCAAGATCCACTCCCTCGCCGGTTCCCGCCCCCCCTCGGGCCTGATCCGGACCCGCCCCTTCCGCAGCCCCCACACCGACACCTCGACCCCCGGCCTCGTCGGCGGCGGCAGCGTCCCCCGCCCCGGCGAGGCCAGCCTGGCCCACGCCGGAGTCCTCTTCCTCGACGAGCTGCCCGAGTTCCGCCGCGACGCCCTCGAGGCCCTGCGTCAGCCCCTGGAGGAGGGCTTCGTCACCGTCGTCCGGGCCCAGGCCAGCCTCCGCTTCCCCGCCCGCTTCTCGCTCCTCGCCGCCATGAACCCCTGCCCCTGCGGCCACCTGGGCGACGAGCGCCACGAGTGCCGCTGCACCCCCAACATGATCCAGCGCTACCGCGCCCGCATCTCCGGCCCGCTGCTGGACCGGATCGACCTCCACGTCGAGGTCCCGGCCGTCCGCCTCGACGAGCTCAAGGGTCCGCCGGGCGAGGCCACGGAGGCCGTCGCAGCGCGCGTGCTCGCCGCCCGCGAACGCCAGCTCGCCCGCTTCGGGAAGGGCGCCCCCCTCCCCGTCAATGCCGCCCTCTCCCCCACCGAGCTCGAGCGCCACTGCCGCCTGGAGGAGGAGGCCGGCAAGCTCCTGGACCGGGCGTTCGAGCGCCTCGGCCTGTCGGCCCGCGCCATGACCCGCGTGCTGAAGGTCGCGCGCACGCTGGCCGACCTGGCCGGGAAGGAGTCGATCGCCACCGCGCAGATCGCCGAGGCGATCCAGTACCGGGCGCTCGACCGTCCGGTGGGCGGGTGAGACGGTTGAGCGGCCAGCACCTCCCACCGACGGACCGTGTCGTAGAATGGAGCCAGCCATGCCGGAGAGCCCCGCGACCCGCCCCTGGACCTACGATGAGTACCTGCTCCTGCCCGACGACGGGCGGCGCTGGCAGATCATCGGCGGGGAGCGCTTCGTGACCCCCGCGCCGCGGGTCCGCCACCAGCGGGTCATCGGCCGCTTGTACGCGCTCCTGGTCAGCGATCGGCTCGTGACCTCGCGGGGCGAGGTCCTCCTGTCCCCAGTCGACCTCGTCCTCTCCTCCACCGACGTCGTCCAGCCCGACCTGCTCTTCGTCTCGAAGGAGCGGGCCTCGATCGTCCACGAGAAGGCGCTCCACGGTCCGCCGGACCTGGTGATCGAAGTCCTTTCGCCCTCCACCGCCCGGATCGACCGGGTGCTCAAGCGCCGGCTCTACGAGGAGAGCGGGGTCGACGAGCTGTGGCTGGTGGACCTGGACGCCGAGACGGTCGAGGTTCACCGCGTGGCGGGAGGCGGGTACGGGGCGCCGGAGCTCCTCCCGGCGGGCGCCGTTCTCACGACCCCGGTCCTCCCGGGCGTCGAGCTCGACATCGCGGGAGTTTTCGACGAGGAGCCCCAGCCGGAGTGAATCCGGGCAGCCGAACGCCCGCCCCGGGGTCGGGGTCCGGGCACTGGGTCCGTCAACGGAACGGGTTCACCGAGGTACTCCTAGCAGCCCGTGGTGAAAGGCGAGACACGCTACGAGCGGCCCTCTCCTCCGGACTCTTCGTTGGGAATCCTCCCCGATTCACCGAATCGAGTGCGGATTCCCGCCTTGATTCCGAAGAAGATTGCGCGCTCTCGCTCGC
>CAJQNK010000211.1 GCA_905479655.1 uncultured bacterium | reverse complement strand
CCTGGAGATGCGTTCGGCCTTGCGCAGCTTGGTCGACCCGGAAACCAGGAGGACGTAATCGTCTTGGGCCTCAACGTAGTCCAGGTCCTGCGCCGCGACGACGTGGATGTCCGAGCCGTCGCGGACCAGGATCCTCTCGATCAACTGGCTCTCCTCCTCGCCGCCCAGCGTGCGCGCGTGCTGGCGCAGCGCCAGGGCGTCGATCCGTTCCTGGGCTTGGCCTGACGCGCTGCGGATTTCCAGCTGCTCTCTGGCGCGATGTAGCGAATCGACCAACCGCTCCTCCTCCACCGGCTTCAGCAGGTAGTCGATCGCGTGGACTTCGAAGGCGCGCAGCGCATATTCGTCGTAGGCGGTGACGAAGACCACCCTGGGTGCTTCGTCACCGAGTAGCTCCAGGACTTCGAAGCCGTCGAGCTTGGGCATCTGGACGTCCAGCAGCAGCAGGTCCGGGTCGAGCTCCGCCACCGCCTTGACGGCCTCGAAGCCGTTCCCCGCCTCGCCGACGACCTCGACCCCCTCGACGCCGTCGAGGTCGTCGAGCAGGAGCTGGCGGGCCAGAGGCTCGTCGTCCACCACCAGGACCCGCACGGGGCGCTCCGCGCTCATGCCGTCTCCTCCGGCCCGGCCGCCACCGCCGGGATCCGGACCGTCGCCCGGAAGGTCCCGCCGCGCTCCTCGGTGTCGAGACGCCCGGCGGCGCCGTGGAGGAGACGCAGGCGCTCCCGGACGTTGGCCAGGCCGATCCCCTTTCGCCGGCTGGTGGGCCGATCGTCGTCGCACGGGTTGGTGATCTCGATCGTCAGCTCGGCGCCCCGGCGGCGGGCGGCGATCGTGATCCTCCCGCCCTCCAGGCGATGGGCGACGCCGTGCTTGACGGCGTTCTCGAGCAGCGGCTGCAGCAACAGAGGCGGCACCGGGGTCTCGCTACAGCCCTCGGCGATCTCGAGGCGCAGGTCCAGCCGGTCCCCGAACCGCACCCGCTCGATCTCCAGGTAGGTCGTCGCGAGCTCGAGCTCCCGGGCCAGGGGGATCGCGGTCCGCGGCCCCAGGTCGAGGGACGAGCGCAGGAAGCCGGCCAGCCTCGTGCTCATGGTCCGGGCCTCCGCGGGCTGCCGACCGGCGAGCGCCGCGATCGAGTTGAGGCAGTTGTAGAGGAAATGCGGATCGATCTGGGCCTTCAGGGCGTGGAGTTCGGCCTCCCGCGCCAGCACCTGGGCGCGCAGCGCCCGGCGTTCGGCGCGACGCGCCTCCTCGAAGGCCAGCAGCAGGGCGTGGAGGGTCGTGGCCAGAAGGTAAAGCAGGCCTCCCGTCACGGCCAGGAGCGGGAGCTCGGCGCGCCAGACGGCGGCCGGGCCCGCCCGACCACCGAAGCGCTCCACGGCGCGGGCCCAGGCCAGTCCCGCGAGGAGCCAGAAGCTGGTGGTGACGGCCGCGCTCGCCATGTGGACCGGCACCCAACGGGCCAGCGGCGTCCGTCCCGGTGGCTGGGCGCGGACGGGGTACCAGACGGCGAGACACAGGAAGGCGCCCAGGCCGGCCATGGGGACCAGGAGCAGACCCGCGTCCGCGACGGTCGCCCGGCCCGCCGCGGCCAGGAGCCCGGCCAGCAGGGCGCCGATCGCGATCCAGGAGCCGAGGTAGGCGCCCAGCAGGCGACGATCGGCGAGGATGGGATGCACGAGGGGTCAGCCCTCCCCGTCCTCGAGCCGCTCTCCGGCGTCGTCGCCGTTGGTGATCTCGATGCCGCCCATGACGGCGTTGCCGCGGATCACCAGGCGCGGAGTGGGCGAGGCGGGATCGACCAGGCCCTGGGCGGTGTTGTCCTCGAACGCGCCCAGGAACGGCATCACGCGGGACTCGACGGGCCAGTCCTTCGGCACCTTGAGGTCGACGCCGCCCCACAGCGCGGTGACCTGCAACTCCGCCCCCTCGGGCGCCAGTCGGGCGCCGGTCAGGTCGACCCTCAGGCCGCCCAGGACCGCGGTCACCTCGCCGCCGCGGAACGTGGCGCTCGTGCTCTTGCGGTCCACTCCCGAAAGTAGGGCGAAGCCGCTGACCGTCGTGCCGTCCCCGGTCCTGCGACGCCGCAGGCCGCCGGTCAGGAGCAGGGCTCCCAGGAGGAGCAGGAAGGCCGGCAGGACGAAGTCCCAGGGCCCCACCCGCACCCAGTCGAGGTTCCAGGCCAGGATCCAGGCTCCGAGGGCGGTCGCGAAGACGCCGACGACCCTCTCCGGCCCGCCCTTTCCGCCCAGCTTCACGAGACCGTAGGCGACCACCCACGCCGGCCACCAGATCAACAGGTCGTCGGCGTCGGCGAGGCCGAGGCCGTCGAGCGCGAGCGCCACGCCGGCCGAGAGCACGGCCAGGCCGAAGAGGAGCTTGCCCACCGCGATGCGGAGCTCAGCCACGGCTTCCTCCCCCCGCGGCGCGCCGCGGCGTGATCGCCCGCCAGACGATCAGGAGGCCGCCGACCACCATCGCGACCGGCAGCGCACCCTCCATCGTGATGCCGAGATAACCCTGGAACGCCGCCAGGAAGACGAGGCCGAGGCCGACCAGGAACAGGCCGGAGAGCGCGCCCTTGCGCCGGGAAGGCACCAGGAGTTGGCTGCCGCCGACCGCGATCAGCGCCAGCGGCCAGCTCTCGCGCCAGCCGAGGCCGTACCATCCGTGGGTGGCCACCAGGAACCAGAGGCTCAGCAGGATGAGCAGGACCCCGCTGCGGGCCTTGCGTCGTGGCCCGCCGCTGACGAGTTGGGCCACGCCCACCGCCATGACGATGAAGGGCCACCAGTGGTCCACGAAGTCGAGGCGCAGGATCTCGGTGCGGTCCAGGAACAGGAACAGCCCGAGGCCGACGAGCAGCGCTCCCACCGCCAGCCGGGCCGTCCTCGGAGTATCGTCTCTCAGATTCGAATCAGTCATTCTCTCACCTCCGTCTTGTGAGCCCCAGGATCTCCCGCGGGCCGGTGGTGATCAAGGCCCGGGTCGACGAATAGCCGCTCCCGGTCGGTGAACGGCGACGAGCCGGGACTCCGGCAGCAAGAACCGGGTGGTTGAACCGGCTGCCCGGGCGCTACGCTCGTCCTCGCGAACGGATTCAGGAGGGAGACGACCATGAACGATGACGCCGTGACTTCCGAGGACGCCCCGATCGGGCGGGCGATCCGGTACCTGGTGGCGCACCGCGAGCGGCAGCCCTCCCTCGAGGAGGTCGCCGGGGTGGCCGGTTCGAGCCCGTGGCACTTCCAGCGCCAGTTTCGGCGCCAGGTGGGCGTCTCGCCCAAGCGCTTCCTGCAGTTCCTCACCGTGGAGCACGCCAAGCAGCGGCTCGAAGCCTCGGCCAGCGTGCTGGACGCGGCGCTGGAGGCGGGCCTCTCGGGCCCCTCGCGCCTCCACGACCACTTCGTCGCGCTCGAGGCGGTGACGCCGGGAGAGTACAAGCGCGCGGGCGAGGGCCTCGAGATCTTCCACGGAGCCGCCGCGAGCCCCTTTGGCGAGGTCTTTCTGGCGGCGACCCCACGCGGGGTCGTCCATCTCTCTTTCCCGGCGGGCGGGACCGCCGCCGACGAGGAGGCCAGGCTCCTGCGCGAGTGGCCGGGGGCGAGCCATCGCCGGGACGACGCGGCGGTGCGGGAGCTGGCCGAGAGGATCTTCGACCTGGGCGCCGAGCCGGCCGCGGAACCGATCTCCGTCCTGGTGCGCGGCACCAACTTCCAGGTCCAGGTCTGGAAGGCCCTCCTGCGCATCCCGGCCGGCCAGCTCACGACCTACGGCCGCGTCGCCCGGGCGATCGGGCGGCCTTCGGCGTCGCGGGCCGTGGGCGCCGCCGTGGGGGCGAACCGGGTCGCGTTCCTCGTCCCGTGCCACCGGGTGATTGCGGCCCAGGGGGCGCTCGGCGGCTATCGCTGGGGGCTGGAGCGCAAGCGGGCCCTCCTCGCCTTCGAGGAGGCGCGACGGCAGGCGCGGAACGCCGAAGAGCTCCCGTGACGAGATTTCCCGTGATGGGATTTCCGGCAAGAGAGATCCCGTGACGGGATCTCCGCTGACGGGCGCCGATGACGGCTCCGCGGGGGCGTCCGGAGCCTCGGGCGTCGGGCCCGCGCCCGCGAGCGCGGAGTACGCGTACCACCCCTGGGTCCGGCGGGCTTGTGGCCGGGCCGCCCTGGGCGGGGGTGCGGGGTTGGTCGTCCTGCTGTTGGTCGCCCGCGCCTCGCAGGGCGACGCCAGCGGCCCTCTCGGGCCCGCCGCGCTGGTCGCCGGCTTCTACGGCCTCGTCTTCCTGGGCACCCTGGTCAAGATCGCCCACGCCACCCGTCGGCCACTGGCGCAGGTGGGACCGGGAGGCCTCGCGCTGCGTCCGCTCCACGCTCTGCGGGCACGGAGGATCCCCTGGCACGCCTTCCGCGGCATCGCGCCGCGACCCGGAACCCACGGGCTCGAGCTCGTGGTCGAGGAGCTCGACGGCAGGCGGCGAGAGCTCCAGGTCAACCTGGCGCTCCTGGCGGACCGGCCGGCCTTCCTCCACGGGCTGGGCCGGTGGCTGGTGGCGGCCGGACTCGAGCCGGACCCCGAGCGCCGCGACGCCTGGCGCGCCCCGGGGGACGGCGCTACGATGGGAGGATGAGGAGGGGAAGCCTGGCGACCATCCTGACCCTGGCGCTGGCCCCCGCCGTGTTCGTCCTCGGTTGGCTGGGCGCGGCCCACCTCCGATACGTCCGCTTTCATCGCCGGATCGGCCGGAAGCTGGCGCCACTCCGGCCCGGCGACGCCGTCCGCTACTACCTCGAGACCCTGGTGGGCGTGGCGCGCTCGCTGACCTGGCGGGTGACCGCACGCCACGATGCCGGCTGGCGGGTGCCGCGTGAGGTGACCGGGCCTCCGGTCGTCTGCGTCCACGGGTTTCTCATGAACCATACGGCCCTCACGGGCCTGCGCCGACGTCTGGAGGCCCGGGGGCGCCCGACCCGCTCCGTCTACCTGGGCAGCCCGCGGCGCTCCATCGACGGCTATCTGCCGGCGCTGGAGGCCGTCCTGGAGGAGGCCGTCGCTCGCTTTCCCGACCAGCGCATCGATCTGGTCGCCCACTCCATGGGGGGGCTCGTCTGCCGGCGGCTCGTGGCGCTCCGGCCCGATCTGGCCTCCCGCGTACGGCGGGTCGTGACGTTGGGGACGCCGCATCGGGGCACGCCCGTGTCGCGCAGTCTGCCCGTCGGTCCGGAGGTCCTGCAGATGGCCCCGGGGTCGCCCTTTCTGGGGGCCCTGCCGACCTTCGCGGAGAGTGCCCCGGAGGCCACGATCTTCACCGTGGCGGCCGATCCCGACCTGGTGGTCTACCCGCGGGAGGCGGCCCACCTGGAAGGGGCCGAGCAGATCGACCTGCCCGGGGTCAGCCATCTCGGGCTGGTGACCGATCCCCGGGCCATCGAGACGGTCGTGGGCCTGCTGACGCGCGCGGGCTAGGAGCCCGGTGCAGATAGCGTCGAAGGCTGTTGGTCCTTGGCTCCGCTGAGGTTTGCGAGACTCAGGTGGGTGGGTTGGAGGTCGCTGAGGCGGATCTAGTCATCCGTCGGCGGGTGCGGGCTCGGTGGGAGGATGGGTGGCGAGCCTGGGTAGGTGG
>CAJQNK010000210.1 GCA_905479655.1 uncultured bacterium | reverse complement strand
AAGAGAGCACCGAGGGGCGATCCAAACTCCATAGCGAACTCTCCGACGCCCGCGGCTCCGTCCAACGGAGTCTTTCAGGAATCTCGGGCGTCTGCGCGCGATTGTCCGTCGTCGTGGACTCCCGAAAGACTCTTTTTCGTTGGGCGGACGGAGCATGAGAGTGGGAGGCAACGCACTTTGACCAGCAGGACAGAACGGGAGAAACCGTGACGCCGTTTCCGGAAATCATCGCGCGGCATCCAGCCGCAGACCTCGGGCTGGAGGGAGTGGAATCGCACCTGGTACAGGCGGGTGATCAGCAGCTCCTGTTCATGAGCTTCCAGCGTGATGTCGAGGTTCCTGAGCATTCCCACGCAGCGCAATGGGGCGTTGTGCTGGACGGTGAAATGGAGCTCACTGTTGAGGGTGAACGGAGGTCGCTCCGTCGAGGCGACAGCTACTTCCTCCCGGCAGGGGTGCGGCACAGCGCGAGGATTCGCAAGGGGTACAAGGACATGACTCTGTTCGACCAGAAAGACCGCTACGCCGCTCAGAGCAGGGCCGCCCAACACGCCGATGCAGCGGACCGGCCTTAGGCCGGCCGCTGATCGCCAAGGCGTTAGCCGAAACAAGGGGCCACAGTCGTGAACCACATGCTTGCTGCGCTCTACTATCCGTTCTCCAGATCGATTCGCCCCGGATCGACGAAGCAGCTTCTGCTCGTATTCAACTCAGTTCACTACCTCGACCCGGTTGACGACGACGACTGGCGTGCGAAGTTGCTGAGTGATCTGGAGGACTCCCATGATCCTCGGTTTCGGACGTATCGCGACGTTCACGCAGCGACCCCGTCGCTCGTCCAGGAGGGTGCTGTCGTTCGAGAAGACCCGAAGTCCATCGGCGCTCCCTCTCTAGGGGAGATTGCGGTGATCGAAATGGGCCAGTCACCGAGTTCGGAGTTCTATAACTCGCAGGGACTAGGACTTCCTTTGATTCAGGGCAACACGGACATCGCGAACCGTCGAACTTCGACGTGTGCCTTGGTCGCGGAGTCTGCGCCGTGAGGTTCCCCAACGACTTTCTTTATCACTATTTGATCCATCTTGAGCCTTCCTGGGCGAGGCATTCCAGAGGATCCACCTTCGACTCGGTGAACTCAGCGGACGTGAGAGCCGTGGAGATCGGCCTGCCGACCGACCCCAGGGAACAAACCGCCATCGCCACCGTCCTCTCCGACATGGACGCCGAGATCGCCGCGCTGGAGCGCCGCCGCGACAAGACCCGCGCGATCAAGCAAGGCATGATGCAGCAACTCCTCACCGGCCGGGTGCGGCTGGTGGAGCCGGAGGTGGCGGCATGAGCACCCGGGAGCCGCGCCCGACCTCGATCCGGATCTTCCTCGCCGACGGTGTGCCGGAGGGGCTGCGCATTGTCGAGAAGTCGAACTGGACCGGGCGGGCGGTGGTGGCCAGCCGGGCCCAGATCGACCGGGCGCTCGCGCGTGAGGAGCTGACGCAGCCCGGCATCTACGTGCTCACCGGAGCGAGCGACGACGGTGCGCCGCGGCTGTACGTCGGCGAAGCCGATGCGCTGCGCGACCGGATCCGGCAGCACGTCGCGGGCAAGGAGTTCTGGACCCGCCTCGTGGCCTTCAGCAGCTCCAACGAGGGACTGAACAAGGCCCACGTGCGTTACCTGGAGGCACGCCTCGTTGGCCTGGCCCGCGACGCCAACCAATGGGAGCTGGAGAACGGTACCCAGCCGGCCCCGCCGCCGCTGTCGGAGCCGGACCGGGCGGACGCGGAGTGGTTCCTGGCGGAGATGCTCGTGATCTTCCCGCTGCTCGGCATCGACGCCTTCGAAGCCGCCTCCAGCCAGGCGCGCATGCCGACGCCCGGCCTGGCAGGCGAGTCGCCCGACCTGATCCTGCGCGAGCGGGGCGCGGAGGTGCGGGGCCGGGAGGTGGCGGACGGCTTCGTGGTGCTGAAGGGCTCCCGCGCACGCAGCAACGAGGTGGCGTCGATCCACGACTACCTCAGGGATCTGCGTAAGCAGCTCCAGGAGCGCGGCGTGCTGGTCGCCGAGGGAAGCGATCTGGTCTTCACACAGGACTTCCGCTTCGCCTCGCCGTCCACCGCCGCCGGCGTGCTGGTCGGCGGCAGCGCCAACGGACGACGGGGTTGGAAGGACAAGCTCGGCCGCTCGCTAAAGTCGTTGCAGCAGGCGCGGACGGAGGCCGCGAGCCCATGACGACCGTCGGCGGCACGAGAAGCAGTACAGGCAGGCGGTGCAGGGAGAGAGGGTTGGTGTGCCATCCTGGGGGACTTGTTGAAGCCCGCCGTTCGCATGGATAGCATGCTTGCCCATAGTAAAGGTTGCCGTTACTATGAGTCCATGGTGCGTCGTGAAGCGGATCGTCGGTGTCAGCAGGAACGGTCGTCCGCATGCTGTGCGTCTTCAGCGGGTGCGAGTCCCGCCTCGGTAAGCACCGGTGCGCCGAGTAGCAGGCCCCAGGCCGCTGGGAGAGATCCCTCGGTCCGAGCGGGGCGTCGAAAGCCCGTAGGCCGGCGAGAGCCGGTAGGCGGGGAGCGAATCCACGGGCCGCAACATGAAGTGAAGCCTGCAGCCTCGACAGATTCACAATCCGGGAGCCGAGCCGCTCATGTCACGGCGAAGGCCATGTCCGGCGCGGGGGCACCGGAGCCCGCGTGGGGTCCCGGCGGGGTAGGGGGCGCAGCACGTGGAGAAGGCGACGCACGGAACACGAGAGGCCCGTCTCGGCGGCCGTCGTCGCGGCGCGCGCGCCCGTATAAGCCGAAGGCGAAATCGGGGCGTGTCGAGCGGGAGTCCGAGGGGATCGTAGTCCCGTCGATCGCGGTGACGAACAACGCCGCGGGAGGGAAGGGTCCCTGGGGTGGCAGTGTCGTCGGAGCGGGCACGTGCGAGGGAATGGCCGGCAAGACCGGACCTAACGACCCCGGCGGCCGTAGGCCGCGCGAGCAAGTGCGCCACCTGCAACGGCGACTGTGGGCCGCGGCCAAGCGGTCCCCGGGCAGGCGCTTCCATGCCCTGTACGACCACGTCCACAGGGGTGACGTCCTGTGGGAGGCATGGCGGCGTGTACGGTGTAGCGCGACGCCCGAGAATTGAGCTAAGGCGACACCCAGTACTACGACCCCGGTTCGGGGTCGTGGCCGTGCCAGGATCCTCCGATCGACGGAGGGTCCGGCATGGCAGC
>CAJQNK010000209.1 GCA_905479655.1 uncultured bacterium | reverse complement strand
CCGGGCTCCCTCGTCGAGGTGACCTGCCGGACGATCCAGGGCCGGTACCTGCTGCGTCCGTCGCCCGAGCTCAACGAGATCTTCTACGGCGTCCTCGGCCGGGCCCTGGACCACTCCGAGGTGGAGATCGTGGCCTTCAAGGCGCTCTCGAACCACTTCCACGGACTCCTACTTCCCGAAGACGCCGAGGCCCTGGCCCGGTTCATGGGCTTCGTCGAGTGCAACCTGTCGAAGGAGATCGGCCGTCTCCACGGCTGGCGAGGCTCGATGTGGGCCGACCGCTACCACTCGGTCATCGTCAGCGACGAGCCCGAGGCCCAGATCGCTCGGCTGAAGTACCTGATCGGCCAGGGCGTGGGCCACGAGAACCTCGTGCGCCGTCCCGAGGACTGGCCGGGTCCGAGCTCGATCCCACAGCTCCTCGCCGGCGGCATGGTCCGCGGCAAGTGGTTCGACCGCACTGCGGAGTACGAGCACCGGCGGCGGCTTCGGCGGCGGGGAGAGGCCCAACGGATCGACCGCACCATGCACGCCGTGGACACGGAGTTCGGGCTCGGTCCGCTGCCGCCCTGGAGGCATCTCCCCAAGGTCGAACGCCAGCGGCTCGCCACCGAGCTCGCCCGCGAGTGCGAGGCCGAGGGTCACGCCCTTCGGCACAGGACCGGCAAACGATGCCTCGGCGTCAGGAAGATCCTCCGAGCTGACCCCCACGACCAGCCAGCGAGCTTCCGCCCGACGCCGAGGCCCCGCTTCCACGCCGTCGACGCCACCGTCCGCGTCGCGTTGGAGAAGGGCTACCGCAGGTTCGCAGACGCCTACCGAGACGCCGCCGCGGATCTCCTCGCCGGCCGCAAGGCGAACTTCCCGGCCCACTCCTTCCCCCGGCCGAAGCCGTTCCGGCGCGGGAGAGCAGGCAACCCCGCCCGCGGCCCCGATCTCTGAGGCCTTCCCGCCCCGAGAGGCACCGAGCGACACTCGACACGGGGTCGTTCCCGGTCGAGGTGCGCGTGGGGCTCGGGAAGCTCATGAGGAAGAGCCCTCCGAATCGTCGATTCAGGTCCCCGGAGCCTTCGAAGGCAACCCATCGAGGGCTCTCATCTGGCGCCAAGCGAGTCCGAGGGGACCTCGAGAACCGCTCCCCGAGCGCCGCCGGACATCTCTCCCCGAGGCGCTTGACACCTCGAAGCCGCAAGCCGCCGACACCTCGAAGCCGCCTGGACACCTCGATCCGACTCCTCGATCCGCCTCGATCCGATCCGGGAACCCCTGGCCCGAAGAGCCCCCGCCGACGACTGTGCACCCCAACGGAGGGGAGTCGTTCGAGCAAGTCGCCGACGGAGGCTGGAGGAAGGTACCCAGGCGCAGATGATGACTCCATGACCTTCGTCGAGCGTGGGTCGGCACCTCCGAAATCTCGACCAACTCCCGGATCACCGGGCGCTCGCGACTCGTGTGATCCACCCTTCCGGCAGAGCATTCGGCTCTGAGCCTACCGATGTGTCGCCGTGGTGGAAGGTCTTCGGCTCGGTCACCAGACCGTCCCACGGAGCCCTCGACCCAGACCCGGGTGGTTCCTCGCCGGCCCGCACGAGCTCTCCACCTCGCGCGGCCGCCCCGTCAACCCGCGGAATGTCGATCCCGCGGGCCTTGAGTGTCCCCTGGCGATGTCTCCCGAGAGCCGGCATCTCCCGGGTTGCCCTCCTGCAATTCGGTGGAGAGCAACCTTCGATCGATGGCCTCCGACATCTCCTCGAAGGTGACGCCCAGCCTCCTCGCGATGGACGCCGCGAGCGAGGTCTCCGCCACGCCACCGACAAACTGGTAGGTCGAGCGCTCGCGCTGGTCGACCTCCACCTGCAGGAACCGCATCCCGGCGACGGGACGCTCGGCCTCTAGCTCCCGGGCGTAGTCGAGGAAGTGGGTGCAGATGAAACCCACGGGCGCCATCTTCTCCAGGAGTCGCAGCACGACCCCGAAGACCTCGATCCCCTCGGAGGGGTTGGTGCCGGAGCACAGCTCGTCGAAGACGACCATGCCGCCGGGCTCGAGGGCGTCGAGGATGGCTCGGATCCGCAGCAGCTCGCGGCCGAGGCGGCCCTCGTCCTGATCGACGGATTCGCGCTGGATGAGGGAGACGAAGAGGCCCGGCACGACGCGGAGCCGGGCCTCGGCGGCGGGGACGAAGAGTCCCGACTGGCCCAGGAGCTGGGCGAGGGCCAGGCCCTGGAGCAGGCGGGTCTTGCCGCCGGAGTTCGGGCCCGTGACCACGGTGACGGAGGCCTCGGAGAACGGTTCCAGCTCGCAGGCGACGGGCACGCCCTGGCGCAGGAGGAGGGGGTTGAAGAGACCGCGCAGCACCAGGTCGCCGCTCGCCTCGACGACCGGCAGCGACATCTCGAGGCCGACGGACCGGGCCTTCTCCCGCAGCTCGAAGGCGGCGAGGTAGAACTCCAGGTGGCCGACGAGCTCCAGGACCATCGTCAGCCGCGGGGCGATGCGGGTGAAGACCTGCTCGACGAGCCGGCTGACGACCCGGTTGGCGTCCCAGGTGTAGCCGCGGAAGAGGAAGGCGACCCGTCGCTTCAGTCGCCGCCAGGGAGGCTCGTAGAACCGGTTGGTGCGGTTCTCGGCCAGGCCGAGGAGCTCCAGGCCGGTGATGCGGCCGGTGGCGCCGATCCGGATGTCGAAACGGAGGCTGGCGAGATGCCCCTCGTAGTCCAAGAGGGACTCGAGCTCTTTCCACTCGTCGGTCTCGCGCAGCTCGCAGGCCCAGTCGTGGAGGCGACGCAGGCCCGAGGTGGCGTCGCTGAAGTCGGCGGCCATGCGGTCGACGACGCTCTTCGCCTGCTTGAGGACCTCGAGACGGAAGGCGTTGAGGTCGATGCGCGCCTGCTGCCCCGGAAGACGGAGGAGACCGGCGAGGCCAGCGAGATCACGATACAGGGCGTTCGCCTTCCCTCGCAGGTCGTCGCTCCCGTCCAGCTCGCGCAGGATCTCCTGGCGGAAGCGCACACCCTCGACGGTGGACGGGGGATCGGAGAGGGCGCGCACCAGCGCCGGGCGGTTGACCCGGTACTCCTTGCCGCCGCTCACCAGGGTGAAGCCGTGGGCGACGAGCTCGGCGAGGAACAGGTCGTCGGCGAAGAACTCGCGACACCAGCCCCCGCTGGGCGACCGAGGCGCCAGGGCGCGATCGAGTCGCTCGCCGATCTCGCGCCCCATGAAGGCGATCTCGAGGAGATCGGCGATGAGGTCGCGGTCGATCTGGGTCTGCGGCTCCAGGTGCAGCAGGTCGGGGGTGTGGCTCAATGGGCTCTCCCTTCCCGGTCTCGGACCCGGTCCGGGGGGGGTTGGTTCCCCCCGGGCCTGGACGCCTTCTCCTCAGACGATCCGGGCGACCAGCAGGGTCAGGTCGTCCTGCAGGGCCGCGTCGCCCTTGAAGAAGTTCAGGGAGTCGAGGATGGAGTCCCGGATCTGGCGGGTCGCGGTGTTGCGGCCGGCGCGTTGCAACGCCTTCACCAGACCCTCCGTGCCGAAGGGCTCGCCGCGGTCGTCGCCGAGCTCGATGGCCCCGTCCGAGTACAGCAGCAGCACGTCGCCGGATTCCAGCGGCGAGATGGCCTCCTCGAGGTCGGACTCCAGGCGCACGCCCAGGGGGGTGGCGCCACTCCCCAGCTCCTCCACCACGCCGTCGGACGCACGGAGCTTGAGGACCACCGGATGGCCGGCGTTGGCCACCCGGACGCGGGCCGGCGAGCGCTCGACCACAGCGATCTGCAGGGTCACGAACATGCGGCTCGAGGCCACCTCGCGCACCATGCGGTCCAGCCGGATCAGGGAAGCGACCGGGTCGCCGAGCTCTTCACGCAACAGATGGAGGCCTCCCCTCACCGCCGCGAGAACGAGGCCGCTCGCCATGCCGTGACCGGCCACGTCGCCAGCCACGAGGGCGACGGAGTCCTCGTTCAGGACGACATGGTCGTAGTAGTCGCCTCCGACCTCGGTCGCCGGGATCGAGACGGCCGCCAGCTCGATCCAACCCAGCTCCGGGACCTCCCTGGGCAGCATGCTGAGCTGCGCCTGACGGGCGTCCGAGAGCTCGTCGCGCATCCGTGAGCGCTCCTGCTCGGAGGACCGGACCCGCTGCCAGTCGTCCACGAAGCTCGCGGCTCGGCGGCGTCGGATCACCACCGCCGCCCAGAAAAGGGCCAGACCCCAGACGACGACCGAGCCGGTCATGCCGAACCGGGCGGCGAGCTCCTCCGGCATGCCCTCGCGGAACAGCTGCCAGCCGGCGACGCCCCAGGAGACGACGAGGACGGCCGCGTGCTCCGTCCAGCGCACCCGGAGTCCCAGGAGGACCAGCGGCGTCAGGTAGCCGATCATCGCGTAGAGCGGCTCGGGCTCGCCCAGGATGGCGAAGATGACGAGCTGGAGGAGCACGAAGACGATCAGGAGCTGGCGGAAGGACGTCTCGAAGAAGCGGGTGCGCCGCGCGAGATAGAACCCGACCAGGACCACGGCGTCGATTCCCCAGAGGGCGGCGCCCAGCCACGCTCCCGAGGTGAGCCCGACGATCAGGCCGACCAGCGAGGCCGGTGTCAGCACGGCCATCGCCAGCCGCAGGAAGCCGTAGTTGCGGCCGTCGAACCAACGCTGCACGGCCTGCTCGCGGGGGAGCAGAATCAGACGGTCCAGGGTCGGGGGTCGCATGGTCTCGGGGCCGGGTCGGGAACGAAGGTCTTCTAGTCTAGACGCCCAGGAGGACGCCCTCCGCCGTCTCGCCGGTCAGGGCCTGGAGCGCGTGGAGATACCAGCCGAGCTGGCGACGGTACTCCTCGAGCGGCCCGACGTCGAGGTCGGTCTTGAAATCGATGACGCACCAGAGGCCGTCGGAGTTTCGGAACGCCAGGTCGATCGTACCTTCCACCAGGGATCCGTCGGCCAGCGGCAGGATGAACGGCAGCTCCCGCCGCACGGCCGCCGCCGCGGCGGCGGCGCGCAACCGCGGGTGCGCCAGGACGGCAGCGACGGCGGCCGCCGCATCCCCGGCTTCCTCCGGCGGCGAGCCGAGCACGCGGGCCTCGAGATCGACGAGACGGCGCACCGCGGCTCCATCGGCGTCGAGCGCGACGTCGCGCAACACCGTGTGGACCAGGGTGCCGAAGCGAGTCCCGGCCGACGAGCGCTCGGGCGCGCCGGTTCGTTCCAGGAGGATCGGCGCCGGCGACGTGCCCTCGCCGGGGCCCGGCGGCCCCTCCTCCAACGCGGTCACGGGACGCACCCGCACCGACGGCACCGCCCCCCTCTCGACCGCGGCCAGGTGACGAGCCCGCCACGCGCGATGGTGATCCAGGCGCTCCTCCACCCGCTCGCGCCCCGGGTCCTCGGCCAGGAGCTGCTGCTGACGCAGGCCGAAGCGCTCCTCCACCTGGAGGTCGAGGGCCGAGGGGGCCCACCACACGACCTCGTGCGCGCCGGCCGCCGGGCGGTGAGTCCCCGGCGCCACGGTGCTCCCCGTCCGCTCCACCTCGTCGTCGAGGAAGAGCACGGTATCGCGGCCGAAGGCGGGGCAGCCGGGGGCCGGACCGGCCCCTCGCCAGCGCTCGCGCGGCGGCATCACGGCGGGTTGCAGGACCCCCGCCCATCCCTCGAGGGGCGCGGTGCCCACGCCGGGGACCACCAGGAGGTCCCTCGCCCGCGTGGCCGCCACGTACGCGACCCGCTGGGCCTCGGCCCGCTCCCGGTCCTGCTCCAGGTCCGCCCGCTCGGTGAGCTCGACCGGCGACCAGCCCAGCAGACGGAAGGCCGCGAGACCCGCCTCCGTGTCCACGGTCCGGCCCGGCTGCCTCGGGGTGACCTGGCAGGTCGGGTCGACGAGGAGCACCACCGGGAACTCGAGGCCCTTGGCCGAGTGGACCGTCATGAGGCGGACCCCCTCCGCGGCCTCCTCCACCACCGGCGACTGGCGGGCGTCCGGCCTCTCCGCGAGCTCGGTCAGCCACTCGACGAAGCCTCGGAACGAGAGGCCGCCGCGCAACTCGAAGCGACGCGCCAGGTCCGAGACATGCTGGACGTTCGCCAGCGCCTGCTGGCCAGCCGGGCGCAGGGCGAAGGCCGCGTGGGCCCTCGTCTCGCGCAGGAGCTCGTGGAGGGTGGCCGCGATGGGCCGCCGGTTGCGCCGGCGGTGCAGCCGGACGATCGTCTCCAGCACCTCGGCCACGGGCAGCAGGTCGTCCGCCAGGTCGTCCGGCGGGCGACGGAAGGGGTTGAGGGTTCCGGCGGCCTCCCGGTAGCGCAGCAGCAGGTCGTCGGGGACACCGAAGAGCCCGCGCTTCAGGGTGGCGAAGACCGCCAGCTCGTCGTCCGGCCACTCGATGGCGGTGAGCGCCATCCGGACCGTCTCCACCTCCTCGCGCTGGTGCAGCGAGCGGCCGCCGATCAGCACGTGGGGCACCCCCCTGGACTCCAGGGCCCGGACATAGGGCACCGTCACGTCCCGGCCCCAGGTGACGAAGCGCCGAAAGAGCAGGCAGACGTGTCGCGGCGCCACCGGCACGCGACGTCGGCTCTCGTCCTCCACCCTCCAGCCGCTCTCCTCCACCAGCCAGCGCACGAACGCGCCCACGGCCTCCGGCAGGCTCTCGTCCACGGCCCGGCCCGTCACCTGGTCGCGGAAGCCGTAGGGCCGGGGCACGGGCAGGACGACCACCGACGGCTGACCCTCCGGGGCCTCCCGATGGGGGCCGAGCGGCACGTACTCCGGCTGACCCGCGCGCTCGTCGCCGTCCATGACCGGCTCGAAGGCCGCGTTGACCGCCTCCTGAATCGGACGCACGGAGCGGAAGCTGCGGTTGAGCACGAGACGCGCCACCCCTTTCTCGCCGAGGCCGCGGGCGATGTCGCGGTAGAGAACGACGTCGGCGCGCCGGAAGCGGTAGATCGACTGCTTCGGGTCGCCCACCAGGAAGAGCTTCCCGGGCACCGGGCGCACCCGGCGCCAGTCGTCCTCCGCCGGGTCGTCGGCCGACAGGAGGACGAGGATCTCGGCCTGCACCGGGTCCGTGTCCTGGAACTCGTCGACGAAGACGTGGGTGAAGCGCTCCTGGCAGAGACTTCGCACGTCCCGCCGGTCCCGCACCAGGTTCCTCGCCAGGAGCAGCAGGTCGAGAAAGTCGAGACAGCCCTCGTCCGCCTTGGCCTCCTCGTAGGCCCGGGTGACCTCGTCGAGCTCGGTCTTCAACGCGGCGGCGAGGTCGGCGTCCGCGAGCGCCTGGAAGCTCTCGAGCTCAGCCAGGAGGGCGTCCCGCTCCGCCGCCATCTCCTCGCGGGGCACGCCGTCGGCGTACCGCTTCCCGCGGCCCTTCCAACGGGCCTGGCGGCCGCCCATCGCCCTCGGCAGGAGCCCGGCCAGCCGGGCCTCGAGAGCATCCTGGTCCAGCTCGCCCACGGGCCGGCCCGTGGCCTCCGTCGAGCTGCGGATCCAGTCGTCCACCTCGATGGCCGGCTCCAGCGCACGACGCAGGTAGTCGCGGCGGTCCGGGCAGAGGCGCGCGCGCGCCGCGACCTCCCTCACCCTCCCCACGAGGCGTGGGATCTCCGCCGCCCGGTCGAACCCCTCGGGGCGTCTCCAGGCCGCCGGGTGGTCGCGCCAGTCGACCAGCGTCCAGGCCGCCTCCTGGAGGTCGTCCAGGGGCGTGCGGTCGGGACCGGAGGCGCGGACCGCCAGCCGGGACAGGGCCCTGCGCAGACCGGGGGGCATCTCGTCCAGCCGCCGCTCCACCCACCCGCGGAAGACCCGGGCGTGGAGCTCCCGGGCCTGCTCCTCGTCGAGCTCCCGGAAGCCCGGATCGATGCCGGCCTCCAGGGGCCTCTGACGCAGGAGGTCCGCGCAGAACGAGTGGATCGTGCCGATCTTCGCCTCCTCGAGATGGGCGATCGCCTCCTCGTGCCGACGCCGGACCTGCGGGTCGGTCGCCTGCTGGCGCTCGCGGTCCAGCTCCTGGCGCAGACGCAGCGCCAGCTCGCCCGCGGCCTTGCGCGTGAAGGTGACCGCCACGATGCGGTCCACGGTGGTGCGACCGCTGGCCAGCACGGCCACCAGGCGCCCCACGAGCTGGGTCGTCTTGCCGGTGCCGGCCGCGGCCTCGACGATCTGGCTCTCGTCCAGGTTCTCGAGGATGCGGCGTCGAGCCGCGTCGTCCGAGGTCTCGATCTCGGCTCGCCCCTGCCGGGAGGGCTCGCGGTCGAAAGGCAGGAGATCTCCCATCGGACCCGCGTCCCCGTCCCGTTCCCGGCTCATCGCATCCTCCGCAGCTGCTCGAGCTCCAGGAGTTGCTCGCGTCTCTTGCGCGCCGTGCGACGCTCCTCGTGGGGGCCGCACACCGTCCGGTAGTCGCAGGTCCGGCAGGCGTCCTCGCGCGGGGCGGCGGGCAGGAAGGCGCGCGACATCCAGGCGTCCACCGTGTCGAGGACCCGTTGCGCGTCCTTGCGGGCGCGACCGTCGAGCGGCACGGCCGGCTCCGCCTGGTAGTGCCCCTTGCGGGTGCAGAAGAAGAGTCTCCCGGACCGCACGGGGCGCCCCAGGATCCCCTCGGCCGCCAGGGCGTAGAGCACGGGCTGGAGGGTCTCCCCGCCCCCCACCACCAGCTCGGTGTCGGCCACCGCCCTGCCCGTCTTGTGGTCGGTGACGCGCACGGAGGCGCCGGCGGCCCCGCCCTCTCCGGCCTCCTCCGGCGCGGCCGCCGTCTCGGGCTCCGTCCGGGGCGCCGTCGCGGGCGCCGTCGCGGGCGCCTCCTCCTCGACCAGGTCGATCCGTCCGCGCAGCGGGTACCGCTCGAGGACCACCACGGGCTCGGCGACGCTGGCCGGGTCGTCCGCCCCTCCGGGGCTGGGCGACAGGCCGAAGGCGAGCTCCG
>CAJQNK010000208.1 GCA_905479655.1 uncultured bacterium | reverse complement strand
TGGTCGCCGCACCCGCCGCGGCCCAGGTCGAGCTCGTGGTCTGGCACGCCTACCGCGGAGCCGAGAAGGCCGCCTTCGAGAAGGTGGTGGCCGCCTACAACCGGTCGACCAAGGGGGCGGTCAAGGTCTCCTCTCTCGCGGTGCCCTACGACGCCTATGCGGACAAGATCACGGCCGCGGTGCCGCGCGGCAAGGGGCCCGACCTCTTCATCTACGCCCAGGACCGTCTCGGCGGCTGGGTCGAGGCCGGCAACACGATCGCCCCCATCGACTTCTACCTGGAGGACGCGATGAAGGACCGCTTCCTGCCGAGCACGATGGAGGCGATGACCTACCAGGACACCGTCTATGGCCTACCGCTGAACTACAAGGTCATCACGCTCATCTACAACAAGGCGCTGGTGAGCTCCCCGCCCGCGAGCTCGACGGAGATGGTGGCGATGGCCAAGAAGCTCACGGATCAGGCGGTGGGGAAGTTCGGCCTGGCCTATGCCTACAACGACTTCTACTACCACGCCGCTCTGATGAACGCATTCGGCGGCGGCGTCTTCGACTCCGCGGGCAGGCCGACGATGAACAGTCCGGCGAACGTGAAGGCCGTCGAGACCGTGATGAAGTGGTTCGAGCAGGACAGGATCCTGCCGGCCGAGCCCTCCACGGCTCTCATCACCTCGCTGTTCAACGACGGCAAGGCGGCGATGACCTTCTCGGGTCCCTGGTTCCTGGGGGAGATCTCCTCCGACGTCGACTATGCCCTGGCGCCGTTGCCCACGATCGCGGAGGCGGGCGACGCGCCGATGCGGCCCTGGATGACCGTCGAAGGGGTCTACGTGTCGGGCCCGAGCGCGCATCCGGACGAGGCCTATGACTTCGCCACCTATCTGACGTCCCTGGAGGCCGTGAGGGTGCTGGCGCTCGAGGGGCGCCAGACCCCGGCGAACGCCGCGGTCTACGAAGACCCCGCCGTGGCCCGGGACGAGGTCCTGCAGGCCTTCCGCCGGCAGGTCGAGGTGGCGATCCCGATGCCCAACGTACCCGAGATGACCATGGTCTGGTCGCCGGCGACCACGGCGATGAACGTCATCGTGAAGAAGACCGCGAGCCCCCAGGCCGCGCTGGCGAACGCTCAGGCGGAGGTCGTGGAGCGGATCGCGGCGCTGCGCCGCTAGGTCGAGCCGAGATCCGGAATCGTGCGACCGATCACCCAAGGCCAGAGGAGATCCCCGTGAAGGTCCCCGTGAGGCTTCAGAGTGTGACCCTCCGTCGGGTCGTGATCGGCCTGCTGGCCGGACTGCTCCTCGCCGTGGGTCTCGGTTGGTGGATGCAGGTCTCCGCCCTCGAGGAGATGGTGCGGGACGCGGGCAGCCGCGCCTCGGTCATCAGCCTCGGCGCGGTCCGCGCGACGGTGGAGGCGGTCGGCCTGGAGGGTCAGGAGACCCAGGCGGCGATGGTGGCCTACGACGAGGCCAACCCCGAGGTGGGGCCGATCCGCGTCGTGCGCTTCGGTGGCATCCGGATGATGGCCTCCACCGCCCCGGAGGACAGCGGCGACCAGGCGGCGCCGCGCAAGATGACCCGCGAGGAGAAGCCGTTCTACGACCTGGGGCAGAGCCTCCGGGCCAACCTCGAGAGCAACGCCGGAGAGGCGCGTGCCTGGAAGGAGGAGATCGACGTCCAGACGCTCGACGCGGACCGCCTGGCCCTCGCGGCTCCGGTTGTGGATGCGGTCGGCACGGTGGCTGGCGCCGTCCTCCTCGAGGCGGAGCCGCCGGCCCTGCGGGCCCTGCGGCCGAGCCTGCTGGGCGCCCTGGCGTTCGTCGGGGTCCCCGTCCTCCTCCTGCTTGGGCTCGGCCGTCTCGGGGCCGACCGGCCGTTCGCCCTGCTCGTCGCGTCCCTCGTGCTCCTGGTGGCGACCCTGTTCGCCTACGGCGTCTACAGCGGGGGAGCGATCCGGGACGGTCGGAGGGCGGCGGAGGGCGTCGTCGGAGAGAGGCTGGCGCAGGAGGTGGAGAGAGTCTCCTCGGTGCTCGTGGAGGTTGGCGTGCCGGCTGCGGACGTCGACCCGACCGACTGGGACATCGATCGGTTCGGCCAGCCGGTGGGTCTGCACGGCAGCGGCGGTCTGGACCCGGTTCGCCTCGAGGCCGCCATCGACACGGCTCTGGCCTCCCGCCGCAAGCTGCTCATGGTTCTGGGTGTCGGCGCACTGATGCTCCTGGGTTTCGTGGGTCTCGGCAGCGCGGACCGGTTGGCGGAGATCGTCGTGCGCCACCACCTCGCCTACGGCTACGTCACCCCGGCGATGGCCACGATGCTGCTGCTGGTCTTCTTCCCCTTCTTCTACGGCATCACGCTCTCCTTCACCAACCAGAGCATCTACAACACGGATCAACCGCTCTCCGAGATCTGGGTGGGGTTCGAGAACTACAAGACGATCCTCACCGACTTCGAGGTGTACCGGGAGACGGAGCTGGGGACGACGCCCAACTACCAGAACTTCTACTGGACCCTCGGCTTTACCATCATCTGGACGGTCACGAACGTGGCGGTCGGCGTGTCGGTCGGGCTTCTCCTGGCCTTGATCCTCAACGCCAAGGGGTTGGCGCTGCGCCCCATCTACCGGGTGCTCCTGATCCTGCCGTGGGCGATGCCGAACTACATCACGGCCCTCATCTGGAAGGGGATGTTCCACTCCCAGTTCGGAGTGATCAACCAGGTGATCCAGATGTTCGGAGGCAGCGCCATCTCCTGGTTCGACACGCCCTTCCGCGCCTTCATCACCGTCCTGTCGACCAACGGCTGGCTCAGCTTCCCGTTCATGATGGTGATCTCCCTCGGCGCTCTCCAGTCGATCCCCTCGGACCTGTACGAGGCGGCGCGAGTCGACGGCGCCGGCAAGCTGCAGCAGTTCCGATTCATCACGTTGCCCTCCATCAAGCCGGCCCTCGTGCCCGCGGTGATCCTCTCGGTGGTGTGGACGTTCAACATGTTCAACATCATCTACCTGGTCTCGGAGGGTCAGCCCGGCGGCTCCACGGAGATCCTCATCACGGAGGCCTACAAGATCGCCTTCGAGCAGTACCGCTACGGCTACGCCGCGGCGTACTCGACGGTGATCTTCCTCATCCTGCTGGTCTACGGCGTCTGGCAGAACCGGGTCACCCGGGCGACGGAGGGCATATGAGCATCAAGTCGTCGGAGCGGGTATCCCAGCTCCCGATCCAGATCTTCCTGATCGTCTTCACCATCCTGACCCTCTATCCGATCCTCTGGGTCTTCTGCATCGCGTTGTCCGGCGAGCAGAGCCTCGCGATCGCCGAGGTGCCTTCGAACCCGACGGTGCTGGATCGGTTGCGGGCGATCCTGCCGTGGCCGGAGCAGTTCTCCTGGGACAACTTCAGGTCGGTGATGACCGAGCAGCCCTTCGGACGCTGGGTCCTGAACAGCGCCGTGGTCGCCGGAGCGACCACGATCGCGGGGGTGTTCCTGGCCACCACCGCCGGCTACGCCTTCTCGCGCTTCCGGTTTCCCGGGCGGCGGACCGGCCTGATGTCCTTCCTCGTGTCGCAGATGTTCCCGGGCACGCTGATGCTCATCCCGCTCTACATCATCGTCGTCCAGTGGCTCGGTCTCGGGTCCACCTGGATCGGACTCATCCTCGTCTACGCGACGACGTCGATTCCCTTCTGCGTCTGGATGCTCAAGGGCTATTTCGACACGATCCCGCTGGAGCTCGAGGAGTCGGCGCGCATCGACGGGGCGACGCCGCTACAGATCTTCACGCGGATCATCCTGCCGCTGGCGAAGCCCGCCGTGGCCGTGACCGCCCTCTTCTCGTTCATGACCGGGTGGAACGAGTTCATCCTCGCCGCCACCTTCATGGACGAGGAGCTCATGTACACGGCCCCGGTCGGCCTCCGCTTCTTCGTGGGGGGCTACTCGCAGCAGTGGGGCTACTTCGCGGCCGGTTCGATCATCGTCTCGATTCCGGTCGTCCTGCTGTTCCTGTTTCTGCAGAAGTACCTGGTATCCGGCCTCACGGCAGGAGCCGTCAAGGGATGAGGCGCTCGCGGACAGAACGGGGCGCCCGTCCGGTGTCATCCACTCGAGGAGGTGCAGTGATGATGGGGAAGCACGTTCTTCTGGCTCTGGTCGCCGCAATGCTGGTGGCCGGGCCCACGCTCGCCGGGGACGTCACGTTGTCGGATCCCACCGGCGACGACAACGGCCCGGGCGGGTACGTCTATCCGACCGACGCCGTCTACCTACGCGGGTCGTTCGACCTCACCGAGCTCTCCCTGAAGGAGAAGGGGAAGAAGGTGAACGTCGACGTCACGCTGAACAGCAACCTCGACGACCCCTGGGGCATGGACGTGGGCTTCGCGGTCCAGATGATCTTCGTGTTCATCGACACGGACGGCGTCGAGGGCAGCGGCCACGTCGACGCCCCTCCGGGTCTCAACATCCGGTTCGACCCGGCCGGTGCCTGGGACAGGCTGGTCATCCTCTCGCCCCAGCCCTTCGGCCGGGTCAAGCAGGAGGTCGAGGCCAAGGCGGCGGCCTGGGCCGACGACATCGTGATCCCGAGCCGCGTGCGCGGCGCCGGGTCGACGATCTCCGGCTCGGTGAAGGCCGAGGAGCTGGGGGAGGGCGATCCCGCGACCTGGCGCTACCAGGTCGTCGTGCAGTCCAACGAGGGCTTCCCGGCGGACGATGACCTGCTGACGCGGCGGGTGAACGAGTACGAGGGGCAGCACCGCTTCGGCGGGGGCAGCGACTACATGTGCGACCCGCACGCGATGGACATCCTGGGCGACCAGGCCCGGCAGCTCGCCTACGAGTGCGCAGCCGACGGCAGCGCCGTGAAGATGGCCACCCTCGAGATGGTGGCGGCCCAGTAGCGGTCCGCCGGCGAATAGAACGAAAGGAGATCCAACGATGTTGCGCAGAGTCTCCATCGCCATCGCCCTCGTGGCCTTGGCTCTCGGCGCCCTGGCCACCGACGTGGCGGCGGAGGACACGAAGAAGTTCTCCATCACGGGTGTCAACTACACGAAGTGGTTGTGGGGCACGAATCGTTTCGACGGTTCGCTCTACAACTTCACCTCGATCCCCGGCGAAGGGTTCGGCGACAACGGCCAGGGCACCGAGCTCGAGCTCCTGGTGTCGGCCAAGCCGTCGAAGAAGATCGAGGTGTCGGGCCGGATGAAGGCCCGTTTCAACCAGAACTTCTGGACCAATGGCGGCGGCTTCGGCGGCGGCGGGGTCGGCGACCCCGGCAGTGGTGACTGCCTGGGTGGCGACTGTGGCGAGTTCGACTCGCGTTCCGCCCAGTACGTCAAGTTCCGCGGTCTCACGATCACCATCAACCCCGGGTACTCCTGGGTGGACACGGTGACGATCGGCTCCAGCGACTTCGGCATGTTCGATCCGTGGACGATCGGCAAGATCCGGTACATCGACCGGGACAACAACGCCGGTCTGCTCTTCCAGGGCTCGTTCGCCGACCGCAAGGTGACCTACGATCTGACCCGGATCTCGCTCAACCGGCTGGTCTACGGGCCCAACTTCACCACCGGGGACTACCCGGTCCAGGACGCGACCTACGGCGGCCAGCTCAAGTTCACGCCGAGCTCCATGTTCGACGGCACGCTGATCTACAGCTACGTCAATGACGTGGAGGTCGATCCGACCGACTTCAACCAGGATGACGGCCGCGACCTGGTCGGCCGGTTCCGCAACAGCGTCGCGGGTGTCAAGTTCGGAGTCCATCCGAGCTCGAAGGTCGACATCCGGGCCGCCGGCTACTTCTCCTCGGCGGACTCCGACAGCGACTTCGCGCCCGGCTCGTTCTTCGCGATCTCCGGCTTCTCGCCGGTGCCCGCCGGCAAGTTGGACGACGAGTCCTACAAGTTGAACGTCGACTTCAACGACCCCTTCGGCGTCGGGCTGGACATCAGCGTCGAGTACTTCGACATCGGCGCGGACTTCGTGTCGATCACGGCGGCCCGGCGCGAGGCGGACGTGCTGATCACCGAGGGCCACGACAGCACCTGGGCCTGGCCGGGCCCGTCGAACATCTCGTTCGGCGTCTTCAATACCGGCAACCTGCGGATCGGCTACGGCGGCTGGCAGGGCAACGCCCAGCAGGTCGCGACGATCAACGTGGACAACGAGTTTACCGACTTCGACGAGCCAATGGCGGAGACCGTGGTGGGTTGGAAGGGCTTCACCGTCGCTCCGCGCATCGCCCTGGGCGACCTCGACCTGTCGGGCGAGTACACGACGATCGACTACAACACGGACTGGCAGGCGTGGGGAGACCCCTCCCGCGCGATCCTCGACTCCGTCTACCCGAACCACGAGTCGGACGCCGGCGTGGGCTCGTTCCGCAACGCCTACGCGCCCTTCCAGGAAAAGGAGACGGACATCCTGGTGCTCAAGGGCAACTACTTCGTCGACGTGGGGCGCGGCCTCGAGGTCTTCGGCAAGGTCAAGTGGATCGACGAGCAGGACAAGCGCCTGAACGACGAGCGGTTCCTGCCCTACCAGGCCGGGGACTGCCCGGGCGGCGGTGTGGCGTGCGCGAACAACACGCGGACCTACTTCGAGGGCACGAACGACGCCGGCGACCCGGTCGCGTTCTCGACCGCCGACCTCTACGGCAACCCGCCGGTCATCACCGTGAACGGCGTGACGGGCTACCAGTGGAAGCCGTTCGACTCGCTGTCGGACGACGACCGCGACATGAACTACACCATGTACCAGCTGGGTCTGGGCTACCAGCTCACCGACGAGCTGTGGGGCTCGGTCACCTACGAGAGCTACGACGTGGATCTGAAGGACGGCAACACGGCGTTCCAGGCCTACCAGCTCCACGAGATGGCCTCGGGTC
Organism: uncultured bacterium; assembly: GCA_905479655.1. Classification (GTDB taxonomy): domain Bacteria; phylum Acidobacteriota; class Thermoanaerobaculia; order Multivoradales; family JAHEKO01; genus CAJQNK01. The sequence goes on along the minus strand of CAJQNK010000208.1, from coordinate 1,067 downwards.
AGCACAACAAGGAGAAGGTGATCGTCCAGGCGAAGTACAACCTCGGCGGGGCCGAGATCGGCCTCAACTACGAGTACAACACCGGCGACTTCACCCCGAAGTTCGGGGACGGCTTCGTGCCGCAGGTCGCCGACGCCGGGATCGAGGAGACCTTCGGCTTCGCGGAGGGCACGCTCGGTTTCCGCGGCCGGTTCGGGGGCTGGAACAGCCTCGAGAAGCGGAACTTCGAGCAGCAGCGTCTGAAGGCGTTCCTGAAGCTCTTCTTCTGAGTCCACGGGGGTGGAGCCGGCCGCGAGCCGGCCGGCCCCGCCCCGTCCTCCTTTTCGATGGGAGAATCCGATATGCAGCGCAAGCACCGAATCCTCGCCGCCCTCCTCGCCCTCGGGCTGGCGACCCTGACGGCGCTGCCCGCGAACGCGGGCGGCAACGACCTGATCTTCGAGCTCCGGGACGCCCGCGGCGACGACCACGGCTCCGGCACGCTGATCTACCCGTCGCGCACGGAGTTCACGCCGGGCGACCTGGACCTGCTATCCGTCTCGGCGCGCCGGGTCGACCGTGCGACGCGTTTCGAGGTCACGTTCGCGCAGCCCATCCGCCAGCCCGGGCGGGAGGCGGTGGACAGCCTGGGAACGCAGCTCTCCGACGTCGCCCGCCACGGCTTCTTCACCTTCAACGTCGACATCTACATCGACCAGGACCGGCTTCCGGGCTCGGGCTCCGTCGCGATGATGCCGGGCCGCAAGACCGAAACCCTCCTCGACGAGGGCTGGGAGCGGGCGATCGTGCTGACGCCCAAGCCTGCCGAGGCTCGCGGCACCCTGTCGCGCATCGTCGCCAGGGACCTGGAGGAGCAGCTGCGGGAGGAGCGGCGGGCCGGGGGCATGGAGACGGGCCGGGCCTTCCGCAAGGGGGTGAGCGGCGACCTGGCGAGCATGGTGCACTTCCCGAACCGGGTCCGCGTTCGTGGCCGGACCGTCAGCTTCGACGTTCCCGATCGCTTCCTCGGCGGGCCGGCCTCGCCGGAGTGGGGATACACGGTGGTGGTGACGGGGGCGGATCTCCTT
>CAJQNK010000207.1 GCA_905479655.1 uncultured bacterium | reverse complement strand
TCGACGAGCGCAGCCTGCGGCCGCTGCGCCGGCGGATCGCGATGCTCTTTCAGAGTGGCGCCCTGTTCGACTCCATGTCGGTGTTCGACAACGTGGCGTTCCCTCTGCGCGAGGCCGGGGAGACGACTGCCGACGAGGTGGCCCGCAAGGTCCGGGACCTGCTGGGCACCGTGGGCCTGGAGGGGATCGAGGACCGCCTGCCGTCCGCCCTCTCCGGCGGCATGAAGAAGCGGGTCGCGCTGGCGCGGTCGCTGGCCCTGGACCCGGAGGCCGTCCTGTTCGACGAGCCCACCACCGGCCTCGACCCCGTCACCTCGGCGACGATCGGCCGGCTCATCCTCTCCGTGCGGGAGCGCTTCGGCGTCACGGCCGTCGTGGTCACCCACGACATCCCGCTGGCGCGGAGGGTGGGAGACCGGATCGCACTGCTCGACGACGGTCGCTTCCGCTTCGTCGGGAGCTGGGACGAGGCCGAGGCCGCTCCCGACGGCAAGCTGAGGGCGTTCCTCGAGGGGCGGGAGGAGGATCGAGATGCAGCGTGAGCTCCGTGTGGGCGTCGTCGTCCTGGCCGCGCTCCTGACCGCCACGGTCGGGATCTTCCTCATCGGCGAGAAGCAGCACCTGTTCGCGCGCACCAACGAGTACACCATCCGCTTCCGCAACGTGAGCGGGCTCGACACCGGCAGCCCGGTGCAGCTCAATGGCGTCGAGGTCGGAAGGGTGGAGGAGGTGGTCCTGCCCGAGGACCCGACCGACGAGCTCCTGACCGTCCGGATCGGCATCGACCGACGCTACGAGCGGAGGGTCCGGACCGACTCCGTCGCGCGCATCAAGACGCTCGGATTGCTGGGCGACCGGTACGTCGAGATCGCTTCCGGATCGCCCACGGCCGAGATCGTGCCCTCGGACGGCGAGATCCCGGCGGCCCCCATCACCGACGTCGACAAGATCATCGAGTCCGGCGGGGACGTGGTCGACAACATCGTCGCCGTCTCGGTCGCGCTGCGCAACATTCTCGAGCGGATGGAACGTGGCGAGGGCCTGCTCGGCATCCTGGCGACGGACACCGAGGGGACCCAGGACGCGAAGGAGTCGCTGCTCACCATCGTCAACTCCTTCGAGCGACTGGTGCTGCGGGTCGAACAGGGCGAGGGCAGCCTCGGACGCCTCCTCCAGGACGACACCCTGGTCCGCCGTCTCGAGGAGGCGACGGGGAAGCTCGACGGCGTCCTGGACGAGGTCGCCACCGGCGAGGGCCTGGCGTCCGCGCTGCTCCGCGACGGCGAGCTGAAGGAGCGGACGGTGGAGACCGTGGCGGGGCTCGAAGACGCCGTCGGCGAGCTCCGCGGCCTGACCTCCGACCTGCGGGAGGGCCATGGCCTGCTGCAGCGGCTGCTCTCCGACGAGGAGTACGGCGAACGGCTCACCCGGGAGATCCTGGATCTCGTCGAGAAGCTCAACCTCGTGGCCGACCGGGTGGCGGAGGGCGAGGGCAGCGTCGCCCGACTGATCAACGAGCCCGATGTCTACGAAGCCGTCGAGGACATCCTCGTCGGGGTCGACGAATCCCGGCTCCTGCGTTGGCTGGTCAGGAATCGGCAGAAGGCGGGCATCGAGGCGCGCTACGAAGAGACCGTGGAGCAGGCGCCCCCGGGCGCGGCTCCGAAGGCGGGCGACCCCGATTGACTCCGCGGCGGCCAACCCCGTACTCTCTTGCTTCTGATTCGTTTCCCGTGCCGCTACCGCCGTCTCGATGAGGCCCGGAAGAGGCCTTCCCTACCCCCTGGAGTCGGAGCATACCCATGAGCAAGCACGTCCTGGTCACCGGCGGCGCCGGCTTCATCGGCTCCCACCTCACACGACGCCTGCTCGAGCGGGGCGACCGCGTCACGGTGCTCGACGACTTCAACGACTACTACGATCCGCGCCGGAAGAGGGCGAACATCCGGCCCTTCCTCGAGCTGGACGCCTACCGCCTGGTGGAGGGTGACATCCGCGACGCCGAGGGCGTCGACTCCCTGTTCCACGAATCGGGTTTCGACGCCGTCGTCCACCTCGCGGCCCGCGCCGGCGTCAGGCCGAGCCTCGCCCAGCCGATTCTCTACGAAGAGGTGAACTGCATCGGGACGCTCCGTCTGCTGGAGGCGGCCCGCCACCACGGCCCCGAGGTCTTCGTCTTCGGCTCCTCCTCCTCGGTCTACGGCATCAACGACAAGGTCCCCTTCTCGGAGGACGATCCGGTCGACCTGCCCATCAGCCCTTACGCGACCACGAAACGGGCCGGCGAGCTCCTGTGCTTCAACTACCACCATCTGTACGGCATGAAGACGGCGTGCCTGCGCTTCTTCACCGTCTACGGCCCGGCCCAACGGCCCGAGATGGCGATCCACAAGTTCACGGATCTCCTGGCCCGCGGCGACGCCATCCCCATGTTCGGCGACGGATCGAGCTCGCGCGACTACACCTTCGTCGACGACATCGTCGACGGCATCGAAGCGACCCTGGACCTGGCCCCGGGTTTCGAGATCCTGAATCTCGGGGGCGCCGAGACCACGTCGCTGGCGGACCTGGTCCGGTGGATCGCGGCCGAGCTTGAAGTGGAGCCCAGGATCGACTATCTTGGCCTCCAGCCGGGCGACGTCCCCATCACCTACGCTGACGTCACCAAAGCGAGGGATCTGCTGGGCTACTCTCCGCAGGTCCCGATCCGCGAGGGTCTCCGCCGCTTCGTCGCCTGGTATCGAGAGCAGGACCTGCAACCGTAGAGCCTCGGCTGTCGCTCCGTGGCCCGCTCGGGTCGCGCCCCCGAGAACCGACGGAACTCCGTAAGCGAGAAGTTCGCGGCAGCCAGGGCACCCGTCACCCTCGTCGACCACGCCATCCAGCAGGACGGGACTCCAGTAGCCACAGGGGACGTCGACCCCACCCGAGGTCGGACCGGTACCCCGAGAGCCAAACGGATCGAGACATGAGGATCTGCGTCGTAGGAACCGGATATGTCGGCCTCGTCACGGGCGCCTGCCTGGCCGACTTCGGCGTGCACGTGGTGTGCGTCGACAAGGACACCGAAAAGATCGAGGCCCTGAAGAGGGGCGAGATCCCCATCTACGAGCCGGGGCTCAACACCCTGGTGAAGAAGAACGATGCCCAGGGCCTCCTTCGCTTCACCACCGAACTCGGCCCGGCGATCGAGGAGTCCGAAGCGGTCTTCATCGCGGTCGGGACGCCGCCGCTGCCCGACGGCTCCGCCGACCTGACCTTCATCCGTCAGGTCGCCGAGTCGATCGGTCAGCACCTCAACTCCTACAAGGTGATCATCACCAAGAGCACGGTTCCGACGGGCACCGGGCGCATGATCGAGGAGATCGTGCGGCAGACGAGCGGCGACCGATCCGAGTTCGCCGTGGTCAGCAACCCGGAGTTCCTGCGCGAGGGCTCGGCGATCGAGGACTTCATGAAGCCCGACCGGGTGGTCATCGGTAGCCGGGACCCCCGGGCCATCGAGGTCATGCTGGACATCTACTCGCCCCTGCGCGTGGCGGACGTCCCCTTCGTCATCACGAACGTGGAGACCGCCGAGCTCATCAAGTACGCGTCCAACGGCTTCCTGGCGGTCAAGATCTCGTTCATCAACGAGATCGCCAAGCTGTGCGAGACGCTGGGCGCCGACGTCGAGGTCGTCGCGCGGGGCATGGGTCTCGACAACCGCATCGGCGCCAAGTTCCTGCACCCGGGACCGGGCTTCGGCGGCTCCTGTTTCCCCAAGGACTCCCGAGCCGTGGCTCAGATCGCCAGCGACAACGGCATGACGTTCCACATCATGGAGGCCGTCCTGCACGTCAACGAGCGGACCAAGGCGCGCATGGTCGACAAGATCCGGGACGCGTTCGGCGGTCTGTCCGAACGCAACATCGCCGTGCTCGGGCTGTCGTTCAAGCCCGACACCGACGACATGCGGGAGTCCCCCGCGCTCGACATCATCGAAGGGCTGCGGCGCGGCGGCGCCCACGTGCGCGCCTTCGACCCCGCCGCCATGGACGAGTGCCGAGAGCTGTGGGACGACGTCACGTTCTGCTCCAACCCCTACGAGGCGGCCGACGGCGCCGACGGACTGGTGATCGTCACCGAGTGGAACCAGTTCCGCAAGCTCGAATTCGACCGCCTGAAGAAGTTGCTGAACGAACCACTCATCGTCGACCTGCGCAACATCTACGAGCCGGCCAAGATCACCGAGGCCGGGTTCCGGTACGTCTCCGTGGGCCGGCCCAACGAGCTACCGACCCCGCTCTGGGCGAGCCAGTGAGGTGAAGCTTTGAAGAACGCAATCGTCACCGGCGGTGCCGGCTTCCTCGGCTCACACCTCTGCGAGCGCCTGCTCGAAGAGGGCTGCCGAGTCACCTGCATCGACAACATGGTCACCGGTCGACCGAGGAACATCGAGCACCTGCTGGGCCTCGACAACTTCCGGTTGATCCGCCACGACGTCACGCAACCGATCGAGGTCGCGGGTGAGGTGGACTACATCCTCCACTTCGCCTCGCCCGCCAGCCCGATGGACTATCTCGAGTTGCCGATCCAGACGCTGAAGGTCGGCTCCCTGGGGACACACAACACCCTGGGCCTCGCCAAGGCGAAGGGCGCCCGCTACCTCCTGGCCTCCACCTCCGAGGTGTACGGCGACCCGCTGATCCACCCTCAGCCCGAGAGCTATTGGGGCAACGTGAACCCCGTGGGTCCGCGCGGCGTCTACGACGAGGCGAAGCGGTTCGCCGAGGCCATGGTCATGGCCTACCGCCGGGTCCACTCGGTCGACACCCGCATCGTGCGCATCTTCAACACCTTCGGTCCGCGCATGCGGCCGCGGGACGGTCGCGTCGTGCCGACGTTCATCCAGCAGGCACTGGCCGGCGAGCCGCTCTCCGTCTTCGGCGACGGCAGCCAGACCCGCTCCTTCTGCTACGTCGACGACCTGGTCGAGGGGATCTGGCGTCTGCTCCAGTCCGACTTCCCGGAGCCGGTGAACATCGGCAACCCCCACGAGATGACGATCCTGCAGTTCGCGGAGCGGATCCTGGAGCTCACGGGGAGTCGGAGCGAGATCGCGTTCAAGCCCCTGCCGGAGGATGATCCCAAGACCCGCCAGCCGGACATCACGCGCGCTCGGGAGATCCTGGGGTGGGAGCCGAAAGTGGACACGCCCGCGGGCCTCGAGAGGACGATCGGCTACTTCCGCGAGCGTCTGGCGGAGACGGCGGGGGATCCGGAGTAGACTCGGGAGTCATGGAAGATCCCCGCAAGACCCTCGCCTTCGCCCTGGAAAAGTACCCGGAGCGGCTCGAGATCGCGCCGATCGAGCGGTTCGTGCTCGAGGCGGCCCGCCAGAACCCGCGTCGGCCCGCGTTCGTCAAGGTGGCCGTGCCGGACGAGTTGGTGAAGAACCTCCGCGGTCGAGCCGAGGACCGGGATCAGATCTACCTCGTCCGCGTGCCACGGGACCTCCGCGACCGGGCGGAGAGCCCGATCATCCTCCCGGGCGAAGCCGGGTGAGCGCCGAGGCCGGCACCGTCTCCTGCCGCCGCTGCGAACGGAACGCCCCGCCCATCCCCGGGCCCACCTACCCCGGAGAGCTGGGGGAAGAGCTCCGACGCACCATCTGCGCGGAGTGTTGGGCCGAGTGGCAGCAGGCCGAGGTGATCGTCATCAACGAGCTACGCCTCAACTTCATGGACCCGGCCGCGCAGCCGGTCCTCATCCAGCACATGAAGGAGTTCCTCAGCCGTCCGCCCGGCTCCGGCCCCGGCGTGACCCAGGAACCGGATCCCCGCTGACTCGGGATCCGATCGATCCGACAATCCGAGATCTCCCTCCGTGGCCATCGATCCGTCCCTCCAGCCGGGGATCGACTCCTGGAAGCGCCGCGACTACGTAGGGGCGCGCGAGGCCTGGGAGACCCTGGCGGAGGCCGCCCGCGGCCCGGAGCGCGACCAGGCCCTGCTCCTGGTCCGGCTCGCCGGGGCGCTGGCCGAGGCCGAGGCGGGAAGGGCCGAGGCGGCCGAGGGCCTGTGGGACCAGACTCCCGGCGCGTTCGACGGCCTGCCGGACCGCCTGCTCGGTCTCGACCTGGCGCGGCTGCGGGCCGACCTGCCCGCGACCGTGGGCGAAGCCGTCTCCTCGCCACCCAGGCTACGGCCCGTCCGGCGGGTTCCCACCGCCGCCCTGCTGCGGTTCGCCGTGCTCGTCGTGATCGTGGGGGCCGCGCTGGCCGCGTTCCGATGGGGTCCGCTGGGCGAGTGGCTCGACCGCGAGCGGCTCATCGGAGCCCTCGAGGCGCTGCGCAGCCGACCCTGGGCGCCCGCCGCGCTCGTGCTCCTCTACGCCGTCGCCTGCCCTCTCGGTCTGCCGGCGACGCCCCTCGTCTTCGCGGGCGCCGCGGTCTTCGGGCTGATGCCCGGCGGCCTGTACAACGTCGCCGGCTCGGTCGGGGGCGCGGTCGTGAGCTTCCTCCTCGCCCGGATGCTCGGCCACGAGCTCGTGGCCCACGTCGCCGGCGAGGAGAGGCTGTCGAGGATCGAGAAGATGCTCGCGCGTCACGGTTTCTGGACCCTCGTGCAGATCCGCTTCGTGCCCGTGCCCTTCCCCATCGTGAACTTCGGGGCGGCTCTCGCCGGGGTGCCGCTCCGCATGTTCGTCCTGTCGTCGATCCTCGGCCTGACCCCTGCCGTCCTCATCTACTCGTGGTTCGCCGAGATCCTCCTCAACGCCACCGCCGGGATCACCCGGGAGATCGTCTTCAAGCTGGCGCTCTCCCTGCTTCTGTCATTCAGCGTCGCCACGATGCCGACCTGGATCCGCGGCTGGAGGAGGAGGCGACGGTACCGCCGCCTGCTCGAGGCTCGGCGTCGAGGCGCCGGAACAGGGCGCCACTGACGACCGCGAGGACGAGGAGGCCCGCCGCGAGCACCCCGCGGCCGAAGATCGCGCCGCCGAGCGCGAAGTTCGCGGACAGCAGGGCCACGGTGCCACTCGCCCAGACGCCGAGGCGCCGCAGCAGACCGCTGGCACCGCCGCCGTAGCCGGCCCACCAGCCCCACGGCCTCACCCGCTCGACGAAGCGCGCCAGGACCTCTCCGTCCACCGCCGGTCCGAGGAAGGTCGCCGCGAGCCATACCGGGGTCGACAGTCCGACGACCAGGGCCAGCTCCAGACCGAACGGGGGTGGCTCCGGCAGCGAGCGTACGACGACGGTCGCGACGCCGGACGCGAGGAGGGCCGCGATCTCGCTCCAGGCGTTGATCCGCCACCAGAACCAACGCAGCAACGTGACGAGGCCGTACCCCGCGGTGAGCGACGCGAGCAGGGCCCAGGCCCAGGCGACGGACTCCAGCCGGACCGACAGGAGGACGGCCACCACCAGTATGGCGGCGGTGCTGGCGCGGGCCCAGAGCACCAGCTCCCTCTGCTCCGCCCGCGGCCGGACGAAACGCCGGATCACGTCGTGCACCAGGTACGAAGCGCCGAGGTTGAGATGGGTGTCGACGGTGGACATGAAGGCCGCCACGAGGGCCGCCACCGTCAGGCCACGCGCCCCCGCCGGCAACTCCTCCGCCAACAGCCGGACGAAGCCGGCCTCCGCATCCGCGCCCGGGTACAGCGCCGCCACGCCGAGGGCGACCACGATCATGGGCCAGTAGTTGAAGACGAAGGTGCCGATCGTGTAGCAGAGCGCGGAGCGGCGCGCCTGGCGCTCGTCGACGCACGAGACGAGACGCTGCACCGCCGGCCCCGGAGCCGAGGCGTTCTTGTGGGCCCACCAGAGGAGCAGGACGTAGGCCAGGAAGGTACCGAAAAAGGGTTCCCCCGGGGACGGCAGGAACGTGGTGGACGGACCGCCCGTCCGCTCCAGGTGGTCGACCAGGGTGTGCAGGCCGCCCGCACGGTTCACGACCCGGACCGCCAGCAGCGAGATGGCTCCGAGGATCAGCCCGTACTGAAGGACGTCGCTCGCCACGACGCCCCAGAGCCCGGAGCTCGCCGAGTAGACCAGCGTCAACGCCAGGACCCCCGCCACGACCAGGTCGGGAGGCAGGTCCGTCAGACCGGCCGCGAGGCCCCGCGCCGCTTTCATGACCCAGGCCAGGGCCAGGGCGTTCACCAGGATGCCGAAGTACAGCGCCTTGACCAGCCGCAGGAGGGCGGCAGCGCGACCGCTGTAGCGCAGCTCGACCAGTTCCGCGTCCGTGATCACGCCGCTGCGACGCCAGAGCTCGGCGAGCAGCGCATAGCCCAACATGCCGGCGCCCCCGATCGCGAAGCACCAGGCGAACCAGACCCCGGCGACGCCGTCCGACGCCACCAGGCCGGCGATCCCCATCGGGGTGTCGATGGAGAAGCTCGTGGCCACCATCGAGATCCCCGCCGCCCACCAGGGAAGGCGGCGTCCCGCCACGAAGAAGCCCTCCTCCGACCTACCGGCCCGGCGCGCGAAGACGATCCCCAGGACCAGGACGACGAGCAGATAGGCTGCGAGGACGGCGAGGTCGAGCATGAAGGCCTGCGGCGGGTGTCGATTGTCGTGGGTCGCGTTTCGTGGGTCGTGATCCGAGAACCCCGACCCCTCTACGGGATGATCGGTCCGAGAACCCGGCCGGCCCCGGCGCGGCCCGGTCCCGATGGAGACGACGACCGGGACCACCGCGCCCGCAGGCTCACGCCCCGGTCAGGGCCCTCTCGACCTCATCGGTGTCGAGCATCAGCACCCCGGCGGGTGCGTGGCGCTCCGGCTCGAACTCGTACTCGTGCAGGACCCGACGGAAGGCCTCCTTCAGAGCCCGGGCGCCGAGCCTGGGCTGCAGTGCCGCCTCCCGGGCGACCCGCCGGACCGCCGCCGGCGAGATGGCGAGCTCGATCCCCCGGCTGGCGAAGTACACCCGCGCCTGGGCGAGCCCCGAGTCGGGGGTATCCAGGAAGATCCTGACCAGGTCGTCCTCGCTCAGGTCCTCCAGCAGGACCATGGCGTCGAAACGCGAGAGAAACTGGGGTGTCATGCCGTAGTCGAAGAGGTCCTCGACCCGCAGCCAGTCGCGCAGGTGGAAGTCCAACTCCTCGCGCAGCTCCCCGGAGCCCTCCCCCATCACCGTCACGGACTGGAGCGCTCCCCGGTCCCGGCCGACGGTGACCCGGTCGAAGACGGCGTCGTAGAGACCTTCGAAGGCCCCGGCGCAGACGAACAACAGACCGCTCGAGTCCACGGCGACGGTCTCGCCCCCCGCCCACTCCGGCAGCGTCAGCGGCACGGCCTCGTTCTCGATGACCGTGAGCAGAGCCTCCTGGGCCCGGATCCCCGCCGGATTCGGCTGACCGGCCACCCGCGACCGGATCTTGTCCACCTCGTCGACGAACACGAGGCCGTGACCGACCCGCTCCAGCAGGGTCTCTGTGCTCGCCTGCGCCCCCAGCTGCTCCCGCGCCCGATCCAGAAGCCGCACCAGCAGCGCCTCGCCCGGTGGCCCCTCGGTTGCGGCCAACACGTTGGCGTGCACCCGGATCAGGGTCGAGCGATGGGCGAGCGTCGGGTCGGCCGCGAGATACCTCTCCACCGCCCGCATGAGGGTCGTCTTGCCCGTGCCGGAGGAGCCCACCAGGAGGATGTTGCCCGTGGGCAACCCCGCCAGCTTCTTCGACAGGGCGATGGCCATCTCCCGCACGGCCTGCTGCTGGCCGAGGACCCGTCGTTCGAGAGCCTGGGCGATCTCCTTCGGGGCTGGAACCTCGCGACCTCCGGGATTCTCTGGATTCACACCCCGCATTGTACCCGCCTCGACGACGCGGTCGGACGCGCGGGATGCGCGCGACCCGTGACCCGTGACCTTGGCAGCGGTCGAACCCTCGCGTACATTGGGACGGCCATGACCCGTCCCGCCGTCCTGTCCCGAGCCCGACGCCCGAGGCCGCGGCTCGCCGCCGGCCTGGTCCTTCTGGCCCTGCTGGCCGCCGCGACGACGGCCGGGGCGGGCCGTCGCGACGAGGCCCTGGACCGGGCCCAGGCCCTCATCGACGAGGGCGACGCGGGAGGGGCCCTGAGCCTGATTCGAGGGGTCCTGGACGATCGCCCGCAACACCCTCGGGCGCTCCTGCTGCGCAGCACCGCGCGCTTCATGCAGGGCGACCTGGCCGGCGGCGCCAGCGACCTGGAGCAGGCGCTGGAGCGGGACCCCGGGCTGCGGCAGGGATGGCTCAACCTCGCCGGCCTGCGCATCTCCCAGAACCGTCTCGACGACGCTCTGGGGGCGCTCGACAAGGCCGCCGAGCTCGACCCCGGCAACCCGGACAACGACCTCAACCAGGGGGCGGTGCTGGCACTCCAGGGGGACGCCGAGGGCGCGCGGCGGCACTTCCGGTCCTATCTCGGGCCCGAGGGCGGGACGGCCCAGGACCACTACCTGGTCGCCACCAACTACACGGTCGCCGCCCTCGATGACGACGCCGTCGAGCAGCTGAGGGAAGCCGTCGAGCGGGACGAAACGATGCGCCTGCGGGCGCGCACCGACCCGGCCTTCGGGCGCCTCGAGAGCCATCCCGGTTTCGTGGCCCTCCTCGAGACCGACGCCTGGCGGCCGCCCGACGGCTACCACACGGCGTCCCGCGCCTACCTTTCGAGCTACGGCGGTGGGCGGGGTCCGCTCCTCCAGGCGGTTCTGGACACCCTCCAGCTCTCGCGCATCGGCTTCGATCCGCGGGTCGAGGTCACCGCCTCGTGGGCCCTGATTCAGGGCGACGCCCGCATCAAGGTCCGGGACGACGGGGAGGGCGGCGGCATCGTGGAGCTCTCGGCCCCGCCCGGACGCTTCACGCCCGCTGCGTGGGCCGAGGCCAGCCGACGCCTGCTGGATGCCATCGAGACGCGCGCCGGCGGTGGGGGTGGGTAGGGGGCTCCGGTCGAAGGGAGTGCTATCCTCCGGTCATGTTGCGCCGACTCCTGATTCTCGTCTTGACCCTCGGCGCCGGCGCCTTCGCGGCAGCCCTGCTCCAGGCCGAGCGCGAGCGGCGAAGGGAGCGCGACCGGGCGATGGCCGAGGAGTTCGCCAGGCCCGAGACCAGGACACCGAAGACGGCTCCCAGCACCGGAGGGCCTCCGGAGCCGGCTCCGGAGGCCCTCGCGGAGGTCGATGGCAGATGCCGGGCGACCACCGGCTCCGGCAAGCGCTGCCGCCGGGAGGCGGAGCCGGCCTCGCGCTTCTGCTGGCAGCACGGCTGAGCGGGCCGCATCGCGGCGTCGAGGCGGCCGACTGCGGCGGCCTCTGCCACGGATCATCGCGGGCACGAAGGCTCCTCGAAACCTGTTGACTGATCTGTCCTCCCGGGGCATTCTCGTCTTCCAGAGAGAGGAGGTGTCCCAATGAACCCCGTCCCCCGCACTGGGTCGCGCCTGGCGCTGCTCCTGGCCGCCGGTTTCGCCACTCTGACCCCGCCGGCCGCGGCGGCGGGGCCGCGCCTGCTCGAAGAGAGGACGGTGGTCGCGCCGGCCGACGGCAACCTATGGGCGGGCGGCAGCCTCGCCCTCGACGGCGGCACGCTGGTCCTGGGAGCCCACGAGGACGCGGACAAGGAAGAGAAGGCGGCCTGGGTGTTCGTCCGCGACGGCGCCGCAGGCGGCTGGCGGGAGGAGGCCCTGCTGCTCCCCGACGGCTGGCCGCCGCCGGGAGGCTACGGCGACCGGTACGGCTCGGCGGTCGCAGTGGAAGGCGACCTGGTGGCGGTGGGGGCCTGGACGGACGACGAGGCCGGTCCCAACGGCGGCGCGGTCTACCTGTTCGAGCGCGGCGCTGACGGCTG
>CAJQNK010000206.1 GCA_905479655.1 uncultured bacterium | reverse complement strand
AAAGCAGGGACATTGTCGAGGAGGCGGAACGCTGGCAGCCGAGATGCATCGCGGGCGGACTGTCGTCGAAGTTCGGAAACGCTGGTCTAGCCTGACGTTCTGGTCTACCCCTCGACCTCCCGCAGGTAGGTCTCCTCGCCGACGACCTGGGCGTCCAAGGCGAAACGCCAGAGCTCCAGGCCTCCGAACAGGGCTCGGACGCGCTCGCAGCCGCCCTCGATCAGTCGGCGGGCCTCCTCCACGGCGGCGGTGCCGTCGTCGTCCAGCAGCACGATCTCCTCGTCCGGTTGCGGGGCCCAGTCGTCGCCGGGCCAGGGCTCGGCGCCGGCCAGCGTGATCGTGGCGGCCTGCCGGCGGACATCCACGAGCCGGGGCGCCCGGTGCTCCCGCAGGCGTCGGAAGAGGACGAAAGGGGAGACCTCGACGGTCGGGTCGAACGAGACGACGGGCTTGTCGTCGGGTCGGCGGGAGAGGGGCACCGTCAGTCGATCTCGGCGTCGTGGGACGACCACACCATGCCGGAGATCAGCTTGGGCATGAAGCGGGTGGACTTCGGCGGCAGGAGGTCGCCGTGGGCGATGGCGGCGGCGAAAGCGTCCCCCGTCATGGGCGGCAACCAGAAGCCCTCGGCCAGGTCCCCGCGCTGTACCTCGCGGAACAGCGACTCCGGGTTCGAACGGTAGGTCACGGTGCCGTCGGTCCAGTTGCCCTCGGTGAGGCCGCCGGCGGCGAACAGCGTGCCGTGGAGGAGGACGACCGAGAGCTCCCCGGCCGCCGGCGGGAAGTTGTGCGGCCTGTGAGCTGGGTCGAGGTGCCAGATCTCGGGCGACGAGCCGGAGCGCCAGACGCCCAGGGCCGGCTGGGGCGCCTCGGCGACGGCCCGCGCCAGCGCGTCGCCGTCGGTGCCCTCCCAGCGGACGGCGGAGTTCAGGTAGCGGCCCATGCCGTCGAGGTCGATCGGCTCGGCGACGCCCCGGTGGATCGGATCGATCACCAGGGTCGGGGAGGCGAGGCTGATGATCACGGCGAGCTTGGCGGCGGCGGCCGTCCCCGGCTCGGCGCCGCTCTGCTCGGCATGGAGCTGGGAGACCCGGTAGCGGTGGTGGCCGTCGGCGATCAGCGCGGGCAGCGGCCCGAGGATCTCGCGATAGCGCGCGATGCCCGCCGGGTCGTCCTGACGGTAGAGCGAGTGACGGTCGCCCGCCGGATCCGTGTGCGAGACCAGCAGGGTCGCCTCGTCCAGGTGGCCCTCGATCTGGGTGTCCAGCCGCCCGCCGTCGTCCGCGAGGAGCATGATGGGCTCGAGGTCGACCCGGGTCGCCTGCAGGAGGTGGAGACGCTCGGCCACGGTCTTGGTGATGGTGTGCTCGTGCGGCCGCACCACGTCGGAGCCGGGCGGGGCGATGCCGATGAGCGCGCAGAGCCCGAGCCGTTTTCCGCCGTCGGCCAGCTCGATCTCGTACGGGTAGACGGAGGGCCCGTCGTCGTGGGCGATCCGGCCCTCTGCGAGCCACCGGGCGTGGAGCTCCGCCGCGCTCTCGGCCGCGGATCGGCCGCCCCGCGGCACGGACTTCGTCAGGTGGGTGAAGTGGTTCGCGGTGCCGTGGAGCCGGTCGCGAAGGCGGTCGTCGATCTGGTCGAAGGGCGGCGCGGCGAGGTCGGACGGCTCGCCGGCGGCACCGGTGTACCGCAGGCCTGGGAAGGCATGGATCTTCATGGGGCCTGATCCTAGCTGACGCCCGCGGTGGGTGGGGCGGGTGTTCGGGTAGCGGGGGGATCTCACGCAAAGACGCGAAGGCGCGAAGACGGGAAGAGGGAAGGGGGGAGGGGAACTCGGTTGCCCTGCGGGACGGTCGCCGTCCATGAGGTCCATCCGGTCCATGCCGTCCAGAAGCCCCGGCTCGACGGCACGGATGGACAGCATGGACATCATGGACCTCATGGACGAGAGGACGCCCGCGCCCAACCCCTCCTTCGCGCCTTCGCGTCTTCGCGTGATCCCCCGCTACCCGACCAACCCGCCCACGGTGCCCCCAGCCGCCCCCCGGCCCTCCCTCAGCCGCCCCCAGCCATCCCCTCGAGTGACTTCTCCAGCTCCAGCAGCCGGCTCTCGAGCTCCTGGAGGCGGCTCTCGAGCTCCCGGTTCCGCTCGCTGTAGGCCCGGACCCTGTCCTCGACCTCGGGCGCGAGCCCCTCGCGGAACTCGCGGATCACCGCCTCGAACCTCTCGGGGTCGATGTCGATGGTGTGGACGTCCAGCCCCTCCAGGTGCCGGACGGCCTCGGGAACATGGATGTCGAGCCTCGGCATGCCCGGGTGCGCAAGGGCGCGGCCGAGGTCCACCTGGAGCCGGGGCCGCTCCGCCAGCTCGACCCG
The DNA here is from genome assembly GCA_905479655.1 of uncultured bacterium. Lineage (GTDB taxonomy): Bacteria > Acidobacteriota > Thermoanaerobaculia > Multivoradales > JAHEKO01 > CAJQNK01. The sequence goes on along the minus strand of CAJQNK010000206.1, from coordinate 10,999 downwards.
GAAGTCGAGGACCCGGTCCTCGCGCTGCACCTCGACGTCGACCTCGGTTCCGGGTTCCTGGCGCGCGACGCTCCTCGAGAGCTCTCTTCCGTCGGCGACCGGCTCGCCGTCGACGGTCAGGAGGAAGTCGCCCACGAACAGGCCGCCCGTCGCCGCCGGAGAGTCCGGCTCGACCCGCGCGACGAGGACACCCCGGTCTTCCGGCAGGCCGAAGTGCTCGCGCAGCTCGGGGGTGAGATCCGACACGGCGACCCCCAGGTAGCCGCCCCAGGCCGCCACGGGCTCCATCTGGAACAGGCCGTCCTCGGCGCCGCGCAGGAAGATCACCGGCCCGACCTCGTCGGGCCCCTGGATGTCGACGGGGCGCGCCGGGGCGACCGGGGCGACCGGGGCTTCGCCGGCTTCCGGCGTCACGGGGGTCCACTCCTGCCCCGCGAGGGGAGGCGTCTGCGCCACGAGGACGAAAAGGGCGAGAATCGGGAGATAGGCTCGGAGTCGCATGGGGTCTCTCCTCGGGTTGATGGTCGGGTCCGGCTCATCCGTCCCGGTCGGGTGGTGGCACCCACGACGCCGTACGGGCCGTCGAGGCCGCAGTGTCGGCGTAGGGTCGAAGGTCGAGGACGACGTCGATGCGATCGTCGCCGCCCAGGTAGAAGACGGCCCCGTCGTCGGCCGCCGGGAGCTCGAGCTCCGTGGCCTCCCGACGCAGGGCCTCGAGATCCCGGCGCAGCTCCCGGGCCTGGCGAAGCGCCTCCTCCCGGGAGGTCGTCACGGCGTCCGGGGCCGCCCCGGGTGACCACCAGCTCAGCCCGAGGGCCAGCGTCAGGGTGGCCGCGAGGGCCGCCGCCGGCACCAGGACCCGGCGGCGTCGCGAGCGCAGCTCCTCGGCGCGTCGCAACCGGGCCATCGTCCGGCTGTTGAACTCGGGGGAGGCGGCCGTGGGTGGCAGCTCCGCGAGGGCCCGGCCGATCCGGTCGAGACGCTCGTCCCCTGGGCGCTCCGTCATGAGGTACCTCCGTTCCAGTAGGGCTCGAGCCGCTCCTGGAGCATCCGCCGGCCACGGAAGATGCGGGATTTGACCGTCCCCACCCGGCAGCCGAGATGGTCGGCGACCTCCTGGTACGGCCAGCCCTCGAGCTCATGGAGCGTCAGCGGCTCGCGGTAGCGCAGGGGCAGCTCGGCGACGGCGGTCTGCACCGCGTCGCGCTCCTCACCGCGCAGGATCCGCTCGGTTGGCGCCTCGGTCGGCGCGACACCGGCGGCGAAGAGCAGCGGGCTCAACCGCTGCCACCGGATCGCCCGCCGCTGCTGGCTGCGCAGCAGGTTGACGCCGATGGCGTAGAGATAGCTCCGGAGCTTGCCCCGCTCCCGGTAGCGCTTCGCCTTCAGGAAGAGCCGGACGAACGTCTCCTGGGCGAGATCCTCCCCGCGCTCCCGGTCACCGGCCAGGCGCGAGAGGTAGTTGACGAGGGGGTTCTTGTGGCGTTCCATGATCGAGTCGAAGGCGCACCGGTCCCCGGCCCGTACCCGGGCCATCAACTCACCGTCGGAAGGGTCGGTTCGGGCGCCGGTCATTCCAACCTGAGTAAACGTCCCGGCGGGAGGAAGGTTCCCGGGTGGGGGGGGCCGCCGCGTGGAGGGGGCTCACGCGAAGACGCGAAGACGCGAAGGAGTGGCGGAACAGCCTTGCTGCCAGCGGTCCATGGCGTCGATGGTGTCGATGGTGTCGATCAGGCCCGGCCCTTGGGAGCCGGGGATGGACGGCATGGACTCGAGGGACGGTATGGACTCCCGGAGGCCGATTCCGGCATCGCCATGCTCCTTCTTGGCGTCTTCGCGCCTTTGCGTGAGATTCACCTCCAACGCTTGGGTCTCTGGCCTCCGGCAACCGCGCCCCTCTGCTAACCTTCCGCCCCGAAGGCGGCTTCCGACACCATGACCGATCGACACCAGTACGAGGATCTCGAGGCGACCGAGCTCTTCTGCCCCCGGTGCCGCCGGGCGCAGCCGGTGCGCAAGCACCTGCTGCTGGTCCTGCCCACGGGCAACAAGTACGTCTACCGCTGCTCGGTCTGCGCCGAGACCGTCGGGGAGAAGACCGACAACGACGCGCAGGCCTTCGAGATCCTCGGCTGAGAGGTCGGGTGGGCCGGCGGGCGAGTCCGGTTGGGCGGGTGAGAACCTGCGCGCTGCGGACACGTACCGGACGAGTCGGCAGTCGACCCGCGATCGCGAAACCCGAGCCTCGAACGGCGCCCGTGACCGACGACCCCATGAGCGACCTCCCTCCCGACCCCCAGTCCCTGGATCTGAAGTCCGAGCTCGAGCTGTTCCTGGCGCTCGAGGCTCCCTACCTCCTGTCGTCGGTCCCCTCGGAGGGTGACGACGCGGAGGTGGAGGAGGCGCTGCTGGCCGCGCTCGGCCGCCGCTTCCACGTGGCGAAGCGGATCGCCGACGTCCCGCTGGCCCCGGGCGTCGACGCGGGCCGGGCGGCGGAGTGGAGCCGCGACACGACGGCGACGCTGGTCCGCGGTTTCTTCGAACGGCGGCGGATCCGCGCCTCGCTCACGGATGACGAGCGGCTCACGATGTTCCGCACCATGCTCCTCACCCGGGCGCTGGACGACTTCCTCAAGAGGGCGTTCGATCGCAAGGAGGTCGCCTGGGAGGGGTACCCGTCGCCCCAGAAGGGGTTCCGCTCCCGGGGCCAGGAGGCGATCGTCGGCGCCGCCATCCGGCTGCGCAGGTCTCCGGAGCACGGCGAGGGCGACGACTACCGCGGTGACTACATCAGCCAGCTCATCCGGGACCTGGCGGCGGGGTTGCTCTTCGTGCCCGACCCCCTCCACTCGATCCTGCTCCAGTACGGCAAGAAGGGCACGCCCATGGACGGCCGCGACCTCCATCCCGGGGTCTTCGGCCGAGGCGTCCTGCCTTCGTCCGCGCCGCTGACCATCGCCCACCAGACGCTGGCGGGGCTCGCCTGGGGCTTCCAGCGCCGCGGTGAGGACCGTGTCTGCGTGTCGTTCATCGGCGACGGCGGCGCGAGTCTGGGCGAGTGGCACGAGACGGTGAACCTCGCGGCCGCCCACCGGCTCAACATGGTCTTCGTGATCCAGAACAACCACTGGGCCCTAGGGACCCACGTGCGGGAGCAGACGGCCGCGCCGCGCTTCGCCACCCGCGGCGCCGGCTACGGCATCCCGTGGGCCACGGTGCTGGGCAACGACCCGGACGAGGTGGCCGCCGCCGTGACCTGGGCGGCGGAGCGGGCCCGGGCCGGTGGCGGGCCGGCTCTCCTCGAGCTGATCACCTACCGGCGCGCCGGCCACGCCCATCACGACGACGACCGGTATCGCGGCGTCCCCGACGGCGGCATCGAGGGCTACGAGTACCGGGACGAGGCGGAGGCCTGGGCTCGCCTCGACCCGATCGACCTCTACCGCGAGCGGCTCCTGGACCGGGGAGTGCTGGACGAGCGGGGCGCCGAGAGGCTCGCGAAGCGCGTGGAGGAGGAGGTCGCGGAGGCCGGCCGACAGGCGGAGGAAGCCCCGTGGCCGGAGCCCTCGGACTACCGCGACCGCGTCTACGCCGACCGATCGCTCCCCGTCGCCGCGCCGCCGGCCGACCCGCCGACCCGCCGCATGGCCTACGACGAGGCGGTCCGCCAGGCGCTGATCGAGCTCATGGAGGAGGACGACTCGGTGTGCGTGCTCGGCGAGGACGTCGGTGGCCGCTACGGCGGCGCCTTCGGCGTCACCCGCGGTCTGGCGAAGCGCTTCGGCGAGGAGCGTTGCCTCAACATGCCGATCGCGGAGTCGGCCATCGTCGGGATGGCCGTCGGGAGCGCCCTGGCGGGCTACCGTCCGGTCGCCGAGATCCAGTTCGCTGACTTCCTGGCCACCGGCTTCAACCCCCTGGTCAACAATGCGGCCAAGCTGCACTGGCGCTGGGGCCGCCCGGTGCCGATGGTGGTGCGCCTGCCCTACGGCGGAGCGACGGGGACGGCCGGCAGGTTGCTCGGAGGCGGTCCGTACCACAGCCAGTGCCCGGAGATGTGGTTCCTGCGCACCCCCGGCTGGAAGATCGTGGCCCCCGCCACCCCGGCCGACGCCAAGGGGCTCATGATCGCCGCGGTACGCGACGACAACCCGGTGATCTACCTCGAGGCGAAGGGGCTGTACGGCTTCTTCCGCACCGACCTGCGCGAGGAGGTGCCCCTGGGGGTGGAACACGAGGTGCCGCTGGGCGAGGCCGCGGTGCGTCGGGAAGGGGACGACTTCACCCTGGTGACCTACGGCGCCATGGTGTGGACCGCTCTCGAGGCCGCGGAACGCCTGGCGGAGGAGGGCGTCTCGGCCGAGGTCATCGATCTTCGCACCCTGTGGCCCCTGGACGAGGAAGCTCTCGCCCGCTCGGTCGAGAAGACGGGCCGCGTCCTCGTCCTGCACGAGGACACCCGGCGCGGCGGCCTGGGGGGCGAGCTGGCCGCGCGCATCGTCGAGCGTCTTTTCTTCTTCCTCGACGCCCCCATCGTCCGGGTCACCGCGCCGGACACGCCGGTGCCCTACTCGCCGCCGCTGGAACTCGACTTCCTGCCGAGCGCGGAGGACGTGGTGCGCGAGGCCCGGCGGCTGGTCCGCGTCTAGCCTGCCAGTAGCTCCTGGTGCCCCCGGTCGCCGGCTACAGCAGCGTCACGGTGTAGCCCGCGGCGGTCGAGCCCTCCACCATGACGTGGCTCACCTGCGCCAGGGTGGACGTCTCGTCGTTGCCGGTCAGCGGGTAGTGGACGGTGCTCGGCGCTCCGACCCGGATGTCGGCGAAGACCTGGCCCTGCGGGTCGCAGAGTCGGATGCGGGTCCCCGGGGGCAGGGGCGCGGGCAAATAGCGCTCGGTCATCGCGTGGATGACGTCGCCGCACGGGCCGAGGGTCGTCGGTGCGGTCGTCGCTGCGGCCGTCGCCCGGCGGAGCTCCTGCCCCGGCTCTTCGTCCCGCGGACCGTCGTCCCGACCCGCCGGACCGAGGGGCATCGGGGTGACGTCCGGGGGGATCCGGACGCCCCGGAGGGCCCGATCGAGGGCGACGACCCCGAGGCCGAACACCACGGCTCCGGCGATCCCGGTTCCGAGCCGGCACTCCGCCAGGCTCCAGGCGAGCAGCGCGCCGCCCGCCGCGGTGATCGCGACGGCCATCGCCATCCGCATCTTGGCTCCCGGATGCCCGACGTCGCTTCCGATGTCGTCGTTGGTGCAGTTCGCGATTCCCATGGGGCTCTCTCCTCTCAGCGACCCGCCGGTGCCGGTCGGCGCTCCGCGCCGGTCGCGTTCGTGTCGTTGGTGACGGATGGGACGGAGGGGCCGCCGGCAGGGGTTCCGGCGACGACGATGAACGATGCCCAGTGGTGGGGATGGGCGTAGGGGCCGCCGCGGCCCGCGAGCGCGAGCTTGGCCTCCCGCAGGGCCTCGGGCGCCGCCAGCCCACGGGAGAGGCCCCCGTAGAGACCGACCATGAGCTCCGCGGTGGAGCGGTCGGTCACGGGCCACAGGCTGACGACGACCCCACGGGCGCCGGCTGCCAGGAAGGCCTGGGTGAGGCCGACCAGGCCCTCGCCGCGGACGTCGCGGCCCAGTCCCGTGCTGCACGCCGAGAGGACCGCGAGGTCCGCGTCCAGAGGGATCCTGAGGATCTCGTGGATCTGCAGGAGCCCGTCGCTGCCGTGCTCGGGGTCGGCCGTCAGGGCCAGGCCCTGGAGCTCGGGGCGGTCCTCGTCGAGCAGCCCGTGAGCGGCGATGTGGAGGTAGCGGGTCCGCGAGACCGGGCCGTCCGGGTCGAGACGCGACTCCGTCGCGTCGCCGCGCAGATGCAGGGCGACCCGGGGCGCCCGGAAGACGCCCGCGATGGCTCTCGCCTCGTCGGCCGACGCGGCCAGTCGCGGGAGCCCTCGCGCGGGTTCCTCGGGCCTCAGGGGACCGCGGCTCGCGTCGTCGGCGGCGTCCTCGCCGGCGTAGACGGGGTCGGCCAGGACGAGCAGGTCGAGCTCGCGCTCCCGGTTCGGCTGGGCCTCGGAGAGGCGCGCCAGCACCGTGGCCGAAGGGGCGGTCGTCAACGCCCACCGGCGCAGCAGCCAGGGCTCCGTGCCGGGGGCCCAGGCCGCCACGGGCCGTGTCGGCAAGACGTCGAAGGGCAGGGCGTGGAGCGCGCGGTCCGGGACGACCACCAGGCGCTCCGCCGTCGCGAGGAGCTCGCCTGCCGGTTCGACCAGCTCGTCGAAGAGGATGCGGGCGACGGGGAGCGCGGCGGCCAGCCGGCGCCGGTCCGGCGTGGCCAGCGCGCGTCGCACCGTCTCCACCCGAGCGCCGAGCTCGTCGGCGCCCGCGGGAATGGTGTGGACCGCCACCTCGTCGCGGGTGACGGCGAAGAGGAACGAGGCTTCGTCGCCGACCAGGTAGTCCAGGAGCAGGGTGCCGGAGGCGAGGGCCCCCTGGATCTCGCCGAGGGTCGGCGGGGTCGGGTTCAGCAGCTCGCCGCCGGGCGCGCGGGAGCGGATCTCGGCCTCGAGACGCTCCCGGTCGATCTCGAGGGAGGCGAGTTGCGCGCGCAGAGACTCCGGGTCGGCGCTCGTCCCGAGCACGCCCTTCTCGATCACGCCCTTCTCGATCACGCCCGTCCCGAGCACGCCCGTCCCGAGCACGCCCGTCTCGGCGGCCACCAGTCGCGCCTGCAGCCGGCTCCAGTGGGCGTCGAGGGCGCCCCGGCGGCGCGCCAGCTCCGGCGGCACAGGGAGCTCGAGATGGCGTTCGTGGAGCCGGTCGGCGAGGCTCCGTGCCTTGCCCCTCTCGGCGGTGAGGAGAGCCTCGACGACCCTCGCCGGGTCGGCGTCCCGGGCAGCGAGCTCGAGCAGGACGGCGACTCGCGACTCGTAGTCGCGTCGACGCTCGGCCAGGAAGGTCGCGCGCAGCCCCGGGTCGAACACCGTCTCGCGCAGCCGCTCGTGGAGGCCGATCGCCTCGTCCAGGGCCGCCAGGGCGTGCTCGGGTCGTCCCGCGGCCCGCTCCACGTCCGCGGTGCGCGAGGCCGCCGCCGCCTGGATGCCCCTCTGCCCGACGCGGATTGCCAGCTCGGAGGCCGAGCGCGCCCGACTCCGCGCCTCGTCGATCTCGCCGAGGTCGAGCAGGGCGGCAGCCAGCTCCACCCCCGCCGCGGCCTCCCGGGCCGGGTCGCCGGCGGAGCGAGCGGCGTCGATCGCCTCCTCCAGGGTCCGGCGTGCCGGGGCGGCGTCGCCCGACCGGCGGCGCGCGACGCCCTCCGCGTGGACGGTGGCCGCCCACCCTCGCGGGTCGAGCGCCGGATCGGAGTGCTCCCGCGCCGCGACGAAGAGCTCGAGGCCTCTCGCCGGCTCGCCCTCGAGCAGCCGGATCCATCCCAGGTTGCGGATGGCCCAGCCCTGCCGGCGGGCGTCGCCGGCCTGCCGCGCCAGGTCGAGCATCTCGCGATAGGAGGCCTGCGCGCGGTCGAGACGCCCGAGGTCCAGGTAGAGGGTGCCGAGGTTGGCCAGGGTGTCCGCGGTATCGAGAGGCGAGCCGAGAGCGCGGCGGAACTCGAGGGCCTCGAGGCTGTGGTCGAGGGCGGCCTGGAGATCCCCCTGGAGTTGTCGCACCAGGCCGAGATGGCCCAGCGCGGCCGCCAGGAGGCTCGTCCGGCCCACCTCGCGCGCGAGGGTCGCGGCATCGATGTAGGCCGCGGCCGCGCCGTCGAGATCGCCCGCGGCTCGCAGGCAGATGCCGACGTTGTTGGCGGCGAGGGCCTCAGCGGGTCGGCTGGCGGAGTCCCGGGCCAGGCGACGCGCCTCCTCCACGCGGGCGCGGCCCGCCTCCGGCTCCCCAGCTTCGCACAGCGTGAGCCCGAGGCTCGAGAGGATCCGGTACTCCAGGCCGCAGCCCGCCAGGTCGCGGCAGCGTTCGAGGGCGTCCTCGAAGAGCGCCGCGGCGACGTCCAGCCGGCCCCGCTCCCGGAGGATCGTGCCTCGGTTGTAGCGCACCCGGGTCACCTCGAGGGGGTCCCCGGCGGCCTCCCACGCCCCCTCGGAACGGCGATACCACTCGAGCGCCTCGTCCTCCCGGTCGAGGGCCTGGGCGCACAGGCCGCGGCGGTTCAGGGCCCGTGCCCGCTCCGCCGCGTCGCCCGCCTCGAGCCAGAGGGGGAGGGTCTCTTCCAGCAGGGCCGCCGCCGTCCGCAACCCGTCCGCGGTGTCCGTCTCGCCGGCGAAGAGGGCGCGAGAGGTCAGCCGCAGGGCGCGCACGCGACTGGCGTCCCGGGGAGACGCGGGGCGCCGCTCCTCGACCTCCAACCGGGCGCTCCCCGGAGCCGGGGTCGTCAGCCGGAGGACCCAGGGGCCCGGCTCGCCGGTCACCCAGGCGGCGACCTCGGAGAGTGTCGGGTGCGATCCCTCGTCGATCGTCTCGCGCTCGCCGCCCGGCCCGATCAGCTCCAGCGTCAGGTCCGTCTCGGCCTGGGAGGCGGCTATCTGCAAGAACTCCCCTCCGGGGCTCTCGACGACGATCTCCGCCGGCGCTCCGGGGCCGACCTCGAGCTCGACGGCGCCCCCGGCCTCGGGGACGGGGTGGCGCGCGGCCGCCGGAGCCTCCGCCTTGGGCGCCCGGTCGGTCGGGCAGCCGAGAGCCCCGAGGAGCGAGAGCGTGAGCCCGACGAGGCGGAGAAGACGCACGCCGTCCGGGTTGTACCCGCCAGGTGGGCGGAGACGCTCGACGGCCTCGGCGGAGGAACCCATATCGGCTCGGTTGTCGTACTGCGAATCAACCCTGATTGTAGCGGTACGCGCATCGCCGCACCGAGCCGAGCGCGGCGTGCGGCGGAAGGTCCGGGAACGGCGGATCTCCTCGCGAGGGCGCGCCTCGCCCTCCGCATCCCGCCGCCGGCACGCGGATCGTCATCGCCCATCTCCTCGCCTCCTCCCTGGAGTCGCTCGGCTCCCCCCTCGGTTCGCCGCGGGTAGGCGTCCCCGGGAGCGCGGCGTTACAGCTCGGATTGACTTGTGGCCCGGGCTCGGCCACCATGCGGGCATGCGCGACTCCGACGCGGCGTTGATCCAGGGGTTTCTCGTGGGCGACCGGCAGGCGGTGGAGACGGTCTCCGGTTGGATCCGGGCCGCCGCGTGGCCGTTCCGGCGCCGGTTGGGTGACCGCTGGGACGACCTGGTGCAGGAGATCCTGCTCGAGGTCACGCGGCTCCTCTCCGAGGAGCGCTTCCGGGGCGCCTCGAGCCTGAAGACCTACCTGTGGCGGGTCGCGAGTCACACGGGACTGGACCAGATGCGGGCGGAGGGCCGGGTCTCCTGGCAGGAGCTCGAGCCCGAGGAGGGCCCCTCGCTTCTGCCACCGGGACCCTCCCACGGCCCGAGCGTCGGTCAGCGCGACCTGCTCCTGCGGGTGCTCGAGGGGATCCCCACCCCGTGTCGGCGGCTCTGGCGGATGGTCGTCGAGGGCTGGAGCTACCGGGAGATGAGCACCGACACCGGGGTGAGCGAGGGGGCGCTCCGGGTTCGGGTGCTGCGTTGCCGCCGCCAGGCGATCGAGGTCCGGGACCGGCTGCTGGCCGGGATGTAACGGAACCGGCCGCCGGACGCCGGAGTCGAGCGAAGGAGGGATGGATCCTCATGGAGTGCGAGAACATCAACGAACTGCTGCCCTGGTACCGAAACGGGTCCCTGGACCCGGTGGAGGTGGAGGTCGTGCGGGCCCATCTGGCGTCTTGCGACTCCTGTCGGCAGGATCTCTCGGACACCGACTTCGCCGCCTCCGTCGCGCGGGTCCACCTGCCGACCGAGGCTCTGGTCGCGCGGGCCGAGGGAGCCCCTTCGCCCCTCGACCCCGCCCGGGTGGAGGCTCACCTGGCGGCTTGCGAGAGCTGCGCCGAGGAGCTGGCGTGGATCGAGGAGGGGCGCCAGGCGATCGAGACCTTCGACGGCGCCCGGGTCGTGCCGTTCCGCCGGCCCGAGGGGGTCGGGGTCGAGACTCCGTCGCGTGGGGTGTCACCCGCCTGGCGCTTCGCGGCGGTCGCGGCCACGCTCGTACTCGCGGTCCTCGCCGGGGCGCTCTGGCTCCAGCGGTCCGAGGCGGATCGTCCGGATGAAGTCCTGGCGGCGCGCCCGGCGGAGCCCGCGGTCGCGGCCGTCGACGGTCGAGGTCGGGCCAACCCGGTCGTCGAGAGCCTCTACCCGGAGTCCACCGTGCTCCGCGGCGGTGACGCCGAGGAGCCCGTCCTCCGGCTGGCGGGCGACTCCGACACGCTGGCCCTTCTGCTGGTGCCGCCGCCGGATCTCGAGGGCGCGGGTCCCTTCGCCGTCGAGCTCCTGGACGCCGACGGCGGAGTGGTCGAACGCGTGGAGGGCCTCCGCCTGCAGGAGGCGGGAGACCTGAGCCTGCTGCTCCCGGCCTCCGCCCTCCGCGGCGACCTCCTCGAGCTCCGGCTCCTGGCGCCGGCCGCGGGCGGCGGCGAGACCCTCGTGGCGACGTACCGGCGGTCGATCGAGCGGCCGCAGCCGTAGCGGGTCGCGGTTTTCCCCACGGGCTGCTGGACGGCTCGATCGGGATCGCGTGAGAGCCCCGGCCCGGGGCCCGCTCCGCTCCACTCCGGATAGACTCCCGGCAAGAGTGAGCAACGGGCGGCGAGAGAGACGACCTGCGCCGGGTCGACGCCCTCCTCGAGAAGCTTCATCGATCGCTACTGCGACGACGAGCGGTTGACCGTCCGCCAGCGCCTGGACCTCTTCCGCCAGGTGTGCAGGGCGGTCGAGCACGCGCATCGTCGGCTCGTCATCCACCGCGACCTGAAGCCGTCGAACATCGTGGTGACGGACGACGGAGAGGTGAAGCTCCTGGACTTCGGGATCGCCAAGCTCCTCGGGCCGCGCCCCCTCGGGTCGGAGCCCATGACCGCGACCGTCCAACGGGTGCTGACGCCCGAGTACGCCAGCCCGGA
>CAJQNK010000205.1 GCA_905479655.1 uncultured bacterium | reverse complement strand
CCTCCCCGATTCACCGAATCGAGTGCGGATTCCCGCCTTGATTCCGAAGAAGATTGCGCGCTCTCGCTCGCGCCCGGCTTCCACCACGGGCTGCCAGGGGAGCCTGCGCGCGGCCGAGCGGGCTATGCTCGGCTGCCATGGCCCACAGACGCTCGACCCGCGGCGCCTTCGCCGCCCTCGCGCTCCTTCCGCTGCTCGTCGTCGGCTGTGACGACACGACGGTGGCGGGTCCCCGCCGGCTGGTGCTCGCGAACGTGCATCCCGCGGGCTATCCGACGGCCGAGGCGCTCCGTGGCCTGGCGGTGGCGGTCGAGGCGGACGCGGGGCTGCGGGAGGCCGTGGAGATCGACCTCCAGCTCGGCGGCGTTCTCGGGGGCGAGAAGGAGGTCCTCGAGAAGGTGCAGTACGGCGGGGTGGCCATGGCCTGCACGTCGGTCGCGCCGATGGCGGAGTTCGCTCCGACTCTCGGGGTGTTGACGCTGCCGTATCTCTTCCGCGATCGGGAGCACTTCTGGTCGGTCCTGGACGGCCCGCTGGGCGACGAGCTCCTGGCCGGTCTCGAGGACCACGGACTGGTGGGGCTCGCGTGGTACGACGCGGGGGCGAGGTCGTTCTACAACCGGGAGAGGAGTGTGCGGTCGCTCGCCGACCTCCGGGGCCTCAAGATCCGGGTGCAGCAGTCCGAGATCCTGCGCGATACGGTCGGCGCCCTGGGGGCGACGCCGGTGGTCATGAGCTTCAAGGAGGTCTTCACCAACCTCTACACGGGGGCGGTGGACGGGGCCGAGAACAACCCACCGAGCTGGGTCTCCGAGCGACACTTCGAGGTGGCCACGCACCTGACCCTCGACCGCCACACGATGGTCCCGGATCTCCTCGTCGTGCAGCGGGCGACGTGGGAGGCCCTGGCGCCGGAGGTCCAGGCCGGGCTCCGCGCGGCCGCCCGACGTTCGACGGCGGAGCAGCGGAGACTCTGGGACGCTCGGGAGCGTGCCGCCCTCGAGGAGGCGGTGGAGGCGGGCTGCACCGTGGACGAGGTCGAGGATCCGGAGGCCTTCCGGCGCGCGGTCGAGCCCGTCTGGGAGCGTCACGCCGGACGTTGGGGCGACCTGCCCGAGCGCATCCGGGCGTCAGGGTAGAGCGGGCAGGCTAGCGCCCACGCCTCCGGGGCTCCTCCAGCAGCCAGAAGAGGAGGTTGTCCGTGAACTCCGGGTCCTTCGTCAGGCCGAGGTGGTCCTGGAACAGGAAGAGGGTCCGGTCCCAGGCGATAGGGGAGACGAGGGCCGGGCTCCAGTCCCCTCCGACCCGCTCGTCGCCGAGGGCGCTGGTCCGTAGAACGGTCCCGTCGCCCGGCGCCTCGGCGGTGATCCGGAGGTGTCCGGAGGCGTCGACGGAGGCGCGTTCGGCGGTTGGCACGGCGTCGCCTATGACGGCGATGACCTGCAGGTGGGGCGGCGGTTCGGCCGGCCGATCGAGGGCCTCGACGAAGCGCCGCGCGCGCAGCAGGCTCTTGGCGAGATGGTCGCGGGCGATCCGGACCCTCTCCGCCGGGTCGCCGACGTCCGGCAGGAGCCGCTCGAGCCCGGGCCCGTCAGCTCCACCGAGACCCCATCCGAAGCGCTCCCAGGTCGCGAGGTCGAAGAGGTCGAGGGAGACCCCCTCGACGTCCGTGACGAAGCCGTGCCGCTCCCGCGGCAGCACCTGGTAGAAGGACGGGTAGGTGCCCAGGAGCACGTCCGGGTAATGGGGAAGGAAGGGGCCGTAGTTGCGCCCGTCGACGAGGTAGCGGACCGCCTCGACGGCGCCCGAGTTGGGGGGCGCCACGAGGATCACCCGTTCGACGCGCTCGGCCCCGGCCCAGGTCGGCTCGGGGATCGGTCCCTCGTCGGGCAGCTCGGCGTCGCCGTAGCGAAGGTAGTAGCGCAGGGCCAGGGCGCCCATGGAGTGGGCGACCACGTCGAAGCGGACGGGCTCCGGCGCCGAGCCGAAGCGCCGCAGGGTCTCCTCCCGGACGTAGGCGGCCTTCTCCTCGATGAAGCGGTGGATCTGCCGGGCCGTCTCGACGTTGTCGCGACGCCAGTCGTACGGCAGTTGGAAGCAGGTGTAGTGGTCGTCGCCGTAGTCGATCTCGCTGGCGATCCCCAGACTCTCGTCGCGGTAGCCGCCGGCCCCGAGGGCGGACAGGATCTGGAAGTACGCCTCGAGCTCGAAAGGTAGGCCCAGCAGACGGACCCGCAGCCGGTCGACGACCCCGTCGGGCACCACCTCGTCCCGCAGCTCCGAGAGCCGTCTCCCGGGAGCCATCGGCAGGGCCAGGAGCGGCAGGCCCTCCTCGTCGGGTCGGGCGAAGTCGCCGGAGAACGCTCCCCAGACGACCTGGCCGGTCTCCGAGGAGACGAGCCGGGTCCCGGTGAGCCCGGGGATGACGATCACCGGGTTGCGGTCGGGGCCGTGGTACTGGGCCGACCGCTCGTAGTGGGATGCGATCTCGTTGTCGAGGAGGTTGCGGGTGCAGCCCGCGACGGGTACCAGGAGCACCGCCAGGAGGGTCGGCGCCGCGAGGGCTCTCGACAGGGATCTCATGATCGTGATCCACCGGGAGTGTGCGCGCGATCGGGTGCCGCCGGTGGTCGGCTCGTTCGGATGTACGCACGGGGCGGGTTGTCGGACTGACGCGCCCGCGAGGAGTCTCCCGCCGCGATGGCCCCGACTGGCTCCGGCCCCCGGCCTCAAGGCAGGGGAACGCCGACCAGGAGGCGGACGGCGAGCCCGGAGGCCACGGCGGTCAGGACGCTGGCCAGGGTGCCCACCAGGTAGTACTCGCTGAACTGCCGTTCGTCCAGCTCTTTGAAGCGGGCGATGGACTTCGCCGCCAAGACGAGGCCGACGGTGCCCCACTGGTCTCCCAGGACCAGGGTGAGGATCAACAGGCGCTCGAGGATCCCCACGAGGCGCCCGATTCGAGCACGGCTCGCCGGCGCGGGCGCGGCGGCCGGGGCGGCCGGGGCGTCCGGATCCTCGGCGACCGGGTCCTCGGCGACCGGGTCCTCGGTGACCGGGTCCTCGGCGACCGGGCCTCCCTCGTCCTGCGTCGTCGCCCGGTCGTCGGCCTCCTCGAGATGCAGGCCGCGCAGCACGTTGGCGACGAGAGCCCCTCCGCCGTTGACGTTGAAGGCGTAGGCGGTGACGACCACGAGGGCGTAGGTCAGGGAGGCGACCGGGACGACGGCCGGCAGCCGGGGTGCGGGGGCCGCCGCGGCCAGCCACAGGGCCGCCAGCACGAGAGTCGCGAGATGGCCGGCCTGGTCGAGGCCGAAGCGCCAGGAGGGCCGCCCGACGCCGCGGCGCGCGAGGGCGCCCTTGCCGAGATCGAGGAGGGCGTGAGCCAGCGCGATCGCGGCCACGGCCGTGAGAGCTTCCCGGCCGAGCCACGGCGCGAGGAGCGCCAGGTGGGTGAGGGCGACGACCAGGACGTGGAGGGCGAGGCCCGGCAGGCGCTTCTTGCGCTCCACCATCGTCGAGGTCTGGAAGACGAAGTCGCCGAGGGCGTGGCCGCACAGGAGGGCGGCGAAGAGGGGGCCGTCGGGCCCGACCTGCTGGAGGAGGCCCGGGGTCACGACGGGCCTTGCGAGTTCGTCTCCGCGGGCGATTCCGCGCGGACTTCGGCTCGGGGACCGAACTGCTCCAGGAGCCGGCGTGCCGTCTCCTCACCCTGCAGGACCGCCTGGAAGGCCGCAGCCTTGAGGCTCTCAGAGACGACGGAGGGGCTGACTCCGAGCCGCTGGGCGACGTTCTTCTGGAGGTCTCCGCGGGCCTCCCGGACGAACTGGTTCTGACGCTCGGTCCAGCGCGCGCGCAGCGCCCCCAGCAGGGTGAACAGGCCGGTGAGGACCGAATCCTCCACCTCGCCGAAGCCCCGGGCCGCGAGCCACCGGTCGCTGCTCCGGGCCTCCTGCCAGGCGCGGCGTGCGCGGTGAAAGGCGGGACCGTCGATCTGCCCGGGTCGCTCCGCGAGGCCGGTGGTCAGGGCGCCGAGCCCGAGGCCCCAGGTGAGCCGCACCGGGTGCAGCTCCTCGGCCAGGAACGACAGCGCCTCGACGGCCCCGGCCGGACGCAGGAGCAGGGCCTGGATCTCGTCGCCGCGAGCGAGCTCGAAGCGGGCGGCCAGGTCCGGCCCGAGGCGTCGGTCGAGCTGGGCCAGGAAGGTCCGGAGGCGCTCCTGGAGGCCGGAACGGTCCGGCAGCCCCCGCGAACCGACGACGTCGCCGATCAGGGCGCAATACCTGCCTTCGGCCTCCGAGGTGAACTGAGCCATGATTCGGCATCATAGCCGAATCGCCGCTCCAGAGCAAGGAAACCGGCCCTCCCACCCGCCGGGGCGGGACGGCTTCCACCTCGGGACGTGGCGCTCGATCGGGCTGTGGCGGTTAGGCTCTGGAGGTGCCCCGGCCAGCTTCGGTCGGGGCTTCCAACATCTTCGATCGAAGGGACTTCTCAGCCATGGATATCCAGGGTTCAAAGATTCTCGTCCTCGGCGGCTACGGGCTCGTGGGCACCGCGGTGTGCCGTGAGCTCCTCGCGCGTCAGCCGCAGGAGATCCAGATCCACAGCCTGCGTCTCGACGAGTCGGAACAGGCCCGGGAGGAGCTCGGGTCCTTCGCCGGCGACACCGTCCTCTCCGTCTCCGGAGGCGACATCTTCGGACTGCTGGGAGAGGCGGGTCCGAAGGAGCTGGCGCGGGCGCAGTTCGAAATGCTGAGGACCGACGACTTCCAGAGGTTCCGCTTGTACGAGCTGCTGGTCCAGGGGCGGCCCCAGATCGTCATCGACTGCGTGAACACCGCGACGACCATCGCCTACCGGGACATCTTCAAGGCGTCGAACGCCGTGGCGCGGGCCCTGGACGCCGGCGGGCTCGACGAGGAACTGGTGGAGACCCTCCTCGAGTCCCTGTACATCCCGCGACTCATCCGCCACACCCAGGTCGCCTACCGCGGGATGGTGGACGCGGGCACGCGGGTCTACATGAAGGTCGGCACCAGTGGCACGGGCGGAATGGGCCTCAATATCCCGTACACGCACTCCGAGGAGCGGCCGAGCCGTGTGCTGCTGTCCAAGAGCGCTCTGGCCGGCGCCCAGTCGATGCTGCTGTTCCTCATGGCGCGTACGCCTGGCGCGCCGATCACCAAGGAGATCAAGCCGGCCGCCGCCATCGCCTGGAAGAAGATCGAGCACGGACCCATCCGGCGGCGTGGCGAGACGCTCTACAAGCTCGAGGCCGAGCCCCGGCCGGTGGGCGAGCGCTTCTCCAGCTACGACCCCGACGCCGCCCGGGTGCTGGACGACCCCCTCGAGGCGGTCTACATCGACACCGGCGAGAACGGGATCTTCAGCCTGGAGGAGTTCTCGACCCTCACCACGGCGGAGCAGATGGAGTTCGTCACCCCCGAGGAGATCGCGCGCTACCTGATCTTCGAGATCGAAGGCGGCAACACGGGGCACGACATCATCAACGCGCTGGACAACGCGGTCCTGGGTCCGACCTACCGCGCGGGGCTGCTGCGCCACTGGGCCCTGGAGCGCATGAACGAGCTGCAGCGCGAGCACGGGACCCGCAGCGTGGCCTTCGAGATGCTGGGGCCGGCGCGCATCACGAAGCTCCTGTTCGAAGCCCACCTGATGCACCACGCCTTCGCCACGATGGAGGTCGTCCGCGCCGCGACACCCGAGGAGGTCCGCGACGGGTTGGACGAGATGGTGCGGGGCGAGAGGCGCTTCCTGGCCGAGGAGGCGGCGGCGGTCGGGATCCCCGTGCTCCTCGCCTCGGGGGAGGTGATCCGCGGTCCGAAGGTCATCGTTCCCGCCGACCTCACGGACGAGCCGGTCACGCCCGAGAAGCTGGAGGCCTGGGTCCACGACGGGTGGGTCGACCTGCGGCTCGAGAACTGCCGTCTGTGGATCGACCGCTTCGAGAGGATCCGCGGCGAGATCGACGGCGTGCCCGACTCCGACTCCTCGAGCCGCCACCTGCGCAACCGGCGGTTCTGGGATGGCCAGCATCGGATCCAACCAGGTAAGGTCGTGGGCTGGATCCTGTCGGAGGAGGAGCACGGCGGCCGCGTCAAGGCCTGACCGTCGTGGCGGCTCCCCACGGCGCCCATCGGGAGGAGGTCGAGCATGGTCATCGGAGTGCCGCGCGAATCGCGGCCGCAGGAGAAGCGCGTAGGCCTCACGCCCTCGGCTGTGGGGCACCTGATCGCCTCGAGTCACGAGGTGGTGGTGGAGCGGGACGCCGGCATCGGAGCGCACTTCACCGACCTCGACTTCGAGCGCGCCGGCGCCCTCATCGTGTACGACCGCGAGGAGGCGTACCGGCGCGCCGATGTGGTCTGCCGCGTCGGACCCGTGCCGTCGGACGAGATCGCCCTCCTGCGTCGCCGCTCGACGGTCTGCGCCTTCCACAGCCTCGCGGTCGCGCCGCGGAACGACGTCCGCCGCCTGATGGAGCTCGAGACGACGCTCGTCGGCTACGAGATCATCCGCGACGAGGAGCGCGAGCTGCCGGTGCTGGAGCCGCTCTCCGAGATGGCCGGCCAGCTCTCGATCCATGTCGCGGCGCGTCTCCTGCAGAGCGACATCGGCGGGCGCGGCACCCTGCTGGGCACGGTCCCGGGAGTCCCGCCGCCGACGGTGCTCGTCCTCGGTGGCGGCTCGGTGGGCGGCTCGGCGGCGCGGATGGCACTGGCGACGGGGGCGCACGTCATCGTCATCGACCGGGACGTCCGGGTCCTTCGGCGCCTGACGCGGGAGCTGGGGGGCCGCCTGGTGACGGCGATTCCGGGCGAAAGCCGGCTGGCCCGTTTCGTGGCCATCGCGGACGTCGTCGTGGGTGCGGTCCTCGAGCCGGGCGCGCGGGCGCCGTTCCTCGTGAGCGAGGAGATGGTCACCGGGATGAAGCCCGGGAGCGTCGTGATCGACGTCTCCATCGACCAGGGGGGGTGCTTCGAGACCAGCCGCCCGACGACGCTCGACGACCCCTGGTACGTGGTGGACGGCGTCGTCCACTACTGCGTGCCCAACATGACCGCCAACCTGGCCCGCACCGCCTCGCGCGCCCTCACCAACTCGTGCCTGCCCTACGTCGTCCGGCTCGCGGACGACGGTGTCGCGGAGGCCTGCCGCCGCGACCCGGGCCTGGCGTCCGGCATCTACCTGTACCGGGGGCAGGTCGTCGCGGCCGGCGCGGCGGAGACGCTGGGCATGGCCTTCGAGCCCCTGGAAGGGCTCCTGGGGGAGGGGAGCGGCGGTGCCCTGGCTCGATGACTACCGGGCCAAGCTGGTGTCCGCGCCGGAGGCCGTGGGGCGGATCCGCAGCGGCGACCGCGTCTACTACGGCGGCAACGCCGCCATCCCCCGGGCGTTGATCGAGGCCCTCGCGGCGCGCGCAGAGGAGCTGACGGAGGTCCAGCTCAACCACGTCCTGCTCCTGGGCAGGGACCCGCTGTCGGCGCCCGAGATGCGCGGCCACTTCCGCCACAATTCGTTGTTCGTCGGCCCCGCCGACCGCGCGGCGGTGAACGACGGTCGCGCGGACTACGTGCCCATCTTCCTGCACCAGATCGGCCGCCTGTTCCGCGAGCGGATCATCCCGCTCGACGTCACGATGGTGCAGGTCTCGCCGCCCGATGCGCACGGCTTCATGAGTCTCGGCGTCGAGATCCTCGCCTCGAAGGCGGCGTGCCTCGCGGCCTCCAGGGTGATCGTCCAGGTGAACCGGCACATGCCCCGCATCCTGGGGGACTCGTTCCTGCACGTCAGTCGGGTCGACGCCGTGGTGGAGCACGACGAGCCGCTGCCGGTCCTCGAGCCCAAGCCGCCCACCGAGGTGGAGCGTCACATCGGCGGGCACGTCGCCGCGCTGATCGAGCCCGGGGCCACCGTGCAGATGGGGATCGGCGGCATCCCCGACGCGGTGTTCAAGGCGCTGGACGGGAAGATGGAGCTGGGCATCCACACGGAGATGTTCTCCGACGGCGCCATGGACGCCGTGAATCGCGGCGTCGTCACCGGCTCGCGCAAGACCCTCCACCCGGGCAAGGCCGTCGTGACCTTCGCGCTGGGCAGCACCGAGCTCTACGAGTACCTCGACAACAACCCTCTCATCGAGGCGCACCCGGCGGAGTACGTGAACGACCCGTTCGTCTCCAGCCAGAACGACAACCTGGTCGCGGTGAACGCGGCCCTGGAGGTCGACCTGACCGGGCAGGTGTGCTCCGACTCGATCGGGCCGACGATCTACTCCGGCTTCGGCGGTCAGGTGGACTTCATCCGCGGCGCCGCGCGCTCGAAGGGCGGGCGCCCGGTGATCGCCATGCCCTCGACCGCGAAGGGCGGATCGGTGTCGCGGATCGTTCCCATGCTGAAGGAGGGGGCGGGCGTCGTGACGACCCGGGCGGACGTGCACTACATCGTCACCGAGCACGGCGTGGCGCACCTGTTCGGACGCAACCTCCGCGAGCGCGCCGAGGCCCTGCTGGGCATCGCCGATCCCCGCTTTCGGGACGAGCTGGAGCGCGAGGCGAAGGCGCGGCGCTTGCTGCCCTGAGGCCCCGGGGCCTAGCCTGACCTTCTCACCGGGTGCCGTTGCGAGAGGCGGTAGGTGCCTGGAGATGCAAGGCTTGCGACCGAGGGCGACGCAGTCGTACTGTCCGTACGTCGAGGAGCCCGAGCGGAGCGTAACGCCGCAGATTCAGGTACATACGGTCTCGTAGCAGACAGTTGGTGAGGAGGTTGGGCTGGCCGGCGCGGGCGGCTCGTACTACGGTCCCGTGCGCCACTCGACCCAGCGAACCAGCATCTCCACGGCACGGTCGATCCGGCGGAAGGTCGGCACGCCGCCCGCCTCGAGGAGGGCGGCGGCCCGGTCGTAGAGCGGCCCCGCATCGACGGCCGCGACCCAGGGCTCCGAGCGGCGCTCCCGCAGGGCGACGAGACGCCGGATCACCGAGCCGGGGTGGGACGGGTCCTCGTCGTGGCCGTCGCCGGGCTCCGCGGTGTCCAGGGCACCGGTGAGGGGCACGCAGCCGACCACACCGACATCGACCGACGGGTCGGAGAGCAGGGTCTCGGCCGCCTCGACGAAGGCCTGGTCGCCCAGGATCGGGGTCACGTCGAGGGGGTTGGCCGGCGTCACGATGCCGTCGATCCGGGCGGCCCGGAACAGCTCGCCGAGGCGCTCCGTCGTGGCCGGCGCCAGGCGGGGCAGACGGAGGGCGCCGACCCGGTCGGCGGCGGCCACGCATTCGAAGCCCGCGTTCGACAAGGCCCCCAGCCCGACACCCGCGGGGGGACGATCGTCGAGCAGGGTGAAGAGCCGCACCAGGTCGTCGAAGTCGGCGAGGGTGTCGGCAACGACCGCCCCGGCCTGTTCGGCGAGCGCCCGGGTGACCTCCCAGTCGCCGGCGATGGAGGCGGTGTGGGAGGCGCTGGCCCGGGCGCCTTCGGGGGTCCTGCCGGCGCGGTAGAGGATCACGGGCCGGCCCTGTTCGGCGAGGCGCGCCGCGGTCCTCAGGACGCGCCGACCGTCGCCGGCCCGGAAGCCCTCGGCGTAGATACCGAACACCCGGATCTCGGGATCGTCGGCGAGGTGCTCGAGGTAGTCGCCCAGCGTCAGGTCGATCTGGTTGCCCACCGAGACGATGAACCGCGGGTTCAGCGTCGACAGCCAGCTCGCCCGCGCGACGGCGAACGCGCCGCTCTGGGCCAGGAGCGCCAGGGGCCCCGGGGGACGGTCCGGGAAGGCCAGCTTGTGGCGCGGGATGAACATCGTGTCGTAGTGCCCCGGCAGAGAGCGGATGCCCAGGCAGTTGCCGCCGTTGACGACGGGCGCGTGATCGCCGCTTCGTCGTGCCTCGCCGAGGGTGTCGACCAGTCGCTTCACGGTCTCCCGCGAGCCCGCGAGCTCGCCGAGTCCGCCGGGGATCAGGATCACTCCGCCAGCGAGGTCGCCGCGAATCGTCTCCTCGAGAAGATCCGCCGCGTGGGTCGCCTCGACCGCGAGGACGAGCAGGTCCACGGGTGCGTCGAGAGCGGTCAGGTCGGGGACCGTCGCGCAGCCGTCGATCCTGCCGGCGCCGGGCTTCACCACGACGAGCCTCTCGGGGTCGAAGCCGGCCCCCAGCATGTTCCGCAGGATGATCCGGCCCGGGTTGAGACGCCGGGAGACGCCCACCACGGCGGCGGACCGCGGCCGCAGCAGCCGGTCGATGCGCCCCCTGGGGCGCGGCGGCGGCTCGGTCGGCGGCGGCCCGCCGAGGCGCACCAGGGCGTCGAGGGCCACCAGCCGGCCGTCGCGGTCGATCACGACGGGGTTGAGCTCGAGCTCGATCAGCGGCTCCGGGAAGAGTCGCCGCGCATGATCCAGCAGCCTTGCCACCAGGCCGACGAGACGGTCAGCGGGGATCCGCGGAGCCTGGCCGCGGAGCCCTCCCGTGACGATGGGGGTCAGGGCGAGGCGGTCGAGGGCCCGCCGGATTCTCGGACCCGTCGCGGGGAGGTCGGGAGAGAGGAGGGCGGTGGCCCTGTCGGTCGCGAAGGCGCTGGAGAGATGCTCGACGTAGATGCCGCCGAGGCCCAGGTAGGCGACCGGTCCGAACTCGTCGGTCCAGCGGATGGCCGCCAGCAGCTCCCCGCCGACGGACGGGTCGTACAGCACCCGCTCTTCCAGGCGAAAGCCGTCCAACCGGAGGTCGCCGAGGCGGTCCGCCATGGCCCGAGCGGCCGCCCGGACGGAAGTGACCTCGCGGGCCGCGACGACGACGGCTCCCCGTTCGCTCTTGTGGCGGAGGGCCGGGGCGATCGCCTTGATCACCACCTCCTCGCCGGGGAGACGGTCGAGGAGTGCCTGGTCGACCGCATCGACCCCTGGAATCTCGACGGACGCGGGGACGGCGAGCCCGAGGCCGCGGGCCAGGCCGAGCCCCTCGCTCTCGGTCAGGTGGTGCCGGCCGTCCGCGCGGGCCCGGGCGACGACGTCGGCGAGGCGATCGGGCTCGTTGGAGGGCATCGGCAAGGGTCTCGAGGCGGGCGGGACGGCGATCCGGGGTGGCGGTCCAGGATGGCGGTCCAGCCCGGAGCACCGCGGGGGCCTCGGGCCGAGGCTATCGCGGCGAGGGGCTCGCGGCACCACCCTGCGGAGTAGGCGCTCTCCCCAGGGTGGCCCGCCTCGGACGGGTGCCTCCCCGAACCCTGAAACTCGCGGTCAAGACCTTCCGTAGGGTGAGGAGAGACGATCGGTCCGTGGCGCCGGGAGCGTCGGGCCTTCCCGCCGGCGCCCACCGGGAGAGCCGGTTCGAAGACAGCCAGAGAGGTAGACATGCGATACGACACGAAGCGACGTCGACTGTTCTTGCCGGGTTCGGCCCTGGGGGTCCTGGTTCTCCTCGCGGCCGTCCCGGCCTCCGCCGACCGCACCCGGGAGATGACGGGCTCGGCCGCGGTCGAGCCGGGGCAGGAGGTCAGGATCGACTTCAGCGTCGGCGAGCTCGACATCGAGGGCTACGACGGTGATCGCGTCGAGGTGAGTGTCCGGGCCGACTGCGACCGGAGCCGGTCGCGCTGCGCCGAGATCCTCGAGGATCTGGAGCTCGAGGTCCGGGGCGGGCGGGTCGTCGAGGTGAAGATGCGCGGTTACCCGAAGTGGAACAACAGCGGCCTCGAGATCGACGGCGTCGTCCGTGTGCCCCGTACCAGCCCGGTGGAAGTGGAGATGGGCGTCGGCGAGCTGAGCATCGAGGGGGTTGACGCGGACTTGCGGGTCGACCTGGGAGTCGGCGAGGCCACGATCCGGGTCTCCGAGGCTGCCGTCTCCTCGGTCTTCGCCGACGTGGGTGTGGGCGAGGCCACCATCCGCGGCGCGCAGGGCCGCGTCGAGGGAGAGCGCTCGTTCCTGATCGGCTCCGAGGCCGAGTGGTCGGGTGGCGCCGGATCGGCCCGGGTCCGCGTGGATGTCGGGGTCGGAGAGGTCCGAGTCGATGTCGACTAGTCTCTCACGCCAAGACGCAAAGGCGCGAAGGACGCGAAGGGGAGAGGATCTCTGGCGGCCGGGGAGCCCGACGCGGTGTCGTCCTGACCGACTGAGCGGACCGAGGGAGTGGAAGGACCTCGTGGAGTGGGCTCCGAACCGACCCAGAGGATCGACGTGACGGCGCCCACAAGACCCCCGATCTCCGACCGGTCGCCGCTCAGGGCGACACGTCCGCCAGGGACTGGACCCAGGCCGCGAGATCCCGCAGCTCCTTCTCCTCGAGCATCCTGCCCCAACCGAACATCTTCTTCGACAGGCCGAGGGCGGGTCCGCCGTCGCGGATCACCCGGTAGGTCTCCCAGTCGGTGCGGGCGACGCGGGTCTCCGGGTTCCGCAGGTCACGGGGCGGAGGGTTCGTCTGGATTCGTCCGTCGCCAGCGCCCTCGGCGCCGTGGCACAGGGCGCACCGCTCCTGGAACAGACTCCGTCCGCGCTGCGGATCTCCATCGAGGACGAATCCCTCCGGCGGGCCGGCCGGATCCGCGGAAGGCTCCTGCGCCGCGGCCGACGACGGGCCGGCGACGACCCCGGCGAGGACGAGAGTCAGGAGGGTGCGGAGGAGGGGAGCGGTTCGCATGGCGAGACCTTAGACGATCGGGACCGCCAGGAAAAGTAGGGTCGTGGGGTCCCGGGCGGCGGTCGTGCGCCGAGGCTCTCCGGCACGAACTCCCGCGCTAGCATGGACCGGATGAACAGGAGAACCGGCCGCCGCGCGCTGCTCGTTGGCCTCGTGCTGACCGTCCTGGCGGTTGCTCGCTGGGTCGATGCCCCGGCCGGGGCGCCCGAGGGGAGCGAGACCGGCGCCGCCGTCGTGGCTGAGGCCTTCGAGAACCGCCGCTCGGGGGTGTGGGTGGAGGTGGCCGGCGAGGTCGACAGGCGCCTCGCGGACGACAACCGCGGGGATCGGCACCAGCGCTTCGTGCTGCGGTTGGAGGACGGTGCCACGTTGCTCGTCGCGCACAACATCGACCTGGCCGAGAGGGTGCCCCTGGCCGAGGGCGACCGGGTCCGACTGCGGGGGCGCTACGAGTGGAACGAGCGGGGAGGTGTCGTGCACTGGACCCACCATGATCCGGACGGAGGCTCGGCGGGAGGCTGGATCGTCCATGCCGGCGAGACCTATCGGTGAGGCTCCTCCACCACGTCCGCACCTGCCCTCCGTGAACGCTCTCTGCGCACCCCTGGCTCCCTATGGAGCGGCGCTCCTCGACGAGTTCGAGGGTCGCCGCCGGGAGTCGCTGTATCTCCGTTCGAGCCTCGGGGAGGAGGACGACCTGCCGGTGGAGGTCTTCTTCCGGGGCGAGGACGGGCTCTTTCCCTTCGAGCCGCCCGCGCTCGAGAGCTGCGCGGGGAGGATTCTGGACGTGGGGGCGGGCACCGGCGTCCACTCGCTTTTCCTCCAGGAGTGGGGCCTGGACGTCACCGCGGTCGAGATCGTCCCGGAAGCCGCGGAGATTCTGCGGCGGCGGGGTGTTCGCCAGGTGCTGGAGGGAGACCTCTTCGAGCTCGACCTCGCGAGATTCGACACCGTGCTGATGCTGATGAACGGCATCGGCCCTGTCGGCACCCTGTCCTCCCTGGAGAGGTTCCTCGCGCGGGTGGCCGGGTTGCTCGAGCCCGGGGGGCAGCTCCTGGTCGATTCGGGAGCCGCGAGCCCCGCCGCCCATGTCGACCCCGCGGCGTGGCCTCCCCCGACTCCCGAGGCGTATCCGGGCGAAGCCTGGATCCAGCTCTCCTACGGGGCGCTGGTGGGGCGACCCTTTCGCGAGCTGTACCTGGATCCGGACACGCTGCGGCGGAAGGCGGAGGACGCCGGGTGGCGGTTCGGGCTGCTGTTCGAGGAGGAAGGGGGGTATCTGGCCCGTCTGGTCCCCGGCGAGAGTCAGTCCAGGTAGCCCAGGGAACGGAGCGCCTCGACCTGATCCGCGGTGAGTTCACCGTCGGAGTAGCCGGCGCCTTCGCGTGCCGCGTCCGGTACCGGCGGGGCCAGGGCCTGGAGGGACGCGACCAGGTCGCGCCGCGCCGAGGCGAGGTCAGCCATTTCGGCGGAGTCGGTGGCGAGGTCGTAGAGCTCCACGCCGTCGAGTCGCTGGATGAGCTTGAAGCGGTCCGCGACGGCGCCCGACGCCGGCTCGTCCGACCTCGCACCCCGTCGGTCGTCCCCGGTCCAGTTGCCGAAGAACTCGAACGGCGCGGGCCGAGGGGCCGCCGCGTCCAGCAGGCTCCTGCCACGGCCGTAGTCGCGATGGCCTCCGGCCTCCGCCAGCGTCGCGGAGAGGTCGAGCAGGCTGACGGGCTCCTCCCGAGCGTGGAGCCGCCAGCCTCGGGGCGGTGCGATCACCAGCGGCACCCGGACCTGCTGCTCGTAGATCGAGGAGCCGTGCTCGATGACGCCGTGCTCGCCGAACGACTCGCCGTGATCGGAGGTCACCACCAGCCAGCTCGACTCCAGCCAACCGCTGGAGTCGAGAACCTCGAGGAGGTCGACGATGGCGTCGTCGAGAGCCGAGATCTCCTCGTCGTAAGCGTCGCGCGTCCCCCGCAGCTCCTGCGGGTCGAGGCCCAGGTCGGTCCGGACGGGACGCTTCCAGCCCGAACCGCTCCCGAAGCGACCCCGAAACGGGGCGGGCGCTGCGTACGGAGCGTGGGCTTCCATGTAGTTGGCGAGGACGAAGACCGGTCGGTCGCCGGCGGCGTCCAGGAACGAGACGACCCGCCGATTGATCTCGCGCGCCGACGGGTAGGGCAGGACGCGGTCGGCCATCAGGCCGGGAGCCCACCGACGTCGATACCCCTCACCGACGAGGTAGAGGGGGCGGGTGGCCTCCGGAAGGTCGAAATCGTCGAATCCACGGCGCAGGTCGGGGATGGCGCCCAGGCGTGCGTTCGCGACAAATGCGCCCGTGAGGTACCCGGAGCGCGCCAGGAGCTCGGCCAGAGTGACGTCGGCGGTCATCGAGCCGCGAGGGCTGGCTCCGTGAATTCCGTGAGCGCTGGGGAGGCGGCCGGTGAGCAGCGACGCGTGGGACGGCGCCGACCAGCTTGCAGTGGCATAGACCGACGGATAGACCGCCGCGTCGTGGGTCGCGATCCAACTCTCGAGACGGGGTGTCGTCGCGCGACCGTAGCCGTAGAGGGAGAGCGCGTCGGCCCGCACCGTGTCCAGGACCAGAACCAGGATCGAGGGCCGGTCGGAGGCCTCGCGTGCCGCCGGCGCGCGCAGCTCGGCCCGCTCCGTCGACCGTGCCGCCGCCGCGCCGACCCAGATCAGGAGCGCTGCCGAGCCGACGATGGCGGCCGGGCCGAGGAGGCGTACGGAAGGGGTCCTCCTCGCAGCCCAGGCCGCGGCGACGAGCAGAGCGGCGAAGAGCCCCAGCGTGGCGAGGCCCTGGGCGACGTCGCCGCGCAGACCGGTGAGCCGAGAGAGGAGCTGCGGCCCCCCGATCACCGCGGCCACCGCGCTCAGGCCGACCGCCGCCCCGAGGAACGCCGCGCCGACACCGGGACTTCGGAAGCGGCGCAGGATCACGGCTGTGAGGCCGGCCAGCAGGATGGGGAAGAGCCAGCCAGCCGGTCCCCAGGCGAGGGCTCGCGGGAGGAGCTGGCCAGCGGTCCAGAGCGCCAGCGCGACCTCGACGGGGGCCCCCGCCACGAGACTCGGGAGGGCAGCGAGCGCCGCGACTGCGAGGCCGAGGCCCAGGGACAGCGCGAGATAGCCCAGATCGGGCTCGCCGGAGCCCAGGATCGCCAGCAGATCAGTGCAGAACGCGACGAGCGTTGCCGTGGTGAGGCCGACAAGAACCGCGAGAGCATTTCGGCGGCGCACTCCGCCGGGTCGAGATGTTGGCAAGGGAAGCCTCTTGGGAGGGGGAGGAGGGGGACTCTCCGAGGACACGAGGCCCCTTGGGGGGGGGGCGAGAAAACGACAACGGGAGCTTACGATAGCAGCTAGGGACGGCGCCGACCGCGAAGTGGGCCGAGTCGGGCAGGCCTCGAGCACGAGTCGCGGCCGGGCCGCGCGCCGGCTCGGGGGACTGGGTTCGGGGACCGGGT
Source organism: uncultured bacterium (assembly GCA_905479655.1). Taxonomy (GTDB): domain Bacteria; phylum Acidobacteriota; class Thermoanaerobaculia; order Multivoradales; family JAHEKO01; genus CAJQNK01. Next base: position 6,105 of record CAJQNK010000205.1, on the reverse strand, counting down.
CGGCGGGCTTGGGCCCGCGGGCTAGACTGCCGCCATGAAAGGGACGACCGAGGGCTCCCCGCCGACCGCCGGCCGTCGGCGGCACAAGGCCTGGCTCGCGATCGTCGGTCTCGGTCTGCTGACGGCCACGAGCGTGCCGAGCCAGGAGCCGGTCCGCGTCGGCGTCGTCGACCTGGACGTGATCGTCGCCGCCACTGCCGGAGGGCAGGAGCTCCGGGCGAAGATGGCGGCGATGGAGGAGCGGTACCGATCGGAGGAGAAGAGGCTGCGGGACGACGTGGCGCAGCTTCGCGGACGGCTCACCGACGAGTCGTCAAACGGACCGCTGCCGGAGGGGCGAGCCGAACGCCAGTCGCGACTCGAGGTCGCGGAACGCGAGTTGAGACGCCTGGGCGAGGACCGCGAGCTCGAGGCCCGGCGGATCGAAGAGGCGGCCCTGCCCGCCGTGCGCGTCGAGATCGAGCCCGTGTTCGAGCGGTTGCAGAGGGAGCACGGCTACGATCTGATCCTCGACCGCGCTCCAGGCGTGGTCCTCCTCGTCGGCGAGGTCGCGGACATCACCGAGATTGCCCTGGGTTTGCTCGAAGAGGCCCGGTAGGGTCGCCGGGTGGTATGCTGACGAGGTGTCTCAACGACCCTCGAACGAGAGGATGGAGGTTTCCGGATGGCGACCCGCGAAGAGTACCTGGAGAAGGTCAAAGCCCAGCTCGACAATTTGAACGCGGAGCTCAACACGCTGGAGGCCAAGCTCTCGGAGAAGACCGGACCGGCGCGGGAACGGGCCGCGGCGGAGCTCGCGAAGGTACGGCAGGGCTACGACAAGACGAAAGGCAAGCTGGACGAGTTGCGCGAGGCGGGGGCCGACTCCTACGACTCTGTTCGCGGCGAGGTCGAGCACGTCTGGAAGGCGTTCAAGTCGTCGGTGAACTACTTCAAGTCTCAGATCTGAGGGGTCGGGTCGCCCGGGATCCAAAGGGCCCGGGATCCAACGGTAGCGATCCGGTTCTCGATCGAGGCCGGAGCGAAGGAGGGAGTCTTCCGCATGGTGAAGAAGTCGTACGGTGATCAGACGGTCAGCTCCAGCTCGGTGGCGGACAGCCCCGGCAAGTACCTGGTGGAGATCGAGGGCCTGAGCCGCGAACAGCTCGAGGACTTCATCGCGCAGATCGAGGCCAAGCTCCTGCCGACCGCTGGCGACGAAAAGCCCACACTCGAGGGTTGGGTGAAGAAGCTGAAGGGCCTTGCGGCGGCGGATGGGGATCCGCCCGCCTTCGCCCTCGAGCTCCCCGTGGCCAAGCTCGGCGGCCTCGAGACGACCATTCGCGACGAGCTCTCGTCCCAGACGACGGTCCAGTACCGCGAGTTCTACGTCGAGCTCTCCGCCGAGATCGCCCGCGCCCGCGGCCGGTACATCCGCGGGGAGCTGGGCCGGGCTTGACGCGGGGGACCCTCCCTCCTCGGAGCCAAGGAAAAAGGCCCCTCCCGGAGGAGGGGCCCATCGGTCCTGCGTGATGCTCCGTGGGGCGGAAGCCGGTGCGCGACCGGCGAACCCCGTCGGTCGCCGGCGCCTACTGCACGTTGAAGGAGCAGGTGTCGAAGGCCATCTGGCTGCCGTCGTCCGCCGTGACGCTCATCTGGTAGCTGCCGTTCGGGGCGCCCATCGGGAGGTTGAGATCGCGGACGAAGCTTCGATCCTCGTTGGGGCCGAGAAGCATCGTGCCCTGGAACAGGGTGTGCTGGCCGCGGCCCGGGATCGTCACCGCAATCGTGACGTTGATGTCGTGACTCACGAAGGCCTGCTCTTCGAAGCGGACGGTGAAGGGGACGGCCTGGCCGGGCGACCAGACTCCGCCGCAGTCGATCTCGGCGTCGTAGGTCACCTGGGCGCTGGCCGGCACGGCGGCGAGGGTGACGAGGAGGGCGACGGCGGCGATCAGCAGGTGGTAGCGATGACTCTTCATGGTTTTCTCTCCTTGGGTTGGCTCGGTTCCGGGTGTCGGTTCCGAATCGGTTGTCACCCAGAGAGACAGCTCCGAGACGCCGATGGAACAGCGAGGACGGGAGAGGGGCGGCGGAGGCGGGCGGGGAGCCGGAGGGCGACGGGCTCCGGGCCCGGCGGCGGGATCTCGCCATTCTTTTCGCCTTGCGCTAGAATCGGGTAGTCTCCGCTAGCCTGGGCCGAGCGTCGCTCCGTTTCGGCCCTCCCACGACGTCCAGGAGGGGGATGGTCGTGACTCCGCTCGATACGAAGTTCGAGATCGTTCCGATCGATGCCCGTCCGCTCGACGGTGTCCTGCGGGTGAGGATGCGCCGCGAGCGCGAGAAGACGGGGTGGCTGACGAGGAGGATCATCCACAGCCTGTACCTCTCGGTGGAGCTCTCGTCGACGAGCGAGCTGGCGCTGCGCAGCTCGCGGGTGCCGGACGACGAGGTCCTGGTCCGCGGTCCCCGCGGCCGGCAGGAGCTGACGAAGGGGGACCTCCTCGAGGCCGGCCTGCGGGGCGTCGAGAAGAAGTTCACGGTCGAGTCCCTGCGCCAGAGGCTGGACCTCGAGAACGCCATCGAGACCGCGCTGGGTCAGCTGGCTGAACGGGTCCCCGAACTCCGCTCCGTCGCTGTGCTGCGTCGGATCGCGGGGGCCTGAACGACGTAGGCTGAACGACGTAGGCTGGCCCGCCCGTTCGGGCGGCAGCGATCGGCCGCCGGACGGCTACAGTCTGAGGATGTGTTCCATCCTGGGGATCTTCGACATCCGCAGCGATCCGGGGATGCTTCGCGCGAAGGCGCTCGAGCTCTCCAGGATCCAGCGCCACCGGGGGCCTGACTGGAGCGGCCTCTTCTCGTGCGATCACGCGATCCTGGCTCACGAGCGCCTGGCGATCGTCGACATCGAGCACGGGGCCCAGCCCCTCTTCGATCCCAGCGGACAGGTCGCCCTGGCCGTCAACGGAGAGATCTACAACCACCGGGAGCTGCGCTCAGGACTCGACGCGCCCTACGCCTTCCAGACGGGCTCGGACTGCGAGGTCATCCTGCCGCTCTACGAGCGCCGTGACCTCGACTTCCTCGACGACCTGAACGGGATCTTCGCCTTCGCCCTCTACGACCAGAGACGGCACCGGTACGTAGTCGCCCGGGACCCGATCGGCGTCATGCCGCTCTACATGGGCCACGACGAGGAGGGACACCTGCTCGTGGCCTCCGAAATGAAGGCCCTGGTGCAGACCTGCCGCGACGTCCAGGAGTTCCCTCCGGGCCACGTCCTGGACAGCGAGGTCGGCACTCCCGTGCGCTACTGGCATCCGCCGTGGCGCGAGTTCGAGGCGGTGACGGGACAGGGCCAAGACCCGGTCCGCCTGCGCCAGTCGTTGGAGCGGGCGGTCGAGCGGCAGCTCATGTCCGACGTCCCGTACGGCGTGCTGCTCTCCGGCGGTCTCGACTCCTCCCTGATCAGCGCCCTCGCGGCACGCCACAGTCGCCGACGGGTGGAGGACGGGGGCGCGAGCGAGGCCTGGTGGCCCCGACTCCACTCCTTCGCCATCGGCCTCGAGGGTTCGCCGGACCTCGCCGCCGCCAGGCTGGCGGCCAAGGCGATCGGTACCGTGCACCACGAGCTCCTCTTCACCGTCCAGGAGGGGATCGACGCGCTCGATGACGTCATCTATCACCTCGAGACCTACGACGTCACGACCGTCCGCGCATCGACCCCGATGCTCCTCCTGGCCCGTCGGATCAAGGCCATGGGCATCAAGATAGTCCTCACCGGGGAGGGGGCCGACGAGATCTTTGCCGGCTATCTCTACTTCCACAAGGCGCCGAGCGCCGGCGAGCTCCATGCCGAGACCGTGAGGAAGCTCGACCAGCTCCACCTGTACGACGTCCTGCGCGCCAACAAGTCGATGGCGGCCTGGGGCATCGAGGCGCGGGTGCCGTTCCTCGACCGGGAGTTTCTCGATGTGGCCATGGCCTTCGATCCCGCCGAGAAGATGAGCGGGTCGGGGCGGCTGGAGAAGCACGTCCTGCGACAGGCCTTTCGCGGCCTGTTGCCCGACGAGATCCTGTGGCGTCAGAAGGAGCAGTTCTCGGATGGCGTCGGCTACTCTTGGATCGACTCGCTCAAGGCCTTCGCCGATCTCGAGGTCAGCGACGCGCAGATGTCGCGGGCCGGCTTCCGTTTCGCGATCAACCCGCCGGCCAACAAGGAGGCCTATCTCTACCGCTCGATCTTCGGACTCCATTTCCCGACCGACGCCGCCGCGCGCTGTGTCCCCGGGGGACCCAGCATCGCCTGCAGCACGCCGGCCGCCCTGGCTTGGGACGAGGCCTTCGCCGGGGCGGCCGACCCCTCGGGTCGGGCCGTGCGCGGGGTGCACGGGGACAGCTGGTAGCGTCGCCGGAACGCGCCGCAGGGGCCTCGGGGACGGGGCCCCTGCTTCAGAAGTCGAGGCCGAGCAGCAGCCGCACCTCGCGGGGATGCTCGTACGCGAGGCGTCCGGCGGGCGGCAGGCGCGTGACCGCATTGACGACCACGAGCTCCTGCTCGTCGGTGAGATTCGCGATCTCGATCCCGAGCCGGGCGGAGAGCCGGTCGCCGAGGGGGGGAGACCAGTTGGCGGCAACGTTGAGTTGCAGCGTGTCCGGGAGTCGCCTGGAACCCCGGGGCTTCGCGTAGGTCCAGCTGTGGATCGACAACCGGGAGTCGGGGTCGACTAGAGCGACAGACCTGATGGGGGTCCAGGGTCTTCCGGAGCGGAACGACAGTAGACCCGACAGGGAGAGTTCCTGGCGGCCGATCCGCCAACGTCTCACAGCCGTCAGGTTGAGGTTGTGGGGCCGATCGTTGGTGCCGGGGCCGTAGCGATTGACCGAGGTCGCGTCCGTCCGACCGGTGGTCGGGTCGACTCCCCCCAGGCCCTCGAAGAGGGTCTCTTCGTCCAGCGAACCGGTCGGGAACATGTTCCCGCGGAGGGCGGACAGGGTGTAGTTGGCGCTCCACCAGAGATCATCGACCCGGTGGTCGACCGCGAGCTGGAGACCGAGGTAGCTCCTCTCGGCCTGCGGCCAGTTCCGGATGGAGACGAACGGCACCCCCTCGTCGTCGAACTGCTCGGTGACCCAGTAGAGATCGCCCAGCTCCCAGTAGGTGAGGTGGGCGGAGGCCAGCCAGGACGATCTCGGAGCCCAGGTCACGCCCAGGGTCACTTCGTCCTTGTGGTAAGGATCGAAGGACTGGATCGCCTCCGGATCGGGAGGCGGGACCTCCACGAGGAGACGATCGTAGAGACCCGTCTCGGGGTTCCACTCGAACTCCCGCCACGAGTTGAGGCCGCTGGGTCGCCGGGCGAGAACCTCACCGACCAGGTTTAGCGGGATGGCCTGGTAGTAGCGGCCGAGCGTCGCCTGGACCAGGACCTCTCCCCTACCGGAGACGTCGTAGGTCGCGCCGATGCGAGGCGCCCAGTCGGTGGAGGTCGCCGCTCTCTCGCCGACGTCGTTCTCGTGCCGCTGGGAGTCGACACGGAGCCCGGCCCGCACGGTCCATCTCGACCCGAGGGTGAGCCGGTCCTGGAGGTGGAACGAGGCGATCCGGGCCCGGGTCTCCGAGGGCGCCTCCTGGGGCTGGAACACCTGCTTGGAACGTGGCTCGACGAAGCCTCCGGGCAGGGTCTCGTCGTACCCGTTACCCCGGTGGATCGGGATCGGGTCGTTGAAGCTCCGCCAGCCGAGATCCTGGAAGTCGATCCCGCCTTCGAGGACGTGCCGGCCCCTGTACCAGTCGATCTCGGCACTCGCCTGGCTGCGCGGGAACCGGTTGAATCCCGGGCCCGAGGCGTCGGCGAGCGCGTTGTACCGGAGACGAGCGTCGAGGTCCTCGTACAGGCTCTGATTGCCCCGCGGCGACGCCGGGCTGGCCGTCGGATCGATCTCCCGTAGCTCCACGGCCCTGCGTACGATCTCCGAGTCGTAGGTCGCGGCCTGCACCTGGAGATGCAGGTCCGGCCCCGGCGAGGAGTACCAGCCGAGGCGGGCGAATCGCTCGTTCAGGTCATAGTCCCCGGGAGTGAACCGATCCGCCGACTGGAAGCTCCAGAACCGCTTCGAGAC
>CAJQNK010000204.1 GCA_905479655.1 uncultured bacterium | reverse complement strand
CGGGGCGACAGGACGGGCGGCTTCTCGGTCATGGGCGACACCCCGGCCATCCTGGGCATCCAGTCCTACCGCATGGAGCTCGGACGGTTCCTGAACCCGCTCGACCTGGAGGAGAGGCGCAAGGTCGCCGTCATCGGCACCCGCGTCCGGGAGCTCCTGTTCGATCCCGGGGAGGATCCGGTCGACGAGTCGATCCGCATCCAGGGGGTCTACTTCAAGGTCGTGGGGGTCCTGTCCTCGGCGGCCAGCGGCGACCGGGGCGACCGCGACGCCCAGACGATCTTCGTCCCGTTCACGACCTTCCAGACCGCCTTCAACCAGGGCAACGAGGTGGGCTGGTTCGCCATCACGTCGGCGCCCGGGACGCTGGCCTCGGAGACCGAGGAGAAGGCCCTGCAGCTGCTGCGGGCCCGCCACCGGGTTCATCCGGACGACGAGCGCGCCTTCGGCCACTTCAACATGGAAGAGGAGTACCAGAAGATCCAGGGCCTGTTCGGCGGCATCGGCGCGCTGGTCTGGATCGTCGGGATCGGCACCCTGGCCGCCGGCGTGATCGGCGTCTCCAACATCATGCTCATCATCGTCAAGGAGCGGACCCGGGAGATCGGCCTGAAACGGGCGATCGGGGCCACCCCCTGGACCATCCGCGTGCAGATCGTGCTCGAGGCCATCGTCCTCACCGGGGTCGCCGGCTACCTGGGCATGGTGGCCGGGGTGGGCCTGGTGGAGCTGGTGCGCATCGGCCTCGAGAGCTCGGGGACCCAGGCCGCCATGTTCCAGAACCCCGGCGTCGACCTGAACGACGCCCTCCAGGCCCTGGTCATCCTCGTCGTCTCGGGCACCCTGGCCGGCCTCATCCCCGCGCAGCGGGCCGTCGCGATCAGCCCGGTCGAAGCCCTGCGCCACGAATGATCCGACTCCCGGACACCCCCTCGTCACGCCTCGCCGGTCTCGGCCTCACGGAGCAACCCAAGTCATGAAGAAGATCCTCGGAGTCCTGTTCGCCCTCGTGCTCGTCGGAGTGTTCGGGGGCACCCTCTACTTCCTGTGGGCGAAGTCCCAGGAGAAGCCCATCGTCTACGAGACGCGCGAGCCGTTCCGCACCGACATCGTGCGCAAGACGGTCGCCACGGGCTCGATCGTCCCCCGCAACGAGATCGAGATCAAGCCCAACGTCTCGGGCATCATCGAGCAGATCTACGTCGAGCCGGGCGAGATCGTGACCATCGGCGACCTCCTCACCCGCGTGCGCATCGTGCCCGACATCGGCCAGCTCGCCAACGCGGAAAACCGGGTCAACCGGGCCGAGATCGCCCTCGAGAACGCCCGCAACGAGTACCGGCGCAACAAGGAGCTGTTCGAGGAGGGCGTGCTGGCGCAGGCCGACTACGTCGTCTTCGAGCTCGACCTGCGCAACGCCGAGGAGGAGCTGGACGCGGCGGAGGACAGCCTCGCCGTCATCCGCGAGGGCGCCCGCAAGAAGGCCGGCTCCGCCACCAACACCCTCGTGCGGGCCACCATCGCCGGCATGGTGCTGGAGGTCCCGGTCGAGGTGGGCAACTCGGTCATCGAGTCGAACACCTTCAACGACGGCACGACCATCGCCTCGATCGCCGACATGGACGAGATGATCTTCGAGGGCAAGGTGGACGAGTCGGAGGTGGGCAAGCTCTCCGAGGGCATGGACCTGCTCCTGACCATCGGCGCCATCGAGGAGAGCAAGCTCGAGGCCGTCCTCGAGTACATCGCGCCCAAGGGCGTCGAGGAGAACGGCGCCATCCAGTTCGAGATCCGCGCCGCGCTGAAGAAGCAGGACGAGGTCTTCATCCGGGCCAACTACTCGGCCAACGCCGACGTCGTCCTGGAGCGCGTCGACGACGCCCTGGCCGTCCAGGAGGCCTGGATCCAGTTCGACGGCCGCGAGCCCTTCGTCGAGGTCGAGACCGCGGACCAGGAGTTCGAGCGCCGCAAGATCGAGACCGGACTCTCCGACGGCATCAACATCCAGGTCGTCGCGGGGCTGGACGAGGGCGAGAAGGTCAAGGATCCGAACAGCGGCCGCGGGGTCGGGTAGGGCTCTCCCCGGGGTTCGGCTACCCGGGGAACGGGCGGGGCTCAGCGGGCGTCTCGGAACGGATTCTCCACTCGAATTCCACCGTACTCCGCACCGTCGGCGAGATCCTCGGACAGGACGATGTCGCAACCGCTGGAGCGCGCCGCTTCGAGGATCGCGGCGTCCCAGTAGGAGATGCGCCAGCGCTCTCGGGTGACGAGGGCCGCGCGCACGATCGACAGCGTCAGCTCCTGGACGGGGTAACGGCAGAAGGACTCGACCAGCCGTGTCGCCTGGTCGTGACGCAGGGGATCGGGCCGACTCGCGCGGGTGGCCTGCACGTAGAACTCCTGGAGCACCTGGACCGAGAGGACGAGGTCGCGGGCGTGCAGGATCCCCCGGGCGATGGTGGCCTTGCCGCGCTCGGTCGCCGCCTTCGAAACGGCGTAGAGCAGGATGTTGGTGTCGACGAACCGCACCGCGATCAACTGGTTGCCCGGCGGTGGAGCTCGTCGCGGCCGATGCGATCCCCCGCGCTGAAGCTCTCGATCTCCTCCAGCACTCCATCCTGCTGGGCGAGCAGCCGTTCGAACTCGCCGCCCACTCGGCTGAGCGTGGCGAGGAACTCGGCCACCAGGGCGCTCACCGAGCGCCCCTGCTCCGCGGCCCGGATCCGCGCTTGGCGATACACCTCGTCGGGCACCGAAACGGTCAAGTTGCGCACGACCGAAGGGTAGCACAGAAACACAGGAACACAGAAACACGGGCACCGCAAAGGGCCGGGCCCGGCCCGGCCCGGCCCGGCCCGAGATGCCCGGCCCGAGATGCCTGGCACTCCGGTCCGGCAGGGGTCGTCCGGGGCGGATCAGGCCGGCGGACCGTAGGACCGAACTTCGAGACCGGGCACCCTCCGGAAGTGCTTCTCGTTGCGCGTCACGACCGGGAGCCCGTGGGCCTTGGCGGTGGCGGCGATCCAGAGATCGTTGGCGCCGATGAGCAGGCCGTTGTCGCTCAGGTAGCGGTAGGCACGGCCGTACTCCCAGCACACGTCCCGGTCGCACCCCAGGACTCGAAACGGCGCCAGGAAGGCCTCCCACCGGGCACGATCGGAGAGCGAGGCGCCGGCGGCGATCTCTCCCGCGACGGTGAAGGTCACGTGCAGACGAGCCTCGGCGTGGCCCTCGAGGAAGGCGGTTGCCGGCCCCGGCTGACGGCGCGCGGCCTCGCGCTCGAGGTCGATCAGGTACGTCGTCTCGAGGATCAGCGCCTCGTCCACTTGTCCTCCGGCGGCGCGTCCCCGGCCTTGTGCAGCTCGATCCGGTCGAGGGCCTCCTCGGAGAGCCACGATCCGTTCTCTCGCATTCTCCGCAGGAGCTCGGCCCCGTTCAGGGTCTCTTCGGGCCAGGTCGCACGGAGGATGACCTGACTGAAGGACTCGTCGGGGTAGCGCCGGGCCGCCCGGAGCTTGTCGTAGGCCTCGAGACGGAGGGAGATGGTCTTCGTTGCCATGCATGCAGTATGCATGGTGCGATGCACGCGGTCAACCCGTGGACTCCCGCCGGCTCGCGTCGGTGGGATCCGCCCGGGACCCGCCCGAGATACCCGCCTGGCCGGGCCGGGCCGCCCGAGATGCCTGGCACTCCGGTTCCGCCCGAGATGCCCCGCCCGAGATGCCTGGCACTCCGGTTCGGTTGGAGCTGGCTGTGCCCGGAGTGCCGCCTGTTCAACGACCCGAAGACGGTGGTCTGCTCCTGCGGCCACGAGTACGCGGGCTGAGCCGCGCCCGGCCGGTTCATGGCGTTCGCCCCCCTCGGGTCGGCGGAGCGACTACACCGTGTCGGATGCGGTCGGCGGATCGGTCGGACTGGCCGGGCCCGGGGCCGAACTCTCACGCCGCCGTCCACTCCGTTTCCCGGGGCCGACGAATTGAAGGGCTCGATCGGGATCGTCGTTGCCGCTCTTGAGCAGAAGAAGGACCCAAGCGACGATGAACGGAACCTCTCCCACCAGGCCGGGGAGACCCCACCAGAGACTCCTGCCTTTGGCCGTGGCCTTGAGCATCAGCAGCGCTGCACGGGCCATAGCGATGGGTAGGATGAAGAGGGTGATCGAGACAGAGTCCATGCACGGACCTCCTCGGGAGGCCGCGATCGAAGGCGTTGGTGCTCGAATCGAGAGCGGCCACTGACGACGTTCTCTACAAAGGGGTTGCCACAGCCCTTCGAATCCTGACGCCGAGCGGGTAACCCGTGAACGGACAGGCGCCGAGGGGAGTCGAGGAATCCGTTCCACCCGCCCGCCAGAGGTGCCGACGCCTCGGCTCGTCGCCCCTTGGCGCTCAGCGTCGTTCGCCGGGAAAGAGGGCCGGCCACGACTCCGTCGACCCGGCGAGGAGGCTGAGGCCGGTGGGCGACGGCCTGGGGCAGGGCGTTCCCCCGGCCCGTCTCGCCAACTCCTCGGCCGCGGGCGGGAGGTAGACGCGCAGCCGGCAGTGGAGGCGACCCTCGGACTCGTGGCGCAGGAAGGCGGCGAGGTCGACCGGGCGGCCGGCCTTCTCGTGCTCGGACTCGAAGAGGGTGGCCAGCTGTTCGAGGTCCTCGGTCGCCAGGAGCGGGTCCCCGAGGTCGATGACGAACCAGGGGCTCACGGCGCGACGACCACCTCGCCGCCCTTGACCACCAGATCCACGTCCTGCAGCAGCATCGGGTAGCGCAGCACGTCGCCGCGCACCGCGATGACGTCGGCCTTCTTGCCGGCGCTGACGGTGCCCACCTCGTCCTCGACGCCCATCAGCTTCGCCGGCCAGTAGGTGGCTCCGCGGATGGCCTCCATGGGCTCGACGCCCAGCACGCGGGTCCAGATGTCGATCTCGTTCCAGGTCGACTGGCTGTGGAACTTCATGGGGATGCCGCTGTCTGTGCCGATCAGCATCACGACTCCGGCCTCGCGCAGCTGGGCGAACTTGCGCGCCAGGGTGGGGCGGCGTTGCGGGGTGATCTGGAAGTAGGAGAGACGGTCCGGGTGGCGGATCGACTCGGCGATGTCCTCGACGATCTCGTCCGGCAGGCCGGCCTTCCAAGACGGGTCGTCGAGCCTCTCGGGGTGGTCGCGCACGTACTCGTAGTTGAACAGGCCCTCGATGGTGGGGGTCCAGAAGAGCGGGCCGAGGTTCATCTTGGCGGTGCGCGCCCGGATCGCCTCGATGACCTCCGCCGGGTACTCGGGGGCACTGGCGAGGCCGGTGTGCTCGAAGCAGTCGACGCCGGCCTCGAGCCCGCGCAGGATCTCCTCTGGACGGTGGGCGTGGGCGGCGACGGTGAGGCCGTGTCGGTGGGCCTCGTCGACGACGGCGATCACCTCGTCCGTCGCCATCTGGTCCTGGTCGATCAGCTTGATGACGTCGACGCCGGCCTCCACCAGCCGGCGGACCTTCGCCCGGGCGTCCTCGGCGCCCACGACGCCCCAGCGCATGGCCTCCTGGCCGGGGTAGGGCTCGTGCTGCAGGAAGGGGCCCGAGACGTACATCGTCGGCCCCGGGATCTCGCCCCGGTCGATGGCGTCGCGCACCGCGACGATGTCGTCGAGTGGCGCGCCGAGATCCCGCGCGCTGGTGATACCGGCCCGCAGGAGCTGGAGCGCCGAGGCCGGCATGATGGTGTCGCGGTAGCGCTCGGGGTAGGTGGAGAACCAGTGGGCGTAGTCGGAGTGCCCGTCGATCAGGAGGTGCACGTGCATGTCCCACAGGCCGGGCAGCACGCTCATCCCCTCGGTGGAGACGACCTCGACGCCGTCGGGCACCGCCAGGGTGTCGACGGTGCCCACCGAGCGGATGCGGTCGCCCTCGATCAGCACGACGCTGTCCTCGATGGGCGGTCCGCCGTAGCCGTCGATCAGCAATCCGCCCACCAGGGCGAGCCGCTCCTGGGCGTGGGCGGGCGGGACGGCGACCAGGCAGACGGCGAGGGCGACAGCCGCCGCCATGGCGGACCTCCTCCGGGGCGAGACGAGAATCGGCATGCTCTCCTCCTTTCGGTGGCGGGAGGATAGCGCGCACGACGGCCTCACGAGCGATCGGCCGGCAAGCTCTTCGGCAAGACGAGCGGAGCGTCCTCGGGTGCTTCGCGAGAAGCCTCCCCGACTACCGGGCAGCGCCACCGACGGTCAGGGCCCCGGCTCCCGTGACGGCGCAGGCGGGTCGCTCGGCGCCCTCGGCCCAGATCGTCCTCCCGCCTGCGCCGGGCGGCAGGTCGACCGCGGCTTCCATGGTGCCGGCTGCGTCGGCGATTCCCGTGGCGAGGGCCCGGGGACGGGCGAGGCCGAGCTCGACGCCGGGGCAGCCGGGTAGCGGGGTGACGCCGGCGGCCGGCGCGCCCGCGAAGACGACCTGCGCGCCGGGCGCGGCCCCGTGGACGGCCCACGTCTGCGGCAGGCCGGCGACGGGCTCGACGGGCGACACGAGGAGCAGCCCCGCGGCGGCCTCGTAGCAGCCGACGTCGACGCCCGGGCCCTGCGGGCGGGGGATCCGCCGCAGGTCCTCCGATGGCGCGCCGTCGAGGCGTCCCGCCTCGAGAGCGGGGGAGCCGCGGGCGGGGCGCAGGTCGCCGGCCGCGGGGTCGAGGAAG
>CAJQNK010000203.1 GCA_905479655.1 uncultured bacterium | reverse complement strand
AAGCGGATTCCCATCCCCGAGGGTCTGACCTTCTCGAGGGCCGGCGCGACCTTGGCGGCATGGACCACCTGCCCGACGACGGCGAACCAGTGCTCGGCCTGCGCGGCCTCCACCACCAGCCGGGTTCCGGGTCGGGAGGGGAAGTTCGTGCGGATGAAGGCGCCGGTCCGGGAGATGTTCGTGGTGAAGCCTGCCCGCCGGGTGTCGTCTCCCTCGGCGCCGAATCGGACCTGGATGTGTCTCGAGTAGCGTGGGCTCTCCCTCTTGTTCATCGGTCGGCCTCCCGGGAATGGGGCGGGTCAGCGGTCGGGTCGTCGACCCGCCGCATGGCGGCGAGGTAGTTGCGGTCGAAGGCGGCGACCACACTCTCGAGGTCGGCGTAGGGCCCGGGCGAGAACGCGGCCGAGGCCACGCCCCGCTGGGTCCGCTGGCAGATCTCCCAGTCCTGGCGGTTGGTCAGATCCCAGAAATCCACCGCCGGCGCCGGGTCGAATCCAGGGGCGGCGATGGCATCCGGGTGGAACAGCCACTGGCAGCGGATGAGCGTCCGGTCCGGAGCGAGTGGCGTCAGGCCGTGGAGCAGCACGTAGTCCGGATGGACGCTGAGGAAGAGGGAGGGGAAGATCGTGAAGTAGTGGACCCGGTCGAGATCGTCGCCGGAGATGTCGCCCAGGGGCGGGGCGACGCGGCGACCGTCGGCGCTCATGGTGCCGCCGGCGCGGGCGAGGCGCATGGGGCCGCCGAGGATCGGGCCCTTCTCGAGGTCGTTCTCGCTGTCGCGGTAGGGCGTCAGACGGTTGAGGGCCGGGTGCAGGGCGGGGCAGTGGTAGCACTCGGAGTAGTTCTGGAAGACGAGCTTCCAGTTGGCCCGTACGTCGTAGGTCGTCTCCCGCGCCACCTCGAGCTCCGGGATCCTCCAGGCCGTGAAGCGTCCGGCGAGAGGTGCGAACAGCTCCTCGAGACTCTCCGCTCCGTCGCCGAAGCGGAGGAAGACCAGTCCATCCCACACGCCGAGATCGAGCGGGACGAGGCCCCACTCCGCGGCATCGAAGCCGCGGACACCCGTCATGTTCGGGGCGCCGATCAGGGCCCCCGCCAGGTCGTAGGTCCAGGCATGGTATGGGCATCGAAGCCGGCCGCTCTCGAGGCTTCGGGCGTCTTCGTCGCAGAGGCGGGCTCCGCGGTGCCGGCAGTGGTTGTGGAAGCCGCGCAGCACGCCGTCCTCGCCGCGGATCAGCAACGCGCTCTCGGCGCCGTGGTCCAGCGTCGTGATGTCGCCGGGACGCCGGAGGCTTCGTGCCGGGCCGGCGTAGAGCCAGCAGCTCCGGAAGAGGGTCGTCCGCTCCGCCTCGAGGACCCGCTCGGAGGTGAAGTACCGGCCCTCGAGTCCACGGGCGCCCCGGCTGTCCCGCCGGCTCGCTCCTCGCGTCATGCCCCCTCCGGCGGGCGGCTCGAGGCGGTCTCGACGCCGGGGTCGGCGTCACCGCCTGCGCGGCCGATCGACGGACGCCGGTCGGCGCGGACCTCTCCGGGGCGGGACGATGGAGCCCGTCGTGGCGCCGTGAGCTGGGTCTCCGCGGGCACGAAGTCGATTCTAGCCTGCCCTTCTCGCCGGATGTCGTAGCGAGAGGCAGCAGGTGGTTGAAGATGCGAGGCTTGCGACCGAGGGCGCCGCAGTCGTACGGTCCGTCCGTCGCGGAGGCCGGCTTCGGTGCCGCGGCGCGGCGAAACCACCCGAAGAGGTAGTCCGCTCCGGGAGAACAGGAGCTAGTGTTGATGGGGAACCATCCAGGTTCCCGTGGTCTCGACGAGGCCGGATCCGGAGGAGCCGACATGACTTCTGGACACTCGAAACCGGGCACGCAGTGCCCTTCCCATCCCATCGAGAAGGTTCTCGTCGCCTCGGCGCTCGACGACTCGAGCCGGGAGGTCGTCGGGGCCGGGGTAGCGATCGCCGGGGCGACCGGCGCGTCCTTCCGGTTGATCCATGCCGTCGAGCTCGAGGCCCTGCCGCCGTCCGTCGCGCCGGACGTCGATCGGAAGGCGCTCGAGGCGAGCCAGCGGGAGGCGCGACGGGCGGATCTGGCCGAGCAGGTGGAGACGCTGGGGCTGCGGGAGGTCGCACTCGATGCCATCGAGGTCGACACGGGGCCGGCTCATCGGGTCGTGATCGATGCCGCTGCGCGCTGGGGCGCGGACCTGATCGTCCTCGGGCCGACCCGCCACGGCCACGCGCCAGCCCGTTTCCTGGGTTCGACCGCCGACCGCGTCCTGCGCCGCGCGTCGTGCCCCGTCCTGGTGGCCCGGGGGGCCTTCGCGATCCCTCCGGAGCGCGTGCTGCTCCCCGTCGACCTGTCGGGTTTCTCCGCGGACGCCATGCGCTTCGCGGCCGGGGTGCTGTCGCGCCTCACGGGGACGCGACCGGCCGAGGTCGAGACCCTGTTCGTCGTCGGCCCCGCCCACGGTGTCGACGTCGATCCGCAGAGGGCGGCGGACGAGCTCGCGAGCTTCACGGACGGATGCGGAGCCGACTTCGGCTCGGACGCGCTCCATCGCCTGCGCCGTGGGGCGCCGGTGCGGGAGATCGCGGCCGAGGCCGCCGAGTGGCACGCCGACCTGATCGTCCTGGGCACCCACGGGTACGCCGGCGTCGATCGCCTGCTCATCGGCAGCGTCGCCCTCGGCGTGGCACGCGAGGCGGGTT
>CAJQNK010000202.1 GCA_905479655.1 uncultured bacterium | reverse complement strand
AGGTTGGCGATGAAGATGATCCCCAGGTGCACCGGGTCGATACCGTAGGCCACGCCCAGCGGCACGATGAGGGGCACGACGACCACGATGGCCGAGAAAATGTCCATCAGGCACCCGACCAGGAGCAGGAAGAGGTTGAGGCCCAGCAGGAACAGGAGCGGCGACGAGACCGTGGCCTGCACCCACTCGAGCAGACGCGACGGGACCTGGGCGTCGACCAGCCAGCTCGTGAAGCCCATGGCCATGCCGAGGATGATCAGGACCCCCCCCACCAGCACCGAGCACTCGACGAGCACCCTTGTCAGGCGTTTCAGCGGCACGTCGCGATGGATCACGGTCCCCACCAGGAAGGCGTAGAGGGCCGTCATC
Organism: uncultured bacterium; assembly: GCA_905479655.1. GTDB lineage: Bacteria > Acidobacteriota > Thermoanaerobaculia > Multivoradales > JAHEKO01 > CAJQNK01. The sequence continues at coordinate 11,497 of CAJQNK010000202.1, read as the reverse complement.
GCCGCGGCTTCCACCAGCGTCGCGAAGCCGCCGAAGATCGCCACCAGGACGACGACCGGCAGGGCCAGCTCCCACTTGGCGCCCCAGAGGGCCGCCAGCGCCTCCCGCATCTCGAAGGGCCTCTTCGCCGTCCTCGTCTTCCAACCCTCCCGCAGTCCCCAGGCGGCCACCAGACCGACCAGCAGGAAGCCGGGGAGGATGCCGCCCACGAAGAGATCCTCGATGGCGATCGAGGCCACGATGCCGTAGAGGATGATGGGCAGCGCCGGCGGAAAGAGGAGCCCGAGAGAGCCCGAGGCGGTGAGCAGGCCCACGGAGAACCGGTCGCGGTAGCCGTCCGCCAGCAGCGTCGGCAGGAGGAGGCCGCCGAGCGCCAGGATCGTGACGCCGGAGCCGCCCGTGAACACCGTGAAGAAGGCGCACAGGAGCGCCGTCACTACCGCCGTCCCGCCCGGCAGCCAACCGATCCAGGCCCGGAAGACCCGCAACAGACGCTCGGAGACCCCGCCCTCGGCGAGCAGGAAGCCGGTGAGGGTGAAGAGGGGGATGGCCGGCAGCGTCGCGGAGACCGACAGGCGGTAGGTCTCGGCCGGCACCGCGGCGGGAGGTACGCCCTCGGCCATGAACAGCAGCACCGCCGCGCCCCCCAGGGCGACGAAGATCGGGCCCCCGGCCACGGTCGCCAGCAGGAGGAGGACGAGGCCGGGCCACACGGGGACCTCGGCCAACGACATGGGAAACCAGCCCACGACAACCCCGGCGCCCAGGCCCGCCGCGGCCACCGCGCGACCCCACCAGGCCTCGTCCGCGCGCCACACCAGCCGCACCGCGACCAGGGTCAGGCCCAGGGGCAGGACCGCCTGCGCCAGCCACACCGGGAAGAGTCCGGCGACCTCCGTCCCCGCCTGCCGTTCGATGAGGAGCAGGTCGAGGGCGCCGCGGGCGAGGAGCGCGCTCACCGCCGCCCCCACCGTCCCGGAGAGGATGCCCGCCGCCCGTCGCCAGCCAGCCTGGGAGACCAGCTCCGACGTCGCCAACGACAGCAGCTTGCCCTCCCGGGCGGCCAGGGCGGCCCCCAGGAAGGCGACCCACAGCGTCAGGTGCTGCACGATGGGCGCCGAGCCCGGGATGCCGAAGCCGAAGACGCTCCGGAGACCGCTCTCCAGGAGCGGCACCAGGACCAGGGTCGCCATGACGGCAGCGGCCAGCGCGCCCTCGGAGCGGCGCAGGAACGAGAGGACACTCATCGTGGGGGCCCCGGTCTCGCGGCGGGACAGGCGGCGGGACTGGGGGCGGGACTGGCGGCGGGACTGGCGGCGGGACTGGGGGCGGGACTGGGGGTCAAGGTTGCTTCCCGGACTCCCGGAACTCCGTCCGGGCTGCCAGAACCAGGTCGAAGATCTCCTGCGGCACCATCTTGCCGCGCATGGACTCGGCGAAGGTCCGGCCCTCTTCGCGCCACTTCTCCTCCTCGCCGGCGCCCGTCACGGTGAGGCCCCGACTCTTCATCTCCTCGATCGCCCGGGCGTCCTGATCCGGGACCTCCGCCTCGAGTCGCTTCCCCGCCGCCCGCGACGCCTCGAGGAGGGCCGCCCGCTGCCCTTCCGGCAGGCGATCCCAGACCCGGCTGCTGACGATCGTGGCCCCGACCACCGGCGCCAGGCCCAGGGCGTGCATGTACGGCGTCTGTCGGAACCACTGGAGGGACAGGGCGGCCAGCGGCGTCGTGGGCAGCGCGTCGATCATGCCGGTCTGCAGCCCCGTCATGATGTCCGTCATCGCCAGGGGCACCGGCTGGAATCCCCGGTTCTTCCACCACTCGACCATGCGCTGATCGCCGGCCCAGGTGAAGATCTTCTGAGCCCGCAGGTCCTCGATGTCCTCGATCGACCGCTTGCTGAAGAAGTGGGCCCAGCCGCCGTGGCCCCAGTTGAGGAGCCGGAAGCCCTTGGCCTCGAGCTTCTCCGTCAGGACCGGCTCGAGGCGGTCGATCACGAAGAAGAGCTCGTCGTAGGAGTCGAAGAACAACGGGATGGCCAGGGCGTTGAAGGCGGGCTCGATCTCCGACAGCCCGGCGACCGTCAGCGCCCCGGCCTGCAGCTGGCCGATGCGCATCTTCCGCACGATGTCGGAGTCGTCGCCCGCCACGCCTCCGGGGTAGATGCGCAGGACGACCTCGCCGTCGGTGATCTGCCGCCACTCGGCGCCCATCTCCTTGAGCGCCCGATCCCACACCGAACCGTCGGGGACGAGCGTGGCGAGCTTGATGGTCGTCTCGGCCCGCGCCGGGGTCGGCCCGGAGACGACGGTGGCCAGAAGGACTATCGTGACGAACAGGACGGTGACTTTTTCGGCTTTCATCTCGGTCTCTCGCACCCTTCTGATCTTGTCACAGGATCCTACGGCCGCGGTCCGAGTTCGGACGCCTTCGACAGAACCCCGAGGCCCGGGCCGCGTACAATGAGGCGGAGGGAAGAGAGGGATGAATCGGGCCCAACGGTACGTCGAGAGAGCCCGGGTGTTCGTGCGCGACTACACTCGGGGACTGTCGCTCGAGGAGATGCGACGGCTGTTCGATCGGGAGGCCGTCCAGGCGTACTCCGTCCTCAGCCGCGACCAGGACGACACGCCCGAGGCGGCGGACAAGGTCCGCAACTTCCTCTACAAGACGAAGGTCGTCTTCCTCGGGCTCTCCTACAAGCTCACCCCGGCGCGGCGGATGCTCTTCGCCCTGTCCCTGGTCTTCGTGGCGATCGGCCTGTTCTCCCCGCCGGCGTTGAACCTCTCCGGCGACCACGCGGACCTCTACATCGACTTCTCACCCGTCTGGTTCCTGCTCTCGATCGGCTGCCTGCTCTTCCTCCTCGCGATGGAGCTGGTCGACCGGATCCGGGTCCGGGACGAGCTCGAGGTCGCGAGGGAGCTCCAGAGCGAGCTTCTGCCGGACGACCTCCTGGACCACCCCGGCTACCGTTTCTCCCACGCCTACCGCACCGCCAACGAGGTCGGCGGCGACTACTACGACGTGCTGCCGCTGGCCGACGGTCGTCTCGCGCTGTTCGTGGGCGATGCCTCCGGCCACGGCATGGCGGCCGGGCTGCTCATGGCGGTGGCGAGCGCCAGCCTGAAGACGGCGCTCGACCTGGATCCGGCTCCGGGCCAGGTCGCCACGCTGCTCAACCGGACGCTGCACCGGACCGGCGACCGTCGCTCCTTCATGACCTTCTTCTACGCCCTGCTCGAGCCCCGGACCGGCACCCTGGACTACGTCTGTGCCGGCCACCCGTTCCCGCTCCTGCGCCGGAGCCACGGCGAGGTCCTCGAGCTCGGGCAAGGGGGTCTGCCCGCCGGCACCCGATCGGAGATCACCTATCCGGAGGGCTCGACGACCCTCGAGGGGGGAGACATCCTGCTGCTCTTCAGCGACGGCCTGCCGGAGGCGGTCGGGGGCGGCGGCGAAGAGCCCGAGGCCTTCGGCTACCGCCGCCTGCGGGAGCTCATGGCCCGCCCGGGCTCTCCCCAGGTCCACCTGCAGCGCATCCTCCGGGCCTTCGAGGACCATGTGGGCGAGGAGCCGCTCCGGGACGACCTGACCCTCCTGCTGGTCGAGCGACAGGAGGCGGAGGTCGTGCCACCGGCGCCCGCGACCCCGCCGCCACCGCCACCGCCACCGCCGCCGAACCGCTGACGACGCCGAACCGCTGACGACGCCGCTTCGCCGCCCTGGCGAGCATCTTGCTTGTCAGGGTCGTCGTGGAACCGGCTGTCCAGACCCCCGCCGCGCCCGGGCACGGGGAGCTCACCCAGCTCCTCAGGCTGTGGAGTGAAGGCGACCAACAGGCCTCCGAGCACGCCCTGCTACTGCTCTACGACGACCTGCGCCGGGCGGCCCACGGCATCGCGTGGCGGGAGCGTCCGGACCACACCCTCGAGCCGACGGCCGTGGTGCACGAGGCCTGGATCCAGATGGTTGGAGCGCGGGGGGTTCAAGCGTCTGGAGTCCACTGGCAGAGCCGTGAGCACTTCCTGGGCGTCGCCGCGCGGACGATGCGCCGCGTCCTGGTGGACCACGCTCGGCGTCGGAGCCGGGCCAAGCGGGGGGGGCACCGTCGCCGGGTTCCCCTCGGCGAGTCGATCGGCGCGGGACCGGCGGAGCCCGACGCGGCCTGGGCGTTGCACCTCGAGCTCGACCGGGCGCTGGAGGCGCTGGAGCGCTTCGCCCCGGTGGAGGCGCGCGTCGTGGAAGCCCGCTTCTACGGTGGCCTCACCCTGGAGGAGACGGCCGAGGTCCTCGGGGTCTCGCGCCGGACCATCGTCCGCACCTGGCGCCGGGCGAGGGCCTGGCTGCGCGCCGAGCTCGGCGGCGCCGAGGCGCGGACGTGAGACCCGAGCGCTGGCGCCGGATCAGCGCCGTGTTCGACGCGGTGGTCGAACACAGCTCCTCCGAGTGGCCGCGTCTCCTGGCCGAGGAGGGCGCCGCGCTCGACGCCGGAGAGCGCGCCGAGGTGGAGCGGCTCCTGCGCGCCGAGCGTAACGGCTCCGACCCGTTCGATCGACCGGTGGCGCGCCTGGGCGATCTCCCGACGCCGGTCACCACCGTCCCGCCGTCTCGTCTCGGTGACTACCGGCTCCTGGCCCCCATCGGCCGCGGCGCCATGAGCGTCGTCTACCTCGCCACGAGGGACGACGACGCGTTCCGTCAGCGGGTCGCCGTCAAGCTGATCCGCCAGGGGATCGACGACCCGGCGGCCGTCCGCCGCTTCCTCGCCGAGCGCCAGATCCTCGCCGGTCTCGACCATCCGAACATTGCGCGGCTGTACGGCGGCGGCCAGGCCCCCGACGGACGCCCCTACCTGGTCATGGAGCACGTCGAGGGAGAGCCGCTCGACGTCTACTGCGACCGGCGCGCGCTCGGCGTCGAGGAACGCCTGGCGCTCTTCCTGGACGTCTGCTCCGCCGTCCAGCACGCTCACCAGAGTCTGCTGGTGCACCGCGACCTGAAGCCCGGCAACATCCTCGTCACCACGGACGGCACGGTGAAGCTGCTGGACTTCGGCATCGCCAAGCTCCTCGCGCCGCGCGAGGGGGTCGATGCGGGCGCCACGGCCACGGGACCGGGGCCGATGACCCCCGGCTACGCCAGTCCGGAGCAGGTTCGCGGCTCCTCCCTCACCACGGCGAGCGACGTCTACTCACTCGGCGTGTTGCTCTTCGAGCTGCTCACCGGTCGCAGCCCCTACGGATCCCTCCGGGGAGCTCCCCACGAGCTGGCCCGCGCCATCTGCGAGGACGACACGCGGCCGCCCAGCAGCGAGATCCAGCGGCGGCCGGAGCGACCCGACCAGCCCGACCCCGAGGAGCTGGCACTCCGCCGCGGCCTCCGACCCGGGGAACTGGCCCGCCGTCTCCGCGGCGACCTGGACCTCATCGTGGGCCGGGCCCTGGACAAGGACCCCGAGCGCCGCTACCCGTCGGCCCGTCAGCTCGCTCTCGACATCGAGCGACACCTCGGGGACCGGCCCATCGAGGCCCGGGCCGACCATCCGGGCCACCGCCTGCTGAAGTTCGCCCGGCGTCACCGCCAGGGGCTCGTGGCCCTCGTCGTGGCGGCGACCCTGTTCACCGGCCTCCTCGGTCGACTCCACCACCAGGCCGACCTCCTGGAGCGCTCCCGCACCGACACCGACCGTCTCACCGACGTGCTGCTCGAGCGACTGGCCCGGCGACCGGCGGCGGACGGGCCCGCCGAGGCGACCCTGCCGCGGGCGGTCCTGGACACCTCCGTGACGGAGATCACGGGTCGTTTCCGGGACAACCGGGGGGAGATGGCGAAGACCCTGGGGCTCCTGGGTCGCGTCTACCATCGCGCCGGCCTGGCCGAGGACGCCCTCTGGCTGTTCGAGGGCTCCCTCGAGCTCCAGCCGGAGGGGGACGGCGCGGCCCGGGCGGACGCCCAGCTCGACCTGGGCTCCTTCCTCCTCGACGCCGGGGAGCTGGACCGCGGCGCGGAGCTTCTCGAGCACTCGCTGACCCTCCACCGCGCCCAGGCCGGCCGCGCCTGGGCCCTGGGGGAGAACCTGGAGATCCTGGCGCGCCACGACTGGAGCCTCGGCCGCATCCCGAGGGCGAGGGCACTCCTCCAGGAGTCCGTCGACGTGCGGCTGGAAGCGTGCCCGTACGCCGTGGTCACCGCCCGGGTCCTCAGCCGACTGGCCGAGCTCGAGCTGCAGCAGCTCGAGCTGGCGGCCGCCGCACCCCTCCAGGAGCGCGCGGCCGCGATTCGCGGCGACCTCTCCGACGGCAACTTCGATCGCCCGAGGGACCTCGAGGACCAGGCGCTCGCCCACCTGGCCGGGGGCGAGCTCGCCGCGGCCTCCGACCTCCTGGAAGCGGCCGTCCGCCAGCGGGTCGAGCGGGCCGGAGAGCTCCAGCCGGAGCTCGTGGACACCCGGTACTGGCTCGGCCGGTCGCTCGCCGCACAGGAGCGATGGACCGAGGCGACGGAGGCCCTCCGAGCGGCCCTGGAATTGCACGGCCGTCTGGGCCGCGGCGAGACCCCGGCCGAGGCGGCCGTCCTGAAGCACCTCGGTCGCGCCATGGCCCGGACCGGCGAACCCGAGGCGGGCGAGGCGCTGCTCCGACGCGTCCTCGTCCTCGAGGCGGGCTGGCTACCCCGGCACCATCCGATCCTGGCGGTCAGCCGACGTCTCCTGGCCGAGACCCTCGAGATCCGGGGCGATCTGCAGGCGGCGAGCCGCCTCTACCGCCAGGCGGCGGACGATCTGGCGGGCCGGCCCGAGTGGGACTACGGCCTGGGCGCCGAGGCGCGTCTCGCCCTCGCGGAGATCGAGCTGCGTCAGGGAGACGAGCTGGCGGCGCGGCGCGACCTGGGCGCCGCCCTGGCGGGCTTGCGGGCCTCGCATCCCCCCGGGCACTGGCGGCTCGCCCGGGCGGAGGGCCTACGGCCCGGCCCCGAGGTCGTCGCGGCGCGCTGAGGGGCCGCCGACGCGGGGAGAGGATCTCACGCCAAGGCGCAAAGGCGCGAAGACGGAAAGGCGGGAAGGCGGGAGGGCGGGAGGGCGGGAGGGTCGCTCTTCGGGAGGCTGCCGGCCGGGATCCGCGGGGTGTCTTGGCCCGGTTTTCCGACGGATGGCGCATACGAGGGGGAGGGCGAGCCGCGCCCTCCGCGTTCAACCTCACCTGAAGGAGACCGCCATGAACAAACCGATCCTCCCCTCCCTGCTCCTCGCCCTGGCCGCGACCGTGGCCCCGGCCGCCGGACCGAAAACGATCACCGTCGTCGGCCAGCAGGACGTCGGCGCCGACCGCGGCGCCATCCAGGCCGCCGTCGACGCAGCGCAGCCGGGCGACACCGTCCTCCTCTCCGGCACCTTCCACCTCGACGGAGCCCCGGTGGTCGTCGAGACCTCCCGCGTGACCATCGCCGGCGAGGCGATCGACGACGACGGCGACGGCCTCGCCAACGAGGACCCGGTGGACGGCATCGACGACGACGGCGACGGCCTCGTCGACGAGGACGACTGGAACACCGTTCTCGTCGGCGTCGACGACGGCCTCGGCGGCCCCGCCCTCGACGTCTTCCCGGACCGCTTCAACGACGCCTTCCAGATCCTGGGCTTCGACGCCGACCTCACCCGCATCGCCTTCCGCGATCTGGCCTTCGAGAAGGTCAATCGCGCCATCTACCTGTTTCCCGACTACGACGACGGCGGGACCGTCCTGCTGTGCGACGAGACGGTGGCCACCGACGGCTCGCTCGACCGGGTGCTGGTCGAGCGGAACCGCTTCCTGAACTCGTTCCGTGGGGTCGAGATCCTCGGGCGGGTCACGGACGCCAGGATTCGCCAGAACCTCTTCCGCGACCTCGTCGGCGCCGGCGTCCAGCTCTTCGGCACCCAGATCGCCTGCGCCGAGGCGGACGGCAGCCTCGTCGAGGTCCTGCCGCTCGGCATCCTCGACCGCACGGACATCGTCGACAACCGGATGATCAACGCCAGTTTCGGCGTCCTCTCGTTCATCAGCAACAAGACCTCCGTGCGACGTAACGTCATGACCGGCGGCCTGGCCGGTGTCGCCTCGCTCGACGACACGAAGATGTCGGTGGCCCACGGGGAGATCTCGGGGACCACCTTCGGGGTGCTGGCGTCCCGGGGCGGCTTCGGCGCCGAGCCGGGCGCCGACAACACCGTCTCCCACAACCTGTTCTCGGGCAACCTCTGGGGCGTCCTCGTCGACTGCATCACGACCGGCTACACGCTGGTCAACAACGAGTTCGGCGGTTCGCTCCTCGTCGACGTCCAGCTCGACGGCACGGCGCCCGGCGGCTTCTGCGCCGGCATCGGCGATTCGTACGAGAACACCGTCATCGCCACGGCCTTTCCCACCACCGTGTGGGACTTCGGCGTGGACAACAAGGTGATCGGCGGGCAGCCGGCGAACTAGTAGGAACGGCGCCGCTCCTTCGCGCTCTTCGCGTCTTCGCGTGATCTCGACCCACGCGAAGACGCGAAGACCCGAGGGCCCGAGACCCGAGGGCCCGGGAACCTCCGCGGACCGGCCTACTTCTCGAAGCCCTTCTCCCTCGTCGGGTTCGCGTTGTAGGCCGCCGAGCCGTCGCGCGGGATGGTGATCCCAGGGGCGCGACATGGAGGCGATCCGCGCCCGGTTCACCGCGCTGTACGCCGGGCCGGGCAGGCTGCGGGCGACGATGGCGCTCAGCGACTCGGCGGAACCAACGTCGGCGGCGCCGACCCCAGCACCGTGAAGGACCGCTCCGCCCCAGCCAATCCCTGCTGCATGCGCTCAGCGCCCACGAACACCCGGTACTCGCCCGGAGGCGTGCCCTCGGGGATCCGGAGCGTCAGCTCGCGGCGGACGGTGTCGCCATGGTAGAAGGTCTGCGGCTCCGTCGTCTGGCTGGCTACTAGGTCGCCCTCCACGTCCTCTACCCAGACCCGGAACGGCACCGTCACCGTGTCCAGCCGGTTGTGCTCGAGCAGAATCCCGACCCGGAGCTCGTCGCCGACTCGAACCGCCGCGGGCTCGAGCTGGAGCTTCAGCGTGCACTCCTCGAGCTCGAAGACGTAGACCGAGCCTGCGCTCGGGCCCAGGTCGTCGGTCATGCGGGCGCCGGAGATAACGGTGCCGTCGTCGATGGCGACACGGATGCCGAACTGATCCTGGTCCCGACCGTTCGAGGGGAACAGGCGGGCAGCATGAACCCAGGCTTCGCCCTCGCGACGGAACATGTCCGCAGTGCCGGACCGTAACCCCGGCTGGCTGTGCCCGCCGTCTGCGCCGACGACGATCAGGTCGGCGCCCACCGAGACACGGCCAAAGGAATCGAGGACATGGGGGTCGGGAGAAAGAAGCTTCGCTGTCTCGAGCCAGACACCCTCCAGCGCCCGTTCGTAGACGTACGCAGCCCCAGCGGCCTCTGCCCCGTCGTCTCCACCGACCGCGCCGACAGCGATCGTCTCCCCGTCGATGGCAACGATCGCTCCGAAGAGGTCGGAGGCCTCGCCGTCGGAGGGCGTCAACTTCGCCGTCTCAGTCCATTCACCGGCCTCGTCTCGCTGGAAGACATACGCGGCCCCGGAGGTGGTTCCCTGATCATCCACGCCCCTAGCGCCAGCAACGATCGTGTCCCCACTGATCGCGACCCCGGAGCCGAGCCAGTCGTTCGACTGGCCGTCCGATGCGAGGAGCTTGGTCGTCTCCTGCCACCCACCGGATTCGGCCCTCTCGAATACCCAGGCCGCTCCAGCCCGCTCACCCAGGAAACTGTCGTGCTCGTCGCCTCCGACCACGATGGTCTCGCCGTCGATTGCCACCTTGCCGAAAGTATCGCCCTCCTGGCCATCGGAGGCGACTAGCTTCGCGGTCTCCACCCAGCCCTCTCCGAAGTACTCGAAGACGTAAGCGGCTCCCGCCTGGAACCCGACCTCGTCCTCGAACTCGGCGCCAACGACGATCGTGTCGCCGCTGATGGCCACCCAGCCAAATGAATCCTCGACCTCGGCGTCGGAGGCTGTCAACTTGGCGGTCTCCACCCACTCTCCATCTGGCCTACGCTCGAACACGTAGGCCGAGCCTGAGTGGTCGCCCCCATCGTCATCTCGCTGAGCCCCGACGACAAACCTCTCGCCGTCGATCGCAACGGGATACCCGAACTGGTCCTCTGCCCCTCCATCGGAGGCCACCACTTCCACCGCTTCGTACAGGATCTGACCAGAATCGCGGGGAACTGGCATCGCCGCGACGAGCAACCCGGGCACCAACAGCAACCCCAGCCCCATTCTCCAGATCATCGTTGCCTCCTCTTAGCTGATCTCATCGAGGGTACGCACTACAGTCCTTTGCCGCTGGACCCGGCTCGTCGTCCAGCCCCAGGCAGGTTCCGCTGAGACCATCGCGTCCACCCTCAAGATACTCGACCACGCAGTCGAGCTGGGTAGAAGTCAGCGAGCAGTGCTGGCAATTGGCAGTGTCGTTCTCGAAGAAGTAGCCAGTGCGACCCGTCGGCGTCGGCTCGAGGTCGCGCCAAGCATCGCGGAACTGGCGACCGCCGTCGGTCGCTGCCAGCCCACCCTCCTCGGAGCAGATGATCTCGCTCGGGCTCCCGGTGCCGCAAACGGGGTTCGATCCCGTCGTCACCCCCCAGGAACGACCGACCTCGCGGTTCGCCGTGATTGTAGCGTCTAGCTCGTCGACAAACGCCGTCTTGCCTGCGATAAAATCGTCGATGCAAGGTTCAAGATGAGAATGGTCCCAGGGATCTACGAACGTACAATCTTCGACATCCCCAAAGAGTCCGAAGTGGACCTCATCGAACAGCTCCTGCTTGTCCCCGCACCACGACTCATGGTAGTCGCAGTCGACGTGCTCTCCATGGTCGGCTGGGCTACGAACGAACACCCGATCGGGTTGGTCGTTGACGGGATCGGCCGTGTCCAACACCGCCCAGTCAAGCACGACGTTCGCCCCGTGACTGCACCCGGTGGCGTAGTACTCTCCGGTGACATCGACGACGTCCACCGACGAGGCCAGAGCGGACTTCACCGCGAGCATCTGAGAAACCTCGTCGGGGTAGCTATCGAACTCGTGCGCCCAGCAGATGGGGTCCACCGCCACCACAGCGAGCCCCGGATCCGACCCGGTGTCGAGTTCCACGAGCCTGTTCAGCAGATCGTCCTGCCGCGGGTAGTTGTCGGCGCAGCTCCCACCACCACTCAGGGCGAACACCACACGACACGGGTCCTGACTCGTGCAAGTGACGGGGTCGTAGATGACCTTGTAGCGCACCGGAACGTCCCAGCCAATAAGGTCCAGCTTGTCACCGTCAGCGATGGCGACCTTCTCCACGCAGACGGTATCATTCCCAGCATCCTTGCCACAGTGCTCGGGATCGTAGTCGAAGTACGCCTCAGCGCCCGGAGGGAAGTTGGCAGCCTGTAGCTCGTCGACTCGGCCGTCG
>CAJQNK010000201.1 GCA_905479655.1 uncultured bacterium | reverse complement strand
GGACGCGGTTGTCCGGCCAGGTGAAGATCTCCCACACCACCAGGTACTCCTCGTCCACGGGGTTGTAGGCCACCGTGGGCTCACCCGAGAAGCGGCCGGCGCGACTCACCGGGAAGTCGCTCATCCCGATCTCCGGCAGAGGGGCGTCGTCTGGAGGATCGCCTCCGAAGGCGTCGGCCGGTGAGCCGATCGTCACAAGCACCGCCAAGACCGGGACGAGCGCCAGCCGACCGGCGGTGGCGGAAGCTCGGCGTCGCACCGGGCTCGGGCGGGTCCACGGGGGTCTCGACGAGAGTCTCAGGGGCTCTCCTTCGCTGTCCACCCGAAATTCTACTCGAGGTACCCTCGCCGCTCGGCGAGATCGCGTGCTCGTCCGGAGGAGTCGAATCAGACGGGTGGCGCCTGGGGATCATCGGACACTCGGATCCGAACGGCCCTCCACAGGTCGGCCACTCCGAGTCGATCCGCCCAGACGTCGAGGTAGTCCCGGTCCAGCTCCTCGCCACTGATCTTGAGCACGCCGGCTACGTCTCGCAAGTGCTTGTCGGACCCCCCTGCGCGGTAGAAGAGGAGCTTCTTCAGGATGACGTCTTCGGGACTGGCGAACGCGGCGGAGTACGACGCATCGGGATGGACCCTGCGGGCCCTCGCGAACCGGCTGCGGTCGAAGGCGCCGCCGGAGGCGACGATCACGTCGACCTTCAGCCCGGAAGCCGGATGGAGGATGTTGAATTGGGCGCTCTTGGCGACGGCCTGCCGAGCGGACTCCTCGTCGGCGTAGAACTCCCCGGCGGGGAACCGAGCCAGGAGGATCGGGACGGCCTCGGCTGTGAGCTCCACGACCACGTCGATGTCGGCCGTGAAGCGGGGCTCGCCGTAGAAGATCGTCGCCGTGGAGCCCGTCACCAGGTACGGGATCTCGGCTTCCTCGAGGGCCTCGACGAGCCGGCGGAGGAGCTCAGAGTGCTCCACCCGCGATCCTCCGAGCGACCTCGCGCCGGAGCGCTGCCTCGCTCCAATCCGGGTGCTCGACCCGCAGGTGGCTCTCGAGCATCCGTCGGGCGGAGGCGACCATGGCGCTCGCCAGGGCTAGGCGCTCGGCGCCGCTCTTGGATGCGTAGATCCGCGCCGTCTCGTCGTCGATCACCTCGATCCTCTCGGGGCGCGGTGGCGGGACTCCTCGGCTCCGGTCGACCATGATTCGTCCAGTCTATCTCCGAGGTTGGCGCTGGCTCCAGGGTCGTTGCTACGCTCGGCTTGGAGGTGCAAGGCATGAGAATCGTCGTCAGCGGAGGAACGGGACTGGTGGGAGGAGCCCTGGTCAGGGGCCTCCGGTCGGACGGGCACGGCGTGGTGATCCTGACCCGGCGGCCCGAGGCCGTCCAGGGGCTGCCCGACGGGACGGAGGTGGCCGCCTGGGACGCCCGGGCGGTCGAGCCCCTGGTGCCGGTGATCGAAGGGGCCGACGCCGTGGTGCACCTGGCGGGGGAGGGGGTGGCGGAGGGGCGGTGGACCGACGAGAAGAAGCGCCGCATCCGCTCCAGCCGCGTCGACTCGAGCCGCGCGATCGCCGACGCGATCGAGCGCTGCGGTCAACGACCCGCGGTGCTGGTGCAGGCTTCGGCGGTCGGCTACTACGGCGGCCGGGGCGACGAGGAGCTCAACGAGTCGTCGCCCCCCGGCGCGGGCTTTCTGCCCGAGGTGTGCGTCGAGTGGGAAGAGGCCTCGGCTTCGGTAGCGGCCGTGGGCGTGCGCCGGCCCCTGCTGCGAACCGGCATCGTCCTGGCCGAGAACGGCGGGGCGCTACCCCGGATGGCGCTGCCCTTCCGGCTCTTCGGCGGCGGCCCGGTGGGCGACGGCCGCCAGTGGATGCCCTGGATCCACCTCGAGGACGAGGTTCGCGCGATCCGCTTCCTGCTCGGGAGCGACGACGCCACCGGCCCCTACAACCTCACGGCGCCGGAGCCGCTTCGCAACCGGGAGTTCTGCCGGGCGCTGGGCGGGGCGCTGGGGCGGCCGAGCTGGATCCCCGCGCCGGCCTTCGCGTTGAAGCTGGCCTTCGGGGAGATGGCGCAGATCCTCCTCGAGGGGCAGCGCGCGCTGCCGGCGCGCCTCGAGGAGGCGGGGTTCGAGTTCCGGTTCCGGCAGGTGGAGACGGCCCTGGAGGACCTGGTCGGGGGGTGACGGCACCTGAGCGGAGCCGCGAAGCGGCGCAGTCGAAGGACCCCGAGCCCGGGCGCTCCGGGCCCGGCGTATGGCCCAGCGCCACGGCGAACCGCGGCCTGACCGCCCCGGGGCTCGGTCCCTCGACTCCGTCCCCGGTGCCGGGCTACTGGATCGACCGCATGTAGGCGACGATCTTGCCCAGCTCCTCGTCCGTGATCGCAGGGTTGCCGCCCTTCGGGGGCATGTCGACGCCGCGGGTGTTGTCGGGATGGGTCGCGGGACGACCCTCCCTCAGGAAGGCGATCAGCTCCGGATCGCTCTTGCCGCGCACGAACTGATTCTTGTGCAGGTTCTTGCCCAGCCGGTCCATGCCCTGAGCTTCGGGGCCGTGGCAGGTGGCGCAGGTCTTCTTGAACAGGTCGTGGCCTTCCGCGACCTGGGGGGAGACGGCGTCGCCGCCGCCCCCACCTCCGCCGCAGCCGACCGCGACGAGCGCGATGGTGAGGAGCGCGAGGGACGCCAGGGTGGTGCCGAGTCTCCGGCGCAGACGATTTCGATCTGGGTGCATCGTGAATCTCCTGGGGTGGTTCGGTATCAGGTGAAACGGGATGAGGTGGCCACGGCTCGTGTGCCCGGCGACCCCTCGTCTCAGACTAACCGGGATCGTCGTCGCCGTGCGGCGAAGGAAGACAAGTCACCCCTTCGGCTCCCTGGCGAGGACCTCGCCATTGTCCCGTCTGGATCCTGAGTGGGCACCACCCCTGGGGGTGGGCTGGGCCTCGGACGGGCCGTTCAGTGGCCCGCGTCGAGCAGGTCCGCGAGCCGGGCGAGCCCCCGTTCCCATCGTCGTCTCTGCTCCTCCCAGTGGGTCAGACACTCCGACAGCGGGAGCTGCTGGAAGCCGTCGTGGAGGATCGAGACCTCGGTGCCGCCCTCGGCCGTCGGCGTCAACTCGATCTCCAGCCGGGTCGCCTCCGGCCAGGCCGGCTGCAGGCGCCGCAGGTGGGCGACGAGCCGGCGCGGCGCCACCTCCTCGACGGTCTCGATCTCGTCCCGGTAGGGGCCACGGCATCCCTCCCCGACCAGGCACAGGCGGCCCTCGACCTCGTCGACCTCGGCCCCCAGCCAGGCGGCCAGACGGGCGGGCTCCCGGAGCCACCTCCAGACCGTCTCGGGCGGACCCGGGACGAGTCGCCGTCGCCGCGCCTGGACTCCCGGGATGTCGCCCTCCCGCAGGCCCTCGGGCCTCAATCGAGCGCCCCCCGGGCCACCGCTCCGCCGACCGCGCCGGCCACCTCGCCGACCAGCCGTTCGGGCGTGTACAGACGGTAGCGATCGATGCGCGAGAGGTGGCGGATGAAGTGGCTCGCCTCCTCCATGGGCTCGAGGTGGCCGTCGAAGCGACGCACGAGGACCCGGCTCTGCCCCAACCGGTGGGGGTCCTTGGCGGAGTTCGAGACCAGGAGGTTGCGCCGCCCGAAGCGCTCCATCAGCTCGGGCAGCAGGGCCTCGAATCGCCTCTTCTCGTCGGGCGAGAGGTGCTCGCGTGTCTCGTAGGCGAGTGGGAAGGCGGCGCGCTGGACCACCGCGAGCGCGTGGCGGCTGCGCGAGGAGCGCATCTCGGCCGAGACCGAGATGTCGTCCTGTTCCAGGAAGCTCTCCGGGTCGGCCGGCCAGCGCCGCTCCTCGTCCTCGAGCCAGTGGCTGAAATGGAGCTCCAGGGCCTTGCCGACGACGTTGAAGTAGACCTGCGTGAACATGTAGTACCGCGCCATGACCAGGGCCTCGAGCGCGTGGACCCCGCCCTCCTCGACGCCCAGGCCCCACTCCGCGTTGTCGGGGTCGCGGATCGGCAGCATGGTGTCGATCAGCCGCTCGAGGTCGAAACTGCCGTAGCGCACGCCGCAGTAGAGGCTGTCGCGTAGCAGGTAGTCCATCTTGTCGACGTCGAGCTCGCTGGCCACGACCTGCGACAGGAGGCGCTCGCGGGGGTCGGAGGGACGGGCGAGGAGGCGGGCGACGGCGCCTGCCGTGAGTCCGTCCCCCAGCTCCTCGAACAGCTCCTCGAGCGCCTGCGAGCGCAGCAGGCGCCGGGTCATCTCCTCGTGGTCGATGCCGCCCTCGAAGAGATCCTCGGCCGAGTGGCTGAACGGGGCGTGCCCGATGTCGTGGAGCAGCGCGGCGGCGCGCACCAGGCGACGGTCCAGGCTCCGGCGTCCGGGCTCGAGCAGGCCGTCGGAGCGCGCGGCCAGCGTGTCGTAGACGCGTCCGGCCAGGTGCATCGCTCCCAGCGCGTGGCTGAAGCGGCTGTGCTCGGCGCCCGGGAAGACCAGCGACGTGAAGCCCAGCTGGCGCACCGAGCGCAGACGCTGGAGCGGCGGGCTGTCGATCAGGGCCGCCTCCAGGGGGTCGGCGCGGATGAAGCCGTGGATGGGGTCCCGGATCGTCAGCATGGCGTCGGTCTGCCGCCGGGGCCGAGGGGCGCGGTCCAGCCCCTCCGCCGCGCGGCCGGGGCGCTCATCGCACCTCGGTGTCGACTTCGGTCTCCCCCTCCGAGCGGGCGATGATCGCCGCGCCGCACGAGTCGCTGAACACGTTGACGGCCGTTCGGTACATGTCCAGCGGCCGGTCGATGGCGAGCATCGCCCCGACGATCGCCTCGACCTCGGGCCCGCGCAGGTTGACGGCCTCGAGCACGATGAAGATGATCACCAGCCCGGCCGAGGGCACCGCGGCGGCGCCGATCGAGGCCAGCAGCGCGGTGAGAACGACGATCAGCTGCTGCCCGAGGGAGAGGTCGAGCCCCAGGACCTGGGAGATGAACAGCACGCCGGCGCACTCGTAGAGCGCCGTGCCGTCCATGTTCACCGTCGCGCCCATGGGCAGGACGAAGGACGAGATCTTGTTCGAGACTCCGACCTTCTCCTCCACGGTCTTGAGCGTCACCGGCAGGGTGGCCGCCGACGAGCTGGTCGAGAAGGCGAGGGTCAGCGGCTCGGCCATGTTGCGGAAGTGGATCGAGGGTCGGATCCGGCCCAGGACCAGCAGCACCAACGGGAGGGTGACGAACAGGTGCACGGTCAGCGCGGAGGCGATGGTCACCATGTAGAGCCCCAGCGCCTTGAAGGACGCGAGACCCGAGGTGCCGACGACGCGCGTGATCAGGCCGAAGACCCCGATGGGCGCCAGGGCGATCACCCACGAGGTGAGCTTCATCATGGCCTCGAAGCCCGCCGAGAAGAAGCTCGTCAGGGTCTCTCGCGGGCTGCGCGGCAGGGTGGCGATGGCGGCGCCGAAGAGGATCGAGAAGAAGATCAGCGCCAGCATGTCGGTGTCGGCCGCCGCCTTGACCACGTTGGTTGGAACGATGTCCATCAACAGGTCGACGGGCGAGGATGGCGTCGAGATCTCCGGCAGCGCGGCCTGCGGGCTGATCGCCAGGTCGGCGCCGTCGCCCGGCCGGATCAGGTTGACCAGCACCAGGCCCGAGAGGATCGCCAGGAAGCTCGTCAGGACGTAGTAGCCCATCGTCTTGCCGAACAAACGCCCGAGACTCTTGCCGCCGCCCACGGAGGCGACGCCCGAGATGATGGAGGTCAGCACCAGGGGCACGATGACCATGCGCAGGGTCCGGATGAACAGGTCGCCGAGCCATGCGACCCGGGGCACGATCGCCTCGCCGCCGATCAGGCCGGCGAGGGTGCCCAGGGCCATCGCGGTGAGGATCTGCCAGTGGAGACGGCGGTACCAGGGCAGCGCGGCATCGGGGGTCATGGTGCTCGGACGTTAGTCGAGGCGGGCCGGGAGCGCAAGGCGGGAACGCCACTCGCTCGAGGAGGGGCGTCGTTGCGGCAGATGGGCCGGGATGGACTGGATGGAACCGGACGGGATGGACCGGGTCGACCTCCTGGACCGGAGAGCCGAACGCCTCCCGACCCCCACCGTCCATCCCATCCCAGCCCATCCCAGCCCGTCCCGGCCATCCCGGCCGTCCCGGCCGTCCGGTCCAGCGAGGGGCCCCTTCAGCCCGGGAGCTCGAACAGCCGCACGCGGATCTTCTCCACGTCGTCGTCCTCGAGCGGCGACTCGGGTTCGAGCAGGGTCGCCTCGACGCGCAGCTCGAGGCGGAGACGGCCGTCGGGGTCCTCGATCGCCTCGTAGACCCAGCGCAGGGGGATCGATCCCGTGACGTCGTTCTCGCCCGCGGCGACGAGGGCCTCGGCGACGGTGAGGGCGATCTTGTCCGGCTGCATCGTGCTGGTCAGCCGGTGACCCTCGGCGGCCAGGGTCGGCCAGTGGACGAGGGCCTTCTCGAAACGGAAGTCGCTCTCGTAGCTGACCACGGCGCGGGAGTCGAGGACGGGCACGCCGGCGATCGTCCGCTGGACGAACTCCTTGTAGCCGGCGACGGTCGGATCGCCCAGGTTGCCCTCCTCGTCCTGCTCCTGGAACACCAGGCGGCGCGAGTCCACCAGCTTCAGCTCGCCCGCGGAGAGCCCCAGGTCGGTGAGGCGGCGCAGGGCGTCCTCGGCCAGGGCGGGCTCGCCGCCCGGCACGGGCTCACCGGGGACGGCGCCCTCCTTGCGCAAGAGCAGGAGCGCGAGGGTGTCTTTCCGCAGCTCGTAGGTGAAGCCGGGCGAGACGGCGAAGAAGCGACCGCGCCCCTGGCCGATGAACTCGAGGGACTCACCGGCCAGGGCGGGTCCGACGGAGTTGGGGCGCAGCGCCCGGCGAGCGTTGTAGGCGAGCGACTCGGGCGGCAGGACGACCTCGTCCATCGGCACGAGACGCGTGGTGTCCATGAGGCCGACGAGGCGATCGATCTCGTCCTCGGCGGCGGCGGGGGCGACCGCGGTCGCGGCGGCGGCGAGCGTCAGCAGGACGACGGCGGCGGTCAGGCGGGGGCGGTTCTCGCGCGGGTGGCGGTTCTTGCGGGTCATGGGGTCTCTCTCCTCGGGCTGGACGGGGGTGTCGGAAGCGTGGGTACGGGGTCGGGGGATCGTTCGCGGGGGCCGCACGGGTCAGAGCTCCGGGCCGCCGGCCGGGTCGCATCCGTCCAGGTAGTAGAAGCGGGAGCGGAACTTGCTGTCGCTCGCGGTGACCTTGAACCGGTCGTCGAAGCCGCCCCAGGTGAACTGGCTGTCGCAGTCCGAGGTGAACTCGCAGAAGATGACCGCCGTGGGGCACTGGGTGTTGTCTGCGCCCCAGGGGTTCCGGTGCATCTCGTCGAGCCAGTTGTCGCCCAGCCCGTTGAAGAAGCTGTCCTGGGCGTAGTCCTCGAGGCGGTTACGGTCCGTCGAGCTGTCGTAGCTGAGGCCGTGGAAGCCGAGCCAGGTGCTGAGCTTGCCGTTCGAGGTGCGGACGTCGAAGTAGCCGCTGTCCAGCCACACGTCGTAGTGGGCGCTGGTGCAGGTGGCCAGGATGGCGACCTCGAGGTCGCCGCCGGAAGCGGCGTCGCCGAACAGGATGTCGTCGCGGGTGCTGGCGTAGCACTCCTCGTCGTCGTCGCCCATGGTGAAGTTGCTGTAGTAGCCGTCGGCCGAGTGCTTGTGGCTGCCGTGGCTCGACAGCAGCGCGACGTCCGCGTGGTCGGCGCCGAACGGGTCGACCGCGTCCGCGCCGTCGCCCGGGTCCTTGCCGACGTCGATCCAGTCGCGGCCGTCGACGGCGGCGTCGTGCCACTCTTCGACCGACGACCAGCCCTCGTCGCGGAAGGCGTCGGCGAACACCTCGGCGAAGGCGACGGAGTAGCTCAGGTCGCTGGTGGTGGCGCTGCCGCACTGGTTGGCGGCGGTGCCGAACTGGTCGATGCCGAAGGCGACGACCTCGGCGGCGTCGGCCGGCGGCGCGGCGACGACCAGCGCGGTCAGGAGCGCCCAGGTCAGGCTGCGCGGGATCACGGTTCTCTTCGTCATGGTCTCGTCTCCTCTCGTCCTGGTTGGGCCGGGCCGAAGGCGCCGGCGGGGTCGAGAGGGTCTTCGCGCGGACGGATCCGTTTCTGACATCCGGGGGGAGGAAGGCGTGGAGAGGGGGCGACGGTACGGGAGCCCGGGACGCACCCGGCGAGAAGGTCGGGCTAGCCTGCCCTTCTCACCGGGTGTCGTTGCGAGAGGCCGTAGGTGCCTGGAGATGCAAGGCTTGCGACCGAGGGCGACGCAGTCGTACTGTCTGTACGTCGAGGAGCCCGAGCGGAGCGTAACGCCGCAGATTCAGGT
>CAJQNK010000200.1 GCA_905479655.1 uncultured bacterium | reverse complement strand
GTGGAAATCGGCTGAGGACCCTTCGGGGGATTGCGACGACCGTTACACAAATCTTTCCATGGGACCCCATCGTCCCGTGGAAATCGGCTGAGGACCCTTCGGGGGATTGCGACCGGGCCGGTGGTCCCAGGGTTCGGCAGGAAGGGCAGCACAGACGGTGGAAATCGGCTGAGGACCCTTCGGGGGATTGCGACCGATGAGCACACGGTGCCCGTTTCGCTTGGGAGCCCTTCGTGGAAATCGGCTGAGGACCCTTCGGGGGATTGCGACCACTGGCGATCGCACGGGCCGTCATCTCGACGCCCCTGGTGGAAATCGGCTGAGGACCCTTCGGGGGATTGCGACGTGAAGGAGGGCAGTTTGTCGTCGGCTCGAACCCAGACGGTGGAAATCGGCTGAGGACCCTTCGGGGGATTGCGACGCGGTGACGAGGGCCTTGAGCTCGCCCACTGGCCTGAAGTGGAAATCGGCTGAGGACCCTTCGGGGGATTGCGACATTATCTGACCTCCGAGCGCCACCGCGAGCATGATCAAGTGGAAATCGGCTGAGGACCCTTCGGGGGATTGCGACCGGAAGACTCGTTGGGTTCTGGTTCTTCTTCTTCGGAGTGGAAATCGGCTGAGGACCCTCCGGGGGATTGCGGGCCGACTCAGGCCGCAGCGCCTCGACCGGTTGGGGCTCCCGCGTCCGGCGGGGTGCCGTCGCGTCGACCTTCCTCGCCGGGATCGGAGTCGACCGCTCGGGGTCCTTCCACTTCCTCGCTCCGCTCGGTCGATCAGGACGACACGGTTGGGCTTCCCTCACCCCGTCCGCATCCGCCTCCGGCGTCGTCCAAGGGGGGTGCCGTCGCGTCGACCCTCCTCGCCGGGATTGGAGTCGACGCCTCGGGGTCCTTCCACTTCCTCGCTCCGCTCGGTCGGTCAGGACGACACGGTTGGGCTTCCCTCACCCCGTCCGCATCTGCCTCCGGCGTCGTCCAAGGGGGGTGCCGCCGCGTCGACCTTCCTCGCCGGGATCGGAGTCGACGCCTCGGGGTTCTTCCACTCCCTCGCTCCGCTCGGGCGGTCAGGACGACACGGTTGCTCCGAGCGGTTATCGACCTACCCGACGGCTCAGGCCGGGATCAGGTCGGCGAGCTGCTCGCGCACCCACTCCGCCTCGCCGGCGTCCATGGGCTCGGCGGCGGCGACGGCGGCCTCGACGTGCTGGGGGCGCTTCATGCCGAGCAGCACGCAGGCGTGCGTTGAGTCCTCGAGCAGCGGCGCCAGCACCGCGCGCAGCATGGCCTGGGGATGGTCGGGCCAGCGGCTCTCGACGCGGCTCCGGAGCTCGCGCAGGGCGGCGAGGAGGCGGCGGTCCTGGAAGGCGGGGACGCCGCGGCGGAAGTCGCCTTCGGGGAAGGTCGGCGGCTCCTGGTACTTGCCGAGGAGGAGGCCGTGGCGCAGGGGGGAGAAGAAGGCGGCGCCGAGGTCCGCGGCGGCGCAGGCGGCCTGGAGGCCGGAGCTGGCCCAGGTGTCGTCGAGGAGGTTGCGGTAGGGCTGGACGACGTCGGGGTCGACGCGGGGGAGCAGGCGGGCGACCCGGGCCGAATCCCAGTCGGAGAGGCCGAGGAAGCGGATCTTGCCGGCGTCGCGGGCGTGGTGGAGGATCTCGAGGGCGCCGTCGAGGTGGCGGTCGTCGGGGCCGAAGTCGCCGTGGTGCAGGTAGTAGAGGTCGATGCGGTCGGTGCGCAGGAGGGTGAGGGAGCGGTCGAGACGGCCCCGGACCTGGTCGGGGTGGTAGTAGTGGTCGTGCTCGCCCGGGTCCCAGCCGGTCTTCGAGGCCAGGAAGATCTCTTCCCGGGGGACGTCCTCCCATACGGAGCCGATGAGCGCCTCGCTGTGGCCGTCGCCGTAGACGTCGGCGGTGTCCCAGTGGGTGATGCCCAGCTCCCAGGCGCGTACGAGGGCGGCGCGGGCCTCGGCGTCGTCGGTGCCGGCCCAGCCGACGTTCTCGCCGCGGTAGGTCCGGGGGCCGCCGTGGGCCCAGGTGCCAAGGGAGATCGCCGGGACGTCGACGCCGGTGCGGCCGAGACGGACGGCGGGGAGGGCGCTCAAGGTCGGGCTCCGGGTCGGGGTCGGGCTCCGGGTCGGGGTGCCGGCTCCGGTGGGGTGGCGGTGAGTCGGGGAGGCCGCTGCGACGGGGCGCAGGTCCGAGGTCCGGCGGCCGTGTCCGGGGTCCTTCGACTCCGGCCCTGCGGGCCTGCGCTCAGGACGACACGCGCGTCGCTCGCCCGGTGGGTGTGGAGAGTGGAGACTTCGTTCATGGATGCGGCTCCGATCGTCGCGGCCGGCTCCTCCAGGTCGCCAGGACTCCGTTCGGTCGGCCGGGACGGATGAGTGTACCGGCCCACCGAGAGGGTCAGGCTAGACTCTGCTCGCGATGTCCGCGAGAGCCTCCCGACTCGCGCCCCTGGTCCTGGCCCTCCTCGCCTCCGCGGTGGGCGCCCAGGAGGCGACCCTCGACACGGCGCGCCAGCTCTATGTCGACGGGCGGCTGGAGGAGGCGGCGGCGGCCTACGACGCGGTCGCGGCCGCTCCGGGGACCTCGCCGGGCGACGCCGGACGCGCCCTCAACAACTCGTGCGTGGTCCTGACCGGCCTGGGCTCCTACGCCGAGGCGTTGGAGCGTTGCGCGGGGGCCCGCGAGCTGCGCGCGGGGCTGCCGGACGATCGGCGCGGCCTGGGCCGCACCCTCAACAACCTCGGCCTCGTCCTGCGCTACCTGGGGCGCCACGACGAGGCGCGCGAGCGCTTCCTGGAGGCGCTCGAGATCGACCGCGAGATCGACGATGCCGCGGCGCAGGCGGTGGTCCTGGCGAACCTGGGGGTGAACGCCGAGGCCGCCGGGGACTACGGCTCGGCCCTGGGCTTCCACCGCCGGGCGGAGGCCCTGGCGCGGGAGACCCTGGCGGCCGATCCCGCGGCCGGTTGGGCCGAGGTGCAGCTCCAGGTCGCCCGCGTGAACCAGGCCTCGGTGCTCGAGAAGGTGGAGGCCTTCGAGGAGGCGCTGGCCCTGTACCGGCAGGTGGACGAGGAGCTGTTGGAGCCCGACGGTCGCGCGCAGCTCGCGGAGAACCTCGGGGTCGTCTACCGGAACCTGGGGGACCCGGTCTCGGCGCTGGTGGCCTACGAGCGGGCGGCCGAGAGCTGGCGCGATCTGGGCAATCCGTCGGGCGAGTCGAACGCCGTGCTGAACATGGCGCTGGTCCACCACCTCAACCTGGAGGCCCCGGAGCGGGCGGAGGCCGATTACCGGCGGGCGCTGGAGCTCGCGCGCGAGAGCGGCGACCGCGAGGTCGAGATCCGCGCCCTCTGCTTCCTCGGCCGGCTCCTGCTCGAGCGCGGCGCGCTCGAGGACGCCGCGTCGACCTACGAGCAGGCTCGGGAGGCGGCGACCGACTCGGGCTCCTCCGAGGGTCAGTGGTCGGCCCTGGAGGGGCTGGCGAGGATCGCCGCGGCGCGGGGCGAGACCCGGGCCGCGCTGGAGCTGGTGGAGCGGGCCGTCGCCATCATCGAGGAGGTCCGCTCCGGGCTGGCCAGGACGGACTACAGCGCCGGCTACTTCGGGGCGCGCCGGCCGGTCTACGACCTCGCCGTCGACCTCCTGGTGGACCTCCATCGCGACTCGGGGGGCGCGGCGTCCGGGGGCGTCGACGCCGCTCAGCGGGCCCTGGAGATGGTCCAGCGGGCGAAGGCTCGCGACCTGTTGGACAGCCTCGGCCCGACCCGCCGTCCGGTCGAGTTCCTGGCGGTCTCCCGCATCCGGTCGCTGCTCGGCGCCGAGGACGGCGTGGTCGAGTACTACTTCTCGGAGCGTCGGCTGCTGGCCTGGACGCTGCGGCCGGAGGGGGCAACCCTGCTCGAGCTGGGACCCCCGGGGCCGGTGCTCGAGGCCGCCACCGCGGTCTACCGGAGTCTCTCCGAGGGCCGGAGCCCCGCGCCGGAGAGCCTGGAGCTCCTGGCATCGACCCTGCTGCCCTGGCGGCTGGACGAGAGGGGAGCGGGGCCCGGGCACTGGCGGATCGCCCCCGACCGGCGCCTGCACTACCTGCCGTTCGAGATCCTGGAAGATCCGTCGAGACCGGGGGCGCCTTTGGTCGACGAGGTCACCGTGAGCTACCTGCCCAGCGCCTCGGCCCTGGGCTGGCTCGCGGCGGAGGCGGGCGACGCGACGCTGACGCTGGCGGGCTTCGGCGACCCGGCGCTGCCCGACGCCGACTCGTCGATCGTCCGCTCCGGCTTCTTCGGCGCCCAGTTCGCGCTCGGCGCGCTTCCCGCGGCGCGTCGCGAGCTCGAGGCCGCGGCCCGCTCCCTGGGGGGCGAGAGCAGGCTCCGGCTGGGCAATGAGGCGCGCGAGAGCACGTTCCGCCGGGTCGTCGCGGAGGGCGCCCGGGTCGTCCACGTGGTGGCCCACACGGTGGTCGACGAGCGGCCCGGCGGCGGCGCCGCGATCCTGCTGGCGCCCGGCGACGGCCAGGACGGTGTGCTCCACCCCTCGGAGATCGCGGAGCTCGACTACCACGTCCGCGTCACGGTGCTGGCCGCCTGTCGCAGCGCCCTGGGCTGGGGCGAGGGCGGGGCGTCGCTGGCTTCATTGACCGGCTCGTTTCTCGCGGCCGGCTCCCAGGCGGTCGTCGCGACCCTGTGGGACGTGGGCGACGAGGCGACGGCCGTCTTCATGGAGCGCTTCTACCACCACCTCGGCCACGCCGACTCGCCGGCGTTGGCCCTGCACGACGCCAAGGCCGACCTGCGGGCGGACCCGCGCTGGTCGGCCCCGGCGCTGTGGGCCCCCTACATCGTCATCGGCGAGGCGGGCAGCCTGGCCCAGGGCGGCGGCTCGGCGAGGTGGCTCTACGCCGCGGCGGGCGCGTTCGCGGCCCTGGTCGTCTGGGTCCTCTGGCGGCGCAGAAACCGAACCTCGTAGCGGGCAGGGCGGTCAGCCTGCCGGCTCCTCGAAGCGGAACTCCACCGCCGGCGAGGCGGCCAGGCGCCCACCCTCCGCGTCCATCGCCTCCACACGCCAGCGGTAGGTGACCCGGGGCGAGAGGGCCGCCGCGGCCTCCGGGGACAGCGCCGCGCGGGTACCGGGGACGGTCGTCTCGAAGAGCACGTCGCCCCGGACATCGAGCAGGCGGACGCGGTAGGCGGAGGCGTTGGCGACGGCGCTCCACTCGAAGCCTCCAGGCCTTCGGGCCACCGTCCCCTCGGGGGCGATGGCGCGCACGGTCGCGCTGCGCAACGTGGAGCCGGCGGTCGGCGGCGCGTCGAGCCGATCGGCCTGCCTCGGGGCCACGATGCCGAAGCCGACGACGAGGGCCAGCACGGCCGCGGCGGCGAGCCCCAGCCACCGCTGGCGCGAGACCCGGCGTTTCGCCGCCGGCGCGGCGGAGTCGTCGGCGGCGCGCCACGGCAGCACCTTGCCGCCGGCGGGCTCGGCCCGGGCTCGTACCGGGGAGACCTCCCGCAGCCGGGCGGTGATCGCCGCGATCTCGTCGTGATGGGCCGCGAGCTCCTCGGCGTCGGGTTCGAAGGCCCGGGCGAGGTCACGCTCGGCGGCGCAGGCCGGGCAGCCCGCCAGGTGCTCCTCCAGACGGCGGCGCTCCTCGTCGGCGAGCTCCTCCCACTCGCTGGGCAGGAACACCTCGGGCGGAGGGCAGGGGGCTTCTCCGCGGTAGGCGCTGCGCATCCAGGCGTCCAGATCCAGGGTCTCGTTGCTCATGGCGTCCATCCTCCGGCCTCCTCCGTTGCCTTCCACTCCTCGAGAAACTTTCCGAAACCTCGCCGCAGCTTGCGCTTGGCGGCGACCAGGTAGGCCTTCGCCCCCGACTTGTTGGTCAACTCCAGGAGCTCCGTGATCCCGGGCAGCGTCAGGCCGTCGACGTGGTGCAGGTAGAGCACCTTGGCCTCGAGGGGCTCGAGGTCGCTCTCGATGGCCTCCCGGAAGCGGGCGGTGAGCTCGCGGCGCTCGAGGCCGTCGAGTGCGCTCTCCTCCTCGGACTTCGGTTCGGCGAAGGTCTCCTCGTCGATCGAGTCGGCGCGACGGCGGCCCTCGTAGATGCCCCGGTTGATCACGACGCTGCGGGTCACCTGGTACAGCCAGGTGGAGAACCGGCTCTCGAGCCGGAAGCCGTCGAGCCGGGCGTGGACCCGGAGGAACACCTCCTGCGCGAGGTCGGCGGCCTTCTGAGGGTCTCCGGAGATCCTTCGGCACCAGTAGGCGACTCGGCGGTGGTAGCGGCCGTAGAGCTCCTCGAGGCAGGCGTCGGCCTCGGCACCGCCCGGCTTCTCACGGGCGGCTCGGACGAGCTCCTCGTCGCTGAGTCGGCTGGGGTCCAAGAAAACGGTCTCCTTCTTTCCCGTGGCGGCCGGGTGGATCGGGATGGCGGCCGGAGGGGCCGTCCACGCCGAGCTTACGACACCGGGGCCGCGAGACGGCTCGGAGCGGGCCGCGTGTCCCTCTTGCCGGCTCCGTCTCGGGGCTCGGGCGGACCACTTTCGTCCGAGCGGAGCGGGCCGGGGCAGGGGACAGACGAGAGGCAGGGCGTCGAGAGCGTTCATCACCCCCTTGTGACAGGTCGCGGGGGCGAACGGAACAGCCTCGGGTGCGAAGGGCCCTCAGACGAGGTCGGAGGCGGACCGGACCTCGGCCTCGGGCGGCAGCCAGCCCTGGGCGGTGAGCCAGGCCTCGGCGGCCTCTCGGCGCTCGCCGAAGACCAGCACGGCCAGGACGTCGTCGGGCCGCAGCTCCAGGGTCTCGTCGGCCAGGCGTACGCTGCGACCGCGGACGACCGCCAGCGGCAGCACGAGCTGGTCGTCCCCGGGTGCGTCCACGGACGGCTGGGCGCCGGGGGACGAGGGCCAGAGCTCCAAGCCGGCCACCCCCCGCTCCAGGCGCAGACTCCAGAGGTCCAGGTTGCGCGGCCGGCCCAGGAGCACGTGGGCGCCGATCTCCTCGACCATCTTCGGCGTCACGCTGACGTGGCCGGCGCGCAGGGCGACCCAGACGCGGGCGACCTTGAACTCCCGGCGAGCCTTGGCGGCGAACATGTGGTTGACCTCGTCGTTGGAGGTGATCGCCAGGCAGCCGGCTCGCGTGTCGAGCTCCGCCCGTCGCAGCACGCTCTCCGCCAGGGCGCTGCCGTGGAGCACCCGCAGATCCTCCTCCTCCGCGCGCCGGCAGTTGTCGGGGCTCGAGTCGATGAGCACGACGTCCTGCCCCTGGCGCTTCAACAGGCGGGCGAAGGCGCGGCCGAGCTCCCCGGCGCCCAGGATCGCGAAGCCGTCGTCCGACGGGCGACGCAAGCCGAGGAGGCCCGCGAACAGGCCGCCGGAGAGACCCTGGATCAGCACCGTGGCCGCGATCACGAGGAAGACCAGGGCGCGCATCTCGGTGCCCCCCTCCAGGCCGGCGTGCTGCAGGCTGGTGGCGAACAGTGAGGCGACGGCGGCGGCCACGATGCCGCGCGGCGCGAGCCACGAGAGGAACACCCGCTCGCGCGTCGTGAGGTTCGTGCCCCAGGTGCCGGCGACGACGTTGAGGGGGCGGACGACGAACATGAGGGCCGCCACCGTGGCGACGCCGGCCCAGCCCAGGTCGAGGACCTGCTCGACGCGGACGTCGGCGGCCAGGAGCACGAACAGCATGCCGATGAACAGCACGGTGAGCTGCTCCTTGAACTCCTTGAGCTCCCCCAGGGCCTGGTGCCGTACGTTGCCGACGGCGATCCCGGCCACGGCGGCCGCGACGATGCCGCTCTCGGGCAGGGCGGTGTTGGCGAGCTGGAAGAGCGCCACCACCAACGACAGCGTGAAGACGTTCTGCAGACCCTCGGGGACCAGCCAGTCCCGTTTCAGCACGAGCGCCATCAACACTCCGCCCGCCGCGCCCATCGCGGCGCCGATCACCAGGCGGGAGAGCACGTGCCAGAACCCGAGGGCGATGGACCCGCTCGACGGGCTCAGGGCGACCTCGAGGGCGACCACCGCCACGATGGCGCCGACCGCGTCGACCAGCACGCCCTCCGCCTCCAGCACCGTCGCCAGACGGCGCTGGAGTTTGATCCGGCGGAGGAGGGGGGTGATGACGGTGGGGCCGGTGACGATGACCAGCGTGCCGAAGAGGATGGCCCGCCGCCAGTCCCACTCCATCAGGAGACGGGCGGCCAGGGCGCCGCCCACGGTGGTGACGACGACGCCGTAGGTCAGGAGCTGGCGGATGGGCCGCCCCTGCCGGCGGAGGCTGCTCACGTTGAGGTTGAGGCCGCCCTCGAACAGGATGACCGCCACCGCGAAACCGACGAGCGTCTGGAGGCCGCCGCCCAGGAGCTCGGGGCGCACGACGCCGAGCAGGTCCGGACCCAGGAGGACGCCGGCCGCCAGGAGGAGCACGATGCCGGGCACCCGCAGATGGCGGGCGATCACCTGGGCGACCATGCCCGCCGCCAGGGCGAGGCCGACGGTCAGGGCCGAGTCGGGCGCGTGGGGAATTCCGGCGGCGTCCATGGCGGGAAAGGGGAGGCTCCGGCGTGGGGATGTGGGGTGGGTACAATGACGGCCGTGCGCATCTCCCGAGCCTCGACCGGCGGCGTCGGTCGCCAGTCTACCCTCCTCGTCGTGCTCTCCGCCCTCGGCCTCTGGACGGCGGCGTCGATCGGGTCCGTCCCACCGGCGGCCGGCCAGGCCGAGCCGTCGCGCGAGGAGGTCGTGTCGCTCGCGGTGTCGGCCCTCGCTCCGCGGATCGCGAACTACGAGATCGAGGTGAGCCTCGACCCGGAGAGCCGGGAGCTCGAAGGCCGCCAGCGTCTCACCTGGCGCAACGTCCAGGAGCGGCCGGCGACCGAGCTGCGCTTTCACCTCTACTGGAACGCCTGGCGCAACAGCCGCAGCACCTGGATGCTGGAAGACGCCACCCGCGGGCGCAGCGACCTGGGCGACGACGTCCGCCCCGGCGACTGGGGTTGGTTGCAGGTGGAGTCGGCCTCGTGGCGCGGCGCCGGCGACGAGCAGCCCGTCGAGCTCACGCGCGGCCTGACCTACGACTCGCCGGACGACGGCAACCCCGACGATCGGACGGTCCTGGTCGTCCCGCTCCCGGTGCCGGTGGCGCCCGGCGGGACGGTCGTCCTGGAGATGGAGTGGCGGGCCCGGGTTCCCCGCACCTTCGCCCGTACGGGGCGGCGGGGCGACACCTGGTTCCTCGCCCACTGGTTCCCCAAGCTGGGTGTCTGGGAGGCGGACGGCTGGAACTGTCACCAGTTCCACGCCGGGACGGAGTTTTTCTCCGACTACGGCGAGTACGACGTCTCGATTCGTCTGCCGGCGCGCTACGTCGTCGGGGCCACCGGGCGGGAGACGGAGCGGCGCGAGGAGGCCGACGGGCAGGTCACGCACCGCTACCAGCAGGCGGACGTCCACGCCTTCACCTGGACGGCGAGCCCCGACTACCTGGTGCGCGAGAGGCGCTTCCAGGCCGCGGGCCTGCCGGCGGTGGACATGCGGCTCCTGCTGCAGCCCGACCACAGCTCCCAGGAGGACCGCTACTTCGCCGCGACGGAGGCGGCCTTGGAGCTCTACGGCCGCTGGTACGGCCCGTACCCGTACGGCCACGTCACGATCGTCGATCCGGCCTACGGCTCCGGCGCCGGCGGGATGGAGTACCCGACGCTGTTCACCGGCGGCTCGCGCCTGTTCAACCCCGAGGGGGGCGGCTCGCCGGAGGGCGTCACCATCCACGAGGCCGGCCACCAGTTCTGGTACGGCGTCGTGGGCAACAACGAGTTCGAGCATGCCTGGATGGACGAGGGCCTGAACACGTTCTCGACGATCCGGGTGGAGGACGAGCGCTTCGGCATGCCGCGGGTCATGAAGCGTTACTTCTCGCCGCCGGGCACCGATCAGCGCGGTTTCTTCCCCGTGCTCTTCCACGACCTGCAGACCCGCCGCGAGAGCGACGGCAACCGCCTCGACAGGTACCGCAAGGGCGCGGAGTGGGACTCCCAGGCGCAGCCCACCTGGCGCTACTTTCCGAAGACCGGCTCGCAGCTCAGCTACACCAAGACCGCCCTCTGGCTCTACACGCTGGAGCGCCACCTCGGGTGGCCGACCCTGCAGCGGATCCTGTCGACCTTCTACCAGCGCTACAGCTTCCGACACCCGACCCCCGAGGAGTTCTTCGCCGTCGCCGAGGAGGTCTCGGGCCGCGACCTCGACCCCTTCTTCGCACAGGTCTACCAGCGCCCGGTGACCTTCGACTACGCCATCGAGTCGGTGCGCAGCATCCCGGCCGCGGCGAAGGGCTTCGTGGAGGAGGCCGGGGAGATGGTCGCCCTCGAGGGCCCGGCGGAGGGGGTCGAGGAGCTCTATCGCACCGAGGTCGTGGTCCGACGGCTGGGCGGCGGCGTCTTCCCGGTCGACGTCCTGCTGACCTTCGAGGACGGGAGCGAGATCCGCCACGCCTGGAACGGCGAGTACCGCTGGACGATGATCGTGGAAGAGCGGCCCGTCAAGCTGGTGTCGGCCGAGGTGGATCCCGACCGGATCCTGTTGCTGGACATCGACCGGACCAACAACAGCCGGCTCGTGGAGTCGCGTTCCACGTTCCCGGCCGTCCGCTGGTCCCTGCGCTGGATGGTCTGGTTCCAGGACTTCATGGAGACGTTCCTGGCCTTCGCCTGAGGGCGGCGGGGTCGGTCGGCCGTCCCCCGGAGAGGACGCTGCGGAGTAGGGGAGGGTGCGCGGCTCGGCGAGCTCCGGGGTCGTCGGGCCCTTGATCCCGCGTGTTTCCGGGGTCTCCGGGCGGCGGGCTCTCGTCTTTTCGAGAGTTGGCCCGCTTCTCGCAATCTCCTCTTCGTGAAAGGAGACACACCATGACGCGACCGACGACCTCGAAGATCCACCGACTCCTGCCCCTCTTCCTCGTAGGCCTCCTGGGTCTGACCGTCGCGGCCGCGCCGGCCGCGGCCGCCAAGGACCGCCGCGGGCACGAGCGGGACGGTCACCGCTACGAGCAGCGCTGGGACGACCACGGCCGCGACGACCATGGCCGCTACGACCGTCGCGATCGGCGGAACGACCGTCGGTACGACTACCGTCGCCACGATGACCGTCGCTACGACTACCGACGGGACGGCCGGTACCGCGGGCGGGACTACCCGCGGCACAGCTTCGTGGTGCCGCGCCACATCGGTCCGGGCTACCCCGGGGCCTACACTCCCTACCGTCACGGCCGGGCCTACTACGGAGCGCACCGTCACTACCACGAGGTCTACTTCTTCCCCGTCATCGTGGGCGGTGTCTACCACTACCAGCCCCACTACTACTGCGAGGGGGGCCTGTACGGGACCGGCTCCTACCTCGAGGGCTACTACGGCCCGCCGCGCAGCGGCCTGAGCTTCGGCTTCCGGTTCAACTTCTAGCGCGAGACCCACCCCGAATCCGCGGGAGGTCGGACCGGCCCGGCGCACAACCAGCGTCGCCAGTTCGGCCTCCCGCTCCCCATGCGCGGCGCGGTCTCGGCTCGAGTCCACCCCTTTCCTCCGACTCCCACCTTCTATCATCCCGGCATGACGCTTCGCCGGGCCCTTCTCGCCACCGCCACCGTCCTGCTCCTCGCTGTCGTCGTCGGCGCTCTCCTGGTCCACCGCTGGCTCGACTCGGGCCGGCCCCGGCGCGCGGGGGAGGTGGCGCTCCCGGGGCTCTCCGCGCCGGTCCAGGTGCGCTTCGACGCCTGGGGAGTCCCCCACGTGCTGGCGCTCTCCACCGAGGATCTGGCGGCGGCGTTGGGCTGGCTCCACGCCAACGATCGGATGACCCAGCTCGAGCTGGGTCGGCGGGCGGCGGCGGGGCGGTTGTCCGAAGTGCTCGGGCCGGTCACGCTCGAGCTCGACCGGCATGCCCTGCGGCTGGGCCTGCGCGGGTCGGCGGAGGCGATGGCCGGGCGGGTCGGCGCGGAGTCCAGGGCCTGGCTCGAGGCCTACTCGCGCGGCGTCAACGGGTGGTTGGAGGCGAGGGGGAGCGACCTGCCCCCGACCCTGCGGCTGCTGGGGATCGAGCCCGAGCCCTGGACGCCGGCCGACAGCCTGGGCTTCGTGCAGCTCATGGCGAACGACCTCTCCTTCTGGGCCGGCCGGCCCGAGGAGCACCGGTTCGACTGGCTGCGCCGGGTCGGGCCTCGGCGTCTGACGGAGCTGATGGGAGAGGAGGCGGAGCTCGCCGACGGGGTCGCGGCTCTGGCCGCGGCGGCCGGCCCGCCGACCCGGCCTGGGGCGGGGCCGGCGGGCGAGGGGCACCCGGGCTCGAACAACTGGGCCGTGGCGCCCTCGCGCAGCGGCAACGGAGGCGCCTGGGTGGCCAACGATCCCCATCTGCCCCTGCGGCTCCCCGACACCTGGTACCAGGTCCACCTGCGCAGCCCGCAGCTGGAGGTGGCGGGGATGACCCTCCCCGGAACGCCGGGCGTCGTCATCGGGCGCAACGCCGAGGTCGCCTGGGCCCTGACCAACGTCATGCTCGATGACCACGACCTCTTCTTCGAGGAGCTCGATCCGAGGGGCGAGCGGGTGCGCCGCGGCGACCGTTGGGAGCCGATCGAGCGGCGGAGCGTGACGCTGCGGGTGAAGGGGGAGGAGCCCCGCGGGGTGGAGCTCGCCTGGACGGATCGGGGGCCGCTCCTTCCGGCCGACGCCCAAGCCGGCCTGCCGCCGCGAAGCCTGGCGTGGACCGGGTACCTGGCGGACGATCCGTTCGCACCCTTCCTCGCCCTGGCGCGGGCTTCGGATGTCGACGAGGCCCGCGCCGGCCTCGGAGGATTCACCGCCCCGGCCCAGAACCTCCTTCTGGCCGATACCCGCGGCGAGATCGCGTGGACCGTTCTGGGACGGGTGCCGGCCCGGCGGCGGGGCTCGGGGCGTCTACCCGCGCCCGGTTGGGACCCCGCGTGGGGCTGGGAGGGGCTTGCGCCCGTGGAGTCGTTGCCGGTCTGGCGCAACCCGGAGGCCGGCCTGTTGGTCACGGCCAACGCGAAGGTGGGGCCCGCGGAGGTGGGGCTCCTGGCGGGGGATCTCGACCTGCAGGGGGATCTCGACCTGGCGGGGGATTTCGACCTGGCGGGGGACTTCG
The DNA here is from genome assembly GCA_905479655.1 of uncultured bacterium. GTDB lineage: Bacteria > Acidobacteriota > Thermoanaerobaculia > Multivoradales > JAHEKO01 > CAJQNK01. The sequence continues at coordinate 5,094 of CAJQNK010000200.1, read as the reverse complement.
ACCTACCCGTGAGGGCCGATCGGATCCGTGAGCTCCTGGCCGCCGATGGCGGATGGGACGGCCCGGATCTCGGCAGGATCCAGACCGACGTCGTCGACCGCTACGCCCTGCAGGTGGTGGAGCTGACGGCGGAGCGCCTGGGCGGAGAGGTCCCGGGCGACGCCGCCCTCGCCCTCGAGACGCTCCTGCCCTGGGACGGGTCCATGGCGGAGACCGGCCCGTCCGCACTCTTCGCGCTCTTCGAGCGGCGGCTCGCGCCGCGGATCCTCGGCGACGAGCTCGACCTGGCGGCCAGCTCGTCGATCGATCGGTGGGGTTGGACCCTACGGCTCCTCCGGGGAGAGATGGGCGCTTCGTGGTGGGACGACGTGGCGACGCCCGACGTGCGGGAGACACCGCGGGGGGTCCTCGAGGGCGCGCTCGGAGACGCCTGGGCGGAGGCCGCGGCGCTGTGGGGTGGCGATCCGTCCGCCGGGCGATGGGGCGAGCTCCACACGCTGGAGCTGCGCCATCCCCTGGCCGAGCTTCCCCTGGTGGGGCGGTGGTTCCGGCTGGGGCCGGTCCCGGTCTCCGGTTCGCCCACCACCGTGCTGGCCCTGGGCGGCGGTTGGCGGGGAGGTCGGCGGCCGGTGACCTACGGGCCTTCCATGCGCTGGATCGCCTCTCTGGCCGACCCCGAGGCCGGCCTCGCCGTGCTGCCCTCGGGTCAGTCCGGCCACCCCCGGGATCCCCACTTCGCCGACCAGTGGCCGCTCTATCTCGCGGGGGAGTTGCGGCCGGTCGCCTGGGCCGAGGAGCGGATCGAGGCCGAGACGGTCGGTCGGCTGCGGCTGACCCCCGGCGACTGAGTCTCGCGCGACGGGGTGGGGTGGGCTCTTCAGGGTAGCGGGATGCGCACCACGACCGGGTCGTGGTCCGAGGCGCGCCGGGCCGCCGGGAAGTCGGCGTGGACGTGGACCACGTCCGCCTCGGCGCCCGCGGCCAGCGCGGGGCTCAGCAGGGCGTAGTCGAGACGCTGCGAGTTGCCCCGGTACACGAAGCTGTACCGCTCGTCGGCAGGGACGGTGGTCGCCACAGGATCCACCAGGATCTCCTTCAGGCGCTCCAGCGGCGGGCGGAACGGGAGCTCGTTCAGATCTCCCAGCACGATCACGGCGGCCTCGGGATCGGCCAGCAGGAGCCGGGCGACGAACGCGTGGATCACGCCGGCCTGGTCCCGGCGTTGCACCTCGGAGCGCGCCACGGGTGGCTGGCGGTCGCCGAACAGCCGATCGTCCCCGCCCTTCGAGGCCAGGTGGGCCACCACGACGAACAGGCGCCGTCCGCCGGCCTCGACCTCGCCGACCAGCGGCTTGCGGCTGCCACCGAAGTCGACGGCCGGCTCGCGGGTGAAGGCGGGGTGGAGGGGCTCGAGCCGGGCGGGGCTCAGCGTCAGGCGGGGCCCTCCGTCCCCGACCGTCACCTCGACGGCGTCGTCCGGTCCGGCCGCGCCCCGGTCGACGAAGCGCACGCTCGCCGGGTCGAAGAGCAGGGCCACCCGGATGTTGGAACCGGGGCGGCCGCCGTCCCGGTTGTCGACCGGGTCGATCTGACGGTAGTCGTAGCGCGGTCCGCCGGCGTCGACGATGGCCTGGACCAGCCGGTCGAGGGTGGGCCGGCCGTCGACCGTCCCGTCGTCCACCGGGCCGTTGGCGTCCTGCACCTCCTGGAGGCCGATCATCTCGGGCGAGCCGAGGTGGTCGACGATCACGCGGGCGTGGCCCTCGAACTCCTCCTCGGCGTCGCTGCCGGCCAGGTTGTACAGGTTGTAGGTCGCGACGGTGAGGTGGCCGGGCGTCCGCGCGAGCGGCGTCGAATCGGGTGCCGGCCCCTCGCCGGCGGGCGTGGGGAGGGGTTCGTCCGGCCGTAGGCGGTAGCCGCCACGGCCCTGGTCGAGAATGCCGGTGATGCCGCCGGGGAAGCGCTGCCCCACGGCGGCCTCGCGCTCGATCCGGGCGGGACCGCCACCGACCACGAGACGCTCGGGATGGGCGTCCGCCGCGGTGAGCAGGAGCCCACCCCGGGCAGTCCGGTTCGCGGAGTCGGCCCCGTCCAGGGCGACGACGAGCTCGCCCCAGGCCATGGTCGGGCCGACCACGACCGGGTCGTGGGCGGCCACCCGCATGCCCTCCAGGCTCTCCCAGAAGTCGAGGGCGTCGGTGTCCGGCTCGAAGAGCTCGAGACCGTCGTCGTCGAAGTTGACGAGGGGCGGGCGCCGTCCGTCGCCGCCGAGGGAGACCGCCTCGGGAAGCGGTTGCCCCTCGGCCAGCACCTGCTGGATCCACGGCATGCGGATCCGGGTCTGGGGAAGCTCCCCCTCGGACCCGTGCTCCTCGACCCTGCCCGCGACCCTCACCCGGTGGCCGGGCACCACGCCGGGCGCCCGGTAGCCCGTGGCCACGAACAGCGCCTCGGAGGTCGCGGGGTCGCCGTCGTCCTCGGCGCTCTGCAACCAGAATCCGGCGTCTCTCGGCGTGTCGACCACGCCGGTGACGATCCCCTCGACCTCCGCCACCCGTCGCCCCTCCAGGGGAGAGCGATGGCCGGCGCCCTGGATCTCGGCGATCGTGGCCCCGACGATCGGGTCGGCCTCGGGCTCGGTGAGGGCGTCCAGCTCGAGCGCGAACGCGATCACCTGGGTCTCCTGCAGCGGGTTGAAGTTGTTGTCGCTCACCAGCAGAAGGGTGGCGCGGCCGTCGGGGTGGGGCGGCCCGAAGCTCAGCCCCTCGACGTTGTCGGGCTCGATGCCGTGCTGGGCCAGGTCGGCCAGCAGCCGCTTGCGCACCGGCGCCGGCCCGGAGGGGTCGATGCCGGCCGCGTCCGGATCGAGGAGCTGGAGGTCGTCCGCGCTCTCCGGGTCCAGCCGGTAGAGGCGGATCCGGTTGCCGAGTCCCTGCACGTAGGCCCGTTCGAGCGACAGGAGGTCGCCGTCGGGGAGGGCGAGCAGCTCGACGAGACCGCTCACCCGGAAGTCGCCGACCGACGGGCGGTGGGCGTCGACCGGGTCGACCCAGTAGAGGAGCTGGCGGTCCGGGCTTCCCGCCTCGAGGTCGAAGCGCAGGAGGCGCGAGGGACTCGAGACGCCGAGGTCGGCCGCCGGTCCGTCCTGCACCAGGGCGTTCTCGACACCGGTCCACAGGTGACGTCCGTCCGGCGTCAGGGTCAGGCACTCGAGGGCCAGGTTGTAGCGCACTCCCCGGACATCCGCTTCGGGCAGAAAGCCGCTGGGCAGGGTCAGCTCCGCCATCTGAGAGCCGTCGGCCGAGAAGCGTCGGACCCAGGGCGCGACGCCCTCCTTGGCGTTGCCTTCCGAGGAGATCCAGAGATCGCCGGCGGCGTCGCGGGCGATCCCCTCCGGGTCGAGACCACCCTCGGGGAAGGGCGAGCCGTCCTCCCGGCTCAGGGGAACCGCGCCGGTGAATCGCACGTCGTCCGGGTCGAGGGAGCCGTCGGCGAGATCGACGGCGAGGGTGAAGAAGCGTGGCGGTCCGCTCTGTCCGCGGTCGTCGGAGATGCTCCAGCACCGGCCGGTCGCCGGCTCGCAGCTCAGGCCGGAGAGCCCCCCGACCTCGAAGCCGCCGACGGTGAAACCGGTGGGGAAGCTGACCACCCCCAGGAGCTCCAACCCGGCCGGAGCCGGACCGGGCGGCGGCGTCGACGGGCCCTCCGCCCGGGGCGCGGAGGTCGAGGGCGCCGGCGCGTCTCGATCTGCCGCTCCGGCTTCGGCGTCGGAGGCGGGGGGCGCGGACCCGGAGCAGGCGAGGGTGGCGGCGAGGAGCCCGGCCAGGATCAGAGAACCGGCAGGGGGGACGGGGCGCAGGCGGGAGAGAGCCATGACGGACCGGATCCTATCGCCCTCGCCGCGTCGGGGCTGGCCGGCCGCGCGCTGCTTCGCGGTTGTGCCGAGGTCCGCCATCGTGGAGAATCGGGCGATGAACTGCTACATCCTCACGCAGGAGGACGCGTTCTACATCCCGCGCCTCCTCGACGGCTTCCTGCGCCGCCGGCCGGCCGACTGCCCGGTCGTGGGCGCCGCCGTCCTCCACGGAGAGATCGCCAAGGAGAACGTGGGCGACTACCTCCGTTTCCTGGGCCCCTGGGGTTTCTTCCAGAACGGCTTCCACTTCGCCCGTTACAAGGCCCTGGACCTGGTGGACCGCGCGGTGACGCTGCCGGGCCCGCCGTGGTCGGTCGCCGGCGCGCTCCGGCGCTGGAAGGTCCCGGTCGACCGTCCCGAGTCGCTGGACGCTGCCGGGTTCCACGATCACCTGCGGGAGCTGGGGGTCGACCTCCTGATCTCGGTCGCCTGTCCCAAGATCGTGCGCAAGGACCTCCTCGAGCTGCCGCCGCAGGGCGTCATCAACATCCACGGCGCGCTGCTGCCGAAGTACCGCGGCAAGCTGCCGAGCTTCTGGGTCCTGGCCCATGGCGAGGAGACGACGGGGGTCACCGTCCACTTCATGAACGAGAAGGTCGACGACGGTCCGATCGTGGTGCAGAAGCGGGTTCCGATCGAGGACGGGGACACGCTCCACTCCCTGATCCTCAAGTCGAAGGTCGCCTACGGCGCCCAGGCTCTGGCCGAGGCGGTGGGGAAGATCCGGGCGGGCGACCTCGAGCTGCTGCCCAACGACCGCGAGCAGGCGACCTACTACTCCTTCCCGACCCCCGAGGCCGTGGCCGAGTTCCGCCGCCGTGGCCGGAAGGTGCGATGAGACTGCGCGCGGCAGCCCGGGCGCACCGGGGAGACTAGATGGGTTGGGCGCTCCTGGGGCTCGTCGTCTCCGTCTACGGCCTCTTCGTGCTGGGGCTTCCGGTCTACCTGTGGCTGCAGGCGAAGCGTCTGGCGCGGATCGAGGCGCGACTCGTCGAGCTGGAGATCGGCCTGGAGGAGGCCCGGGTGGACCGGTTCGAGGCGCGCGCGGCGACCCCGCCCGTCGTCCGGGGCCGGGAGGAGGAGTCGCCGATCGTCGGGGACCCCGAGCCGGTCGAAGAGACGATCGCTCGTCCGCCCGCGGCGGCGCCGCCCGCCGGGCCGCCGCCACGGGAGGAGGC
>CAJQNK010000199.1 GCA_905479655.1 uncultured bacterium | reverse complement strand
CCGTGCCGCCCAGGCCCGCAGGTCCTCCGTCCAGCCCGGATCCAGCCGCCGGTCGCCCGCCGTCGGCTCGAAGACGGAGCCCCGCGTGTCGTCGGCGATCTTGAAGCCCCGGCCGCCACTCTCCGAGCTCCCGTGATCGGGCATGCCGTAGAGGATCCGCGGACCCAGCTCCAGGAACGGCGGCAACGCCTCGAGCGCCGCCGACGCCGCGGCCGGCGGACCGAGGAACGCCACCTTCTGGCGGGTCACGCGGAGCGTCTCCCCGAGGAGCTCGGGGAACAGCGTCGGGAGCCAGGGACCCGCAGCGAAGACGAAGGCGTCCGCCACGACCCGTCCGCCGCCGACGAGCTCGACGACGCCCAGGCGTCCGCCCTCGGAGGGCGGCGGAGCCGCCGCGGCCCGCACGGTCGTGCCGCCCGCCGCCGCCACCGCGGCCGCGACGACCCGGGTGGCCCGGCGCGCCGCCAGCACTCCCGCCCGGGGCTCCCAGACGACCCGCTCGACGTCGTCGAAGACGATCCCGGGCCACCGCCGGGCGGCCTCGGCCGGCGTCAGCTCCTCCAGCGGCCAGCCCCGGGCCGCGAGATGGGGCCGGGAGTCGTCCAGGTAGTCGCCGTTCGAGCCCTCCGGCAGCCACCAGAGCAGCCCGCTCTCCCGCAGCAGGCCCGGCTCCCCGGCCGAGCGCGCCAGCCCGCGCCAGGCCTCGACAGCCTCCAGGGTCCAGTCGACGTACAGCGGCACGTCGCCGTAGGTCGCCCGCAGGAGCCGGGACTCGCCGCCGGAGCTGGAGCGGGAGTTGCCGGCGCCCCAGGGGTCGATCAGCGTGACGCGGGCGCCCCGGCGCACGAGGGAGAGGGCCGTCCAACCGCCGAAGGCGCCAGCGCCGACGACGGCGACATGGGGAGAGGTTCGGGGCATGGGTCTCGGTTCGGCGGAGGTCGCGGAGGGGCCGTGCGGCGGGTCCCGCACCGAGCATGCCACAACTCGGTGGGACGGCCCGCCGCATGGACCACCGGCTCGGGTCGCTCCGGACGCCCGATTCGCCTCAGCGCTGCGGCGGCCCCCCGGCCCCGGCCCCCGGGTCGAGGTACAGCACCACCCCGTCGTGGTCGGACGCGGACAGCGTCTCCTGGCCCGGACGCGGCACGTCCTCGAAACCCTCGGGCGAGTCCGCGTTGCCGCGGGCGACCTCGAGACCCGACACGAAGGGCTGGATGCCCGTCGAGGTCAGGAAGTGGTCCAGCGTCTGCCCGCTGCCGCCGAAGACGAACGAGTATCGCTCGCTCGCCGGGAGGCTCAGCGTCTCCTTGCCCAGGTCCGGATCCACCAGGTCGAGCACCGGGATGAGCGCACCCAGCGGGTCGGCATCGCCGCTCAACTGCCCCACAACGTCGACGTAGCCGTCCGTGAACTCGTAGGCGTTGAAGTCCCCGGCCACCAGGAGACGCAGGTTGGCTCCGAACTTGCCCTGCAGGATCGCCACCAGGTCCGACACCGTCTTCGCCTGGGTCCAGCGCTTGTTGCGCACCCGGTCGCCGTCCGCGGGATCGTCGATCCCGGAGAGCGAGCGCTGGTGCAGGTTGATGATCGCCACCGGCAGGTTCCCCGGCAGGCGCACGCCCATCACGAGGGGCGGTCGGTCGTGAAGCAGGTCGATCACGCCGTCGAACTCCCAGGTGAGGTCCTTGTAGACCTGCTTGACGCGCAGCACCTGCGCCGTGTCGCGCACCAGGTAGCCGACGTCGATGCCGCCGACGTCGTTGCCCTCCTCGAGGTACGCCGTGTAGACGATCGCAGGGTCGTCCGCCGCCATCCGGTCGGCCAGCCGACGGAGGATGTCCAGGTTCTCGACTTCCTGGACCAGCAGCACGTCCGGGGCCTTGAGCTCCAGGCGGATCTGGGCCGAGAAGCGGTCGAGGCGCTCGTCGACGACCAGCGGATCCTCCACGAAGTCGCCCACCAGCGGATCGTCGAACTCGTCGAACAGCCGCAGCATGTTCAGGGTCGCCACGGTGGCCTCGCCGGGAGCGCGGTCACAGACCGGCATCGGCAGCGCCGGCTCCGGCCCCACCGTCAGCAGACTCGGGCAGACCAGGTAGTCGCCGAACGAGAAGTCGAGCGCTCCGTCGGTCTCGAGGATCGCCTGGCCGCGGAACAGGTCGAGGTCCGGCAGCCCGGCGCAGTCCGGGTCCACCTCGAACCCCTCCGGATTGCCGTCCCACACCGGGAGGCCCGGTAGACCGGGGAACTCGATGCCCGGCTCGCGGAAGAGCGGAGACGCCTTCGCCACCACGGCGGCGTCGCCGAAACGGTCGCTGGGACCGGTGACGACGCCGTTCGTCCAGGCGACGCGCATCCCTTCGAACCGCTCCTTGTTGCCGGGGGCCAGCGGCGTCGGGGTGTTCGCATCGAAGACGACGGGCGCCGGGATCGGGTGGCCCGACGAGTCGACGGTCACCGTGACACCGGTGAGCTCCGTCCGGTCGAAGAACTCGTCGACCGTGCCGGTCACGTCCACCTGGTCGCCCGGCAGCACCGCCGGCGGATCCGAGAAGACGAAGATGCCGTCGGAGGTCGCCGGATCGCCGTCGCAGGCTGTCGGCGTCTGCAGGAAGAATCCGTCGATCGCCACCACCGTCACGATGTTGTCCAGCGTCGTCACGACCTGGCCAGCCAATGGCGACAGGTCACCCGAGCCCTGGATCTCGCAGATCGTCACATCGGCGGGCGGCGGGTCGTCGACGAGCAGGTTGGGCAGGCCGCCGGTGTTGAGGGCCTCGCCCGGCTCGGGGGTGCCGGTGAAGCCCGGCAGACCTTCGCCGTCGAAGTCGTTGCGCACCCAGTCGGACGGCGTGTCGGTGTCGGCGCCGTCCGGGAAGCGGGACGCGCCGCCCGGCGTGAAGGGCGAGCCGTCGAACCCCGGGGCCAGCACCGTCGTCGAGTACACCTGGTCGCCGCCGCCGGCGTCCGACAGCCCGACGTCGTCGGCCAGCGTGGACCAAGGCGTCGCGTCGAGGACGCCGTCGTTGTCCGTGTCGAGGTCGTCGCCGGCCAGGCCGGAGAAGCCCTCCACCAGGAGAAGGGTGACCGTCCCGTTCTCGATCCGGCTGCTCAGGTAGCCGGTGAACCAGATCCCGGCGGCGTCGGTCGTGCCCACGACCCAGACGTCGTCGATGACGCCGGCGCCGGCCGAGTCCCCTTCGATCTCGAGGAGCGACCAGGCCGAGTAGTCCGTCGAGGGATCGCCGAAGATCTCGACGAACTCCGAGGTGTCGACGCCCACGTGGTCGCGCACGACCTCGTTGATCGCCGGTTGGGCGGCGGCCGGAGCCGCGGCCAGGTGGGCCGCCACGAGGAGGGCCGCCGGCAAGAGGGCGGGCCCCAGGGCCGCCACGAATCGATGGTTGCGGTACATGCTCTTCTCCTGTTGCAGGGGTGCCTCCCGGTGGACGAGCGGATCCGGACGGGGCCGGACGACCCGGCCCTCCGGAAGAAAGAGAAGCCGTGGCGGGGGACGACGACGCGCCCCCCGCCTCAGTAGAGACTGGGTGAGAGAGTCAGGCCTAGCGCTCGCCCGGGAGACCCGCCTCCACCAGCGGGCCACCCTGACCCTGGGCGCTCCGCTGGAGGAAGAGCACGATCCCGTCGTGGTCGGAGACGGAGAGCGTCTCCTGCCCCGGACGCGGCGTGTCCTCGAAGCCCTCGGGCGCGTCCGCGTTGCCCCGCGGGATCTCGAGCTCCGAGACCAGCGGCCGGAGACCCGGCGACACCAGGAAGTGGTCCAGCACCTGGCCGCTACCGCCGAAGACGAAGGTGTAGCGCTCCTCCGCCGGCAGGTCGAGGACCAGGTCCTCGTAGTCCGGGTTCACGATGTCGACCACCGGGATCAGGGCGCCCAGCGGGTCGGCCAGACCCTTGATCTGCCCCAGGACGTCGGCGTAGCCGTCGGTGAACTCGAAGGCGTTGAAGTCGCCGCCCACCACCAGCCGGAGGTCGGGACCGAAGCGGTCGTAGAGGTTGCGCAGCAGGGTGGAGACCGTCGCCGCCTGCTGGAACCGCTTGTTGCGCACCCGGTCGCCGTCGGCGTCGTCGTCGATCCCGCCCAGCGAGCGCTGGTGGAGATTGACGATGTGGATCGGGATGCGGCCCCCGAGGTCGACCCCCAGGACCAGCGGCGGCCGGTCGTGCAACAGGGAGACCACGCCGTCGAACTCCCAGGTGAGGTCCTTGTACACCTGCTGGACGCGGAAGACCGTCGAGGTGTCGCGCACGAGGTAGCCGACGTCGATGCCGCCGATGTCGTTGCCCTCGTCGAGGTACGCCGTGTAGACGATCGCCGGATCGTCCGCGGCGATGCGGTCGGCGACGCGCTGGAGGATCGAGAGGTTCTCGACCTCCTGCACCAGCAGCACGTCGGGCGACTTCATCACGTCGCGGATGTAGGCGGAGAAGCGCGTCAGCCGATCCTCCACCACCAGCGGGTCCTCCACGAAGTCGTCGACGAGAGGATCATCGATCTCGTCGAACAGCCGCAGCATGTTGAGGCTGGCCACGGTGGCCTCGCCCTCCGCCCGGTCGCGCGCCGGCACCGGCAGCGCCGGCTCCGGGCCCACGGCGAGCAGCGAGGGACAGACGATGTAGTCGCCGAACTGGAAGTCCAGCGCCCCGTCGGCCTCGAGCACCGCCTGGCCGCGGAACAGGTCGAGGTTCGCGAGCCCCGCGCAGTCCGGGTCCACCTCGAACCCCTCGGGGTTGCCGTCCCACACCGGCAGTCCCACGAGACCCGGGTACTCGATGCCCGGCTCGCGGAACAGCGGAGTGGACTTCGCCACCACGCCGGCGTCGCCGAAGCGGTCGCTGGGGCTGGTCACGACGCCGTCGACCCAGGCGACCCGCATGCCCTCGTACCGCTCCTTGTCCCCCGGCGCCACGGGGCTCGGCGTGCTCGCGTCGAAGACCACCGCCGCCGGGATCGGGTTGCCCGACGAGTCGACGGTCACCGTGACCCCGGTGAGCTCCGTCTTGTCGAAGAACTCGTCCACCACGCCGGTGACGTCCACCTGGTCGCCCGGCAGCACGGTGGGCGGATCCGAGAAGACGAAGATGCCGTCGGAGGTCGCCGGATCGCCGTCGCAGGACGCCGCCGTCTGCAGGAAGAAGCCGTTGACGGCGACCACCGTGACGATGTTGTCCAGCGTCGTGACCACCTGGCCGTCCAGCGGCGAGAAGTCGCCGGAGCCCTGGATCTCGCAGATCGTCGCCGTCACCGGCGGCTGTCCCTCGACGATCTCGTTGGGCAGGCCGCCGGTGTTGAGCGCCTCCCCCACCTCGGGGGTGCCGGTGAAGCCCGGCAGGCCCTCGCCGTCGAAGTCGTTGCGCACCCAGTCGGCCGTCGTGTCGGTGTCCATGCCGTCCGGGATACGCGAGGCGCCACCCGGCGTGAACGGGTTGCCGTCGTAGCTCGGCGCCAGCACCGTGGCCGAGTAGGCCAGGTCGCCGGCCGTGCCGTCGGTGGCGGCCACGTCGTCGACGATGCGGTCCCACGGCGTGACGTCGAAGACGCCGTCGTCGTCGGTGTCGAGATCGTCGCCCGCCGAGCCGGTGAAGTTCTCCACCAGGAGCAGCGTCACCGTGCCGTTCTCGAACTCGCCGTTGAGATAGCCGGTGAACCAGAAGCCGGCGCCGTCCGCGATGCCGACGGCCAGCACGCTGTCGACCGTGCCGGTGGCCGAGGTCACGTCGCCCTCGATCTCGAGGATCGTGAGCGCCGAGTAGTCGGCCGCCGGGTCGCCGAAGAGCTCGACGAACTCGGAGGTGTCGCCGCCCGTGTGGTCGCGCACGAACTCGTTGATCACCGGGTCCGCGCCCATCACGACCACGATCTCGTTCGGCAGGCCCGGCGTGTTGAGGGCCTCGCCCGGATCCGGCGTGCCGATGAAGCCCGGCAGGCCCTCGCCGTCGAAGTCGTTGCGCACCCAGTCGCCCGCCGCGTCGGTGTCGGCGCCGTCGGGGATGCGCGACGCGCCTCCCGGCGTGAAGGAGTTGCCGTCGTAGCCGGGGGCGAGGACGGCGACCGAGTACAGCCGGTCGTCGACGCCGCCGTCGGTCAGGGCCACGTCGTCCACCACGGCGGTCCACGGCATGACGTCGAAGACGCCGTCGTCGTCGGTGTCGAGATCGTCGCCGGCGACGCCGGTGAAGCCCTCCACCAGCAGCAGGGTGACGCTGCCGTTCTCGATCTCGCTGTTCAGGAAGCCGGTGAACCAGATCCCCGCGGCATCGGTGGTGCCCACGGCCCAGACGCCGTCGATCACGCCCGTGGTGGAGCCGCTGTCGCCCTCGACCTCGAGGATCGAGTACGACGAGTAGTCCACGGACGGATCGCCGAAGAGCTCCACGTACTCCGAAGTGTCGGAGCCGGTGTGGTCGCGCACGACCTCGTTGAGCACCGGCGGGTTGAGGGCGGGCACGACCTCGTTGGGCAGCTCGGGGGTGTTGAGCGCCTCGCCCGGGTCCGGGGTGCCGATGAAGCCGGGCAGGCCCTCGCCGTCGAAGTCGTTGCGGGTCCAGTCGGTATCGGTATCGGTATCGGCGCCGTCGGGGATGCGCGACGCGCCGGCCGGCGTGAAGGAGTTGCCGTCGTAGCCGGGGGCCAGCACCGTGGTCGAGTAGATCCGGTCGTCGACACCGCCGTCGGTCAGGCCGACATCGTCCACCACGGCCGTCCAGGGCATCGTGTCGAGCACGCCGTCGTTGTCGGTGTCCAGGTCGTCGCCGGCCAGGCCGGTGAAGCCGTCCACCACCAGCAGCGTGACCGAGCCGTTCTCGATCTCGCTGTTGAGGAAGCCGGTGAACCAGATCCCGGAGCCGTCGGTGACGCCCAACGGCCAGACGCCGTCGATCACGCCCGCGCCCGTGCCGTCGCCCTCGAGCTCGAGGAGCGTGTAGGCCGAGTAGTCGGTCGACGGATCGCCGAAGATCTCCACGTACTCCGAGGTGTCGCTGCCCGTGTGGTCGCGCACCACCTCGTTGACCCGCGGCAGGGCCGCCTCCACCGACACGGCCTCGTTGGGCAGGTCGGGGGTGTTGATGGCCTCGCCGGGATCCGGCGTGCCGATGAAGCCCGGCAGGCCCTCGCCGTCGAAGTCGTTGCGGGTCCAGTCGGTATCGGTATCGGTATCGGCGCCGTCGGGGATGCGCGACGCGCCGGCCGGCGTG